>NZ_JBXAOA010000028.1:22081-64909 GCF_058802325.1 Pseudomonas sp. GW822-FHT02E03 | reverse complement strand
CCCCCCCCCCCCCCCCCCCCCCCCCCCCCCCCCCCCCCCCCCCCCCCCCCCCCCCCCCCACCCCTGGCTCCTACAGGTCCACTTATGATCAGTTAATCGCCTGCAACGCCTCAAGCTTCGCCATCACCCCCGCCGCCGTCTGCTCTCCCATCAACTGTTCCCGCACCTTGCCCTTGTCATCAATGATGTAAGTCACCGGCAACGCTTCACTGCGCGGCAACTCGAAAAGGTCGGCCGGGTCCTGGGCTAGCACGGTGAAGGCTATCCCCAGTTTCTCGCTGGCGCTTTTCAGGTCTTCGCCCTGCACATTGTCGAAGTTGACCCCGAACACACCGATCTTCTTGCCCTTGAGCTGCTCGGCCAGCACGTTCAACTCGGGAATCTCGGTACGGCACGGGCCGCACCACTCAGCCCAGTAATTGAGCACCAGCCATTGTTTGTCCAGACGCTCGGCGGCGACTTTGTGACCGTTCTGGTCGACGCCATAGTCGTTGCCGCAGCCCCCCAGCAATAACGCCCCCATAATCGCCAATGCCGCTGCCAGTCGCCTTGTCATGTCTCGATCCTTGTCAAAAATGGAATGCACCTGCGACCCATCGCCTCCCAAGGTTCTGGATTACGCGCCGCCCAGTTAGAATAGCCGCCACCTTACGCAAGATGCGACCCGCACATGACCGATCTGACGCTTTATCACAACCCGCGCTGCTCGAAATCCCGCGGTGCGCTCGAACTCATCGAAGCCCGTGGCCTGACGCCAACGGTCGTCCGCTACCTGGAAACCCCGCTGGACGCCGCGCAAATCCAGAGCCTGCTGAGCAAGCTCGGTATCAGCGCCCGGCAATTGCTGCGCACCGGCGAGGACGAGTACAAAACCCTCAACCTGGCCGACAACAGCCTGAGCGAGGCGCAATTGATCGCCGCCATCGCCGCGAACCCAAAACTCATGGAGCGACCGATTCTCGAAGTCGGCGACAAAGCCATCATCGGCCGTCCGCCGGAAAATGTGCTGGAGTTGCTGCCGTGAGTGCGCCGTACATTCTGGTGCTGTATTACAGCCGCAGTGGCTCGACCAATGAAATGGCCCGGCAGATTGCCCGTGGTGTCGAGCAATCCGGTATGGAAGCGCGCCTGCGCACCGTGCCGGCGATCTCCACCGAGTGCGAAGCCGTGTCGCCGGACATTCCCGATGAAGGCGCGCTGTACGCCAGCCTTGACGACCTGAAGAACTGCGCCGGCCTGGCCCTCGGCAGCCCGACCCGCTTCGGTAACATGGCCGCACCGTTGAAGTACTTTCTCGATGGCACCAGCAATCTGTGGCTGACCGGCGCCCTGGTAGGCAAACCGGCCGGGGTTTTCACCTCCACCGCGAGCCTGCACGGCGGCCAGGAAACCACGCTGCTGTCGATGATGTTGCCGTTGCTGCACCACGGCATGCTGATCACCGGCCTGCCTTACAGCGAGTCGGCGCTGCTGGAAACCCGCGGTGGCGGCACGCCTTATGGCGCCAGCCATCACGCCGGGGCCGATGGCAAAAGCGGCTTGAATGAACACGAAGTTGCGCTGTGCCGCGCCTTGGGCCTGCGGTTGGCGAAGACTGCGCAAAAGTTGGTGAGCTGAAATGGCCAAAAAGCCGAAGATTCTGCCTTCCATCGAATGGCTCGAACCGCGAGTACGGGCGATGCGCGTTATCAGCCTGCTGTGCTTTTTCGGCCTGGTGGGACTGCTGTGCATCTACTACCTGATATTCGCCGACCTGCATGGCGCGCGGCCGTGGGTGATTCTGCTGATCGAACTGGTGCCGCTGCTGTTGCTGGCGCCGGGGATGATCGTTGGCAGCGCCCGCGGGCATTCGTGGATGTGTTTTGTGGTGAACCTGTATTTCATGAAAGGCGCATTGGCCGCGTATGACCCGAACCGCCAGCTGTTCGGTTTACTGGAGATGGGCGCGAGCCTGGCGGTGTTCTGCTCGGCAATGTTGTATGTGCGGTGGCGGTTTCAGTTGAACCGCAAGTTGGCGGGTGAAGGCGAGATCTCTGTCGCCTGACATATCGCCATCGCGGGCAAGCCCGCTCCCACAGTGACCGGGGTCGTTCACACATTTTGTGCTCAAAACCAATACCTGTGGGAGCGGGCTTGCCCGCGATGGATTCGATGCGGTCTCAATGATTCACTGTGTAAGCCAGCATCATCGAAATCTGGCTCATCGGTCGCCCACCGCTCTCTTCGTGCCACTGGTTGAACGCATTCTGCACCGTGGCCATGTCCCTCAGACTAGTCGGGACCTTGTCGACGATCTTCTGTGCACTCAGCGCTGCTACCACGTCGTAGCTCGGCACGAACGTGTCCTTGCCCACCATCCGCAAGAATCGCGGTGCCGATAACCCGCCCAACTGATGCCCGTGTTTTTTCAGATAGGTCCATAACCCGACGATGTCGGTCACCGGCCATTCGGCGATCAAAGCGCCAAAGCTGCCCTTCTCATGGGCCACGTCCAGAATGAACTGCGCATTGCGCGGCACGCTCTTGAGCTTGCCCAGGTGGCGGATGATCCGCGCGTCCTGCATCAGGCGTTCGAGGTGTTCGGCGCTCATCAGCACGACTTTTTCCGGGTCGAACTTGAAGAACACTTCTTCGAACGCCGGCCACTTGGCGTCCACCAGGCTGTGCTTGAGCCCGGCGCGGAACACCCGCAACGCCATGGTCGAGAGGTAGCGGTCGTCACTGATCTTGCGCAATTGCGCCGGGGTCTTGGGAACGGGCAGATGGGCTTCCAGTTCAGCCGCCGAACCGAAGCGGTTCAAGCAGTATTCGTGCAGCCACTTGTAATCGCGCATGCCCTTTCCTGATGAGTAAGTGAATAGACTCATGTGGGAGCCAGCCTGCTGGCGATAGCGGTGGGTCAGTCAATAATGATGTGTCTGACCCACCGCTATCGCCAGCAGGCTGGCTCCCACAGTGATTGTGTTTAGAGGTTTACAACGTTGACGAAGCGCGAAGCGGCGGTTTCATCGATGCGCAGGTTGGTGAAGTCGAACAGGTTGCGGTCCGCCAGTTGCGACGGGATCACGTTCTGCAAGCTGCGGAAAATGCTTTCGGTACGGCCCGGAGTCTTGCGTTCCCACTCCTGCAGCATCTCTTTAACCACCTGGCGTTGCAGGTTTTCCTGGGAGCCACAGAGGTTGCACGGGATGATCGGGAATTGCTTGAAGTCCGAGTAAGCCTGGATATCTTTTTCGTTGCAGTAGGCCAGCGGGCGGATCACCACGTTGCGACCGTCGTCGGCGCGCAGCTTCGGCGGCATGGCCTTGAGCGAACCGTTGAAGAACATGTTGAGGAAGAACGTCTCGACGATGTCGTCGCGGTGGTGACCGAGGGCCATTTTGGTCGCGCCGATTTCATCGGCAAAGGTGTAGAGCGTGCCGCGACGCAGGCGCGAGCATAGCGAGCAGGTGGTCTTTCCCTCAGGAATAAGCTCCTTGACCACCGAATAGGTGTCTTTCTCGACGATGTGGTACTCGATGCCCAGTTCTTTGAGGTAAGCCGGCAGCACATGCTCGGGAAAGCCTGGCTGCTTCTGGTCCATGTTCACGGCCACGATCTCGAACTTGATCGGGGCGACCTTCTGCAAATGCATCAGCACGTCGAGCATGGTGTAGCTGTCTTTGCCACCGGACAGGCAGACCATGACCTTGTCGCCGTCTTCAATCATGTTGAAATCGGCGACAGCCTCACCCGCCTGGCGGCGAAGGCGCTTTTGCAGTTTGTTCTGGTTGACCGTAAGAGTGCCCATGACGCGAAATCCGTGAGGTGTGACGAAAGGCCGGCATTTTACGCAAAAACCTTTTCGGGGCGAAGCCTGCACTTTACAGGACTTGAGCATACCCCTGTGGCGAGGGAGCTTGCTCCCGCTCGGCTGCGCAGCAGTCGCAAAACCTGCCGACACGGTTTGCCTGACACAACATCAGGGCCGCTTCGCGTCCCAGCGGGAGCAAGCTCCCTCGCCACAGGTTTCATTCGGCACAGACCCGGCGGCGATTAACAATAGTGTTTACAGCGCGATTTGCTCTAAGCCCCTCGCACTATTACCGGTAACTCCTTTCTATACTGCGGCATAAGGTCGCATACGTATTCAGACCTGTACTTACCTGGCCACTTTGGCCCGTAAGCGCTCCGCTGGGGGGCGATGGCAACAACAAGAGGAGTGACTGGCATGATCCATCACGTAGTGGGGCTCTTCACCCACCCTGACCAGGAATGGAAAGAAATCCGTGGCGACCAGGAGGAAAGCATCAGCCACATGTACCTCACACACACCTTGATTCTGGCGGCGATCCCTGCCGTGTCGGCGTTTATCGGCACCACGCAGGTCGGCTGGGTCATTGGTAGTCGAGCGCCGGTAATGCTGACCACGGAAAGCGCGCTGTGGATGACCATCATGTCGTACCTGGCGATGCTCGGCGGTGTCGCGGTGATGGGCGCGTTCATCCACTGGATGGCTCGCACCTATGACGCCAACCCGAGCCTGGCACGCTGCGTTGCATTTGCGACCTACACCGCGACACCGCTATTTATCGGCGGTCTGGCGGCGCTGTACCCACACATGTGGCTTGGGATGATCGTCGGCACCGCGGCCATCTGCTACACGGTGTACCTGCTGTATGTGGGGCTACCCACTTTCATGAACATTCCATCAGACGAGGGATTCCTGTTTTCAAGCTCGGTGCTCGCCGTAGGACTGGTGGTGCTGGTGGCAATCATGGCGTTCACGGTGATTGTCTGGGGACTTGGCGTGGGGCCGGTCTATACGAATTAGCAACACACCCACCAAAAACAAGATCTGCCAACACAGGCCGCCGCAAGGCGGCCTTCTACTCTCTAAGAAAGAGCAGGAGGTACGACCATTCGGCTCCTCGGCGATTCGCAAGTCCCGAGGGTTGCGGCATACTCGACGTCTCTGGAGATCCATCAAGCATGCCCGAGCAACTCAATACCCGCGTCGAAGACTGTTTCCAACAAGCCGAATCCTTTTTCAAACGACCTTTCAAACGCCCCGTGGTGAGCCTCAAGCTGCGCGGGCAAAAAGCCGGTGTCGCGCATTTGCACGAGAACCTGCTGCGTTTCAATCCGCAGCTGTACCGGGAAAACACCGAAGACTTTCTCAAGCAGACCGTGGCGCATGAAGTCGCGCACCTGATCGCCCATCAACTGTTCGGCGACCGCATCCAGCCTCACGGCGAAGAGTGGCAACTGATCATGCGCGGTGTTTACGAACTGCCGCCCAACCGCTGCCACACCTACGACGTCAAACGCCGTAGCGTGACCCGCTACATCTACAAATGCCCGTGCCCCGACAGCGATTTCCCGTTTTCGGCGCAGCGACATGGTTTGGTGAGACAGGGGCGGCGGTATCTGTGTCGGCGGTGCAGAAGCACATTGGTGTTCAGTGGCGAGATGCGGGTCGAATAAGTCAGATTTGTGGTGTTTGGGCCGGCCTCATCGCGGGCAAGCCCGCTCCCACAGCGGTCGGAGTCGTTCACAAATTTTGTAATCAAAGCTGATCCCTGTGGGAGCGGGCTTGCCTGCGATTGGGCCGGGACAGACGCTAGATAATCACCCTGGCACGCCGTAATTCCTCGATCCGCTCAACACTGAACCCCAACGCCCCCAACACCTGATCGGTATGCTCACCCAGCCCCGCCCCGATATGCCGAGGCTCAGGCAGCCCTGCTGAAAACTTCAACGGGCAAGCCATCTGCGCCTGAGTCGAACCATCGCCCCTTGGCACCTCAGTCACCAATTCCCGTGCTTTCAACTGCGGATGCCGCACCGCTTCGCCCAGGCTTAATACCGGCTCGACGCACGCATCGACCCCGGCGAACAGCTCACACAACTGGGCAAAGTCGTATTTTTCGAATTCAATTTTCAACGCCTCCTTGAGCGCCTGTTGCCGGGCCGGCTGGGGTGACAGCCCCTGGGCCGCCAGTTCCGGCCGGCCCAGCGCCATGCAGAGTTGCTGCATGAACACCGGCTCCAGACTGCCCACCGACAACCAGCGTCCATCGCGTGAACGGTAGTAATCGTAGAAGCTACCCCCATTGAGCATCTGCTCCTCCCTGCCCGGCTCCACGCCACAGGCCAGGTACCCGGCACCGGCCATGGCGTTCAGGCTGAAGGCGCAGTCGGTCATGCTCACATCCAGATGCTGCCCCTGCCCGGTCTGCTGTCGCGCGATCACCGCCGCCAGCAAGCCGATCACCCCATGCAGCGAGCCGCCCGCGACATCCGCCACCTGCATGCCCAACGGCACCGGGCCGCTGTCGGCGCGACCGGTGTAGCTCGAAAGCCCCGCCAGCGCCAGGTAGTTGATGTCGTGACCGGCGCGGTCCTTGTAAGGGCCGGTCTGGCCATACCCGGTGATCGACACATAAATCAGCTTCGGGTTGATCGCTTTCAAGGCTTCATACCCCAAACCCAACCGGTCCATCACGCCGGGACGAAACTGCTCCAGCACGATGTCGTGGTCCTGCAGCAATTGCTTGATCACCTCCAGCGCCTCGGGCTGCTTGAGGTCCAGCGCCAGGCTGCGCTTGTTGCGATTGAGGTAGGCGTGGCTGGCCGAGACGCCTTGATCATGCGGCGGCAGCACTCGCAGCAGGTCCATGCGGGTCGGCGACTCGATGCGCAGCACCTCGGCGCCCATGTCTGCCAGCAGCAACGAGGCGAACGGCCCCGGCAGCAGTGTCGAAAAATCCAGAACCTTGAGTGATGCCAGTGGACCGAGCATAAGTGTTCTCCAGTGCAATCCCCCAAGCCTAGGCAGCCGAGGACATTGCAGCAATCACCTGATGTGTCAGCGGCGGTGACCGTTGCGCTCAAATTGCAGGCATGAAAAAACCCGCCGAAGCGGGTTTTTCATGCAGCCAGAGTACTTACTTGACGCTGGCTGGGGTTGGGCCTTCAGCCACACCCAAGTCGTCTACTTCACGCTCGTCGGAGATACCGCGACCGCCGGAAGCCAGCTCGACTTGCAGCGTGTCTTCGTCCAGCTCTTTCACCCACTTGGCGACCACGAGGGTGGCCACGGCGTTACCCACAAGGTTGGTCAGCGCACGGGCTTCGGACATGAAGCGGTCGATACCGAGGATCAGCGCCAGACCGGCCACCGGCAGAGAACCCACGGCCGACAGAGTGGCTGCCAGCACGATGAAGCCACTACCAGTCACACCCGCCGCACCTTTGGAGGACAACAGCAGCACCAGCAGCAAGGTGATCTGGGCAGTGAGGTCCATCGGCGTATCAGTCGCCTGAGCGATGAACACAGCCGCCATGGTCAGGTAGATCGACGTACCGTCGAGGTTGAACGAGTAGCCAGTCGGGATCACCAGACCCACAACCGATTTCTGCGCACCCAGGCGTTCCATCTTGATCAGCATGCGTGGCAGCGCGGATTCCGAAGAGGAAGTGCCCAGCACGATCAGCAGTTCTTCACGGATGTAGCGAATCAGTTTGATGACGCTGAAACCGTGCGCGCGGCAGATGGCGCCCAGAACCAGAACCACGAACAGGATGCAGGTGATGTAGAAGCAGATCATCAGCTGACCGAGTTGCACCAGCGAACCGACACCGTAGGCACCGATGGTGAAGGCCATCGCACCGAACGCGCCGACTGGAGCGAGCTTCATGATCATGTTGATGATGTTGAACATCACGTGAGCAAAGCGATCGATGAAGTCCAGCACCGGTTTGCCGTAGGCACCCAGGCGATGCAGGGCGAAACCGAAGATCACCGAGAACATCAGCACTTGCAGGATGTCGCCGTTGGCGAAGGCGCCGACGATGGTGTTCGGGATCACGTTGAGGATAAAGCCGATGATGCTCTGGTCTTTACCGGCTGAGATGAAGCCAGCGATTTTGCTGGTGTCCAGGGTCGTCACGTCGATGTGCATGCCGGCGCCCGGTTGCACGACGTTGACCACGACCAGACCGATCAGCAAGGCGATGGTGGAAACGATTTCGAAATACAGCAGCGCATAGCCGCCGGTCTTGCCGACCGATTTCATGTTCTGCATGCCGGCGATGCCGCTGACAACGGTACAGAAGATGATCGGCGCGATGACCATTTTGATCAGTTTGATGAACCCGTCACCCAGCGGCTTGAGGGCTACACCGGTCTGCGGGTAGAAGTGACCGAGCAGGATGCCGATAGCGATGGCAACGATCACCTGGAAGTACAGGGATTTATACAGTGGCTGACGAGTCGTCATTGTAAGTTCCTCAAGAGTGCCTCAGTAACAACATCCATCTGTTGCCCCTGACACCTCAATTGCGAACCCTCCTGCACTGGAGGGATTTGTTTTGTCGAGCTGCACGCCGGCAGACCTCTGCGGCTTGTATCGCAAGCGCCGTGCCACCTTCGAAAAAAACCCCGCCAGCCTTGTGACATCAAGGGTTACAGGTTTTTTTGGGTCACTGACCCGCTACAACGATGTGGCGGATTTCCGCCCATCAGCCAAACCTCGTCCTGCAATTTGGCGGATATCCGCCTTGTTCATTCTCGACAGGCACCGCTACCATCCATTGCTCAATGGACGGACCTGCCCTCTTATGCGCGAACGCACCATCGCCAGCCATTTCGCCCGTGCCGCCCTTGGTGGCGCGCGTCGGCGTGGCTACGACTATTCGAGTCTTTTGCAGCAATTGGGGATCAGCCCCGAGTTGCTTGAGGAGCCGCGCGCCCGAATCGCGCCTGAGCAGTTCGCCCGATTGATCCAGGGGCTGTGGCTGGCCCTGGACGATGAATACCTGGGCTTCGGGCAAGCGCCGAGCAAACCCGGCAGCTTCGCGATGATGTGCCACGCGGTGATCCACTGCCGCACGCTGGAGAAAGCGCTCAATCGCGGTTTATTGTTTTACAGCCTGTTCCCCGGCGCGCCGCGTCTGACGCTGAGCCGCGAAGGCGAGATGGTTCGTCTGTGCCTGGACGATTCGCCGCTGTGGGATCCGGACCACTTCCTCAGCGAAAGCCTGTTGGTGATCTGGCATCGGTTCGGCAGTTGGCTGATCGGCCAGCGCATTCGTCTGGAGCAGGCCACGTTCAGCTACCCGAGGCCCGAACACGGGGCCGAATACGACTTGCTGTTTTCCTGCCCGCTGAGTTTTTCCACCGTAAAGAGCACGACGTCGCAAAGCAGCCTGCTGTTTCACAGTCGCTACCTGAACATGCCGCTGTTACAGGACGAACGAACCCTCAAGCACTTTCTCGAGCGCTCCCCCGCCGACCTGCTATCGCGCCCCGACGAAGGCGACAGCCTGAGCAGCCAGCTGCGGCGCTTGCTCAGCCGCGACAATGCGCGCTGGCCGGACCTGGAAGCGGTGGCCGCGCACCTGCACATCAGCCCGCAAACCTTGCGTCGGCATTTGCGCGAAGAAGGCACGAGTTTTCAGGAATTGAAGGATCAACTGCGGCGGGACATCGCGATTTATCACCTGGGGCGTGCGGATCTGTCGTTGCAACAGATTGCCGAGCAGTTGGGGTTTTCCGAGCCCTCGGCATTTCACCGGGCGTTCAAGAAGTGGACCGGGTTGACGCCTGGGGCCTATCGCGCCCAGGAGAATTGAGTTCTAGTGATCGTTCCCACGCTCCGCGTGGGAATGCAGCCCGGGACGCTCCGCGTCCCTTCCAGAGCCGAACGCAGAGCGTCCGTTGAGGCATTCCCACGCAGAGCGTGGGAACGATCATCCTCGCTAGCCTCGCGGATCGAAGTTATCCAGCACCCGGTTCACCGCCAGCTCCCCGAGCATGACCACCGATTGAATCCCCAACATCATGTTGCGATGTGGCATGTCCATCAACCCGGCGAACTCGCTGAGCATCATGCTGGCTGATGCCAGGGATTCGCAGGCGTTGACCAGCAGGGTTTCGTTATCGACCTCGGCGCCGACATGGTAAATGGTGCTGGGTTTGCGCTTGGTGTCTTTGGGAATGTCCGGTTTTAGGTAGTAATCGAGGGCGCGGTCGGCGGCTTCGTTGAGTTTTTTCGAATCGAGGGATTCGTAGGGGGAGGTTGGATCGGTTTCAGGTGGGTTGGGTGTAGGTTTGAACATGGCGAAACTCCGTGGTTGATTGAGCCGCCACGACCTATCGCTAAACAAGTAAAGGTGGCGGCTGTACGCAGGTTAGCGATCCGGGTCACAGAAACCCCGGGTAGACTCGAAGGTCTCCCACGCACAGCCACCATTACGCGAATTGCAGGCACTAAAAACTGCAATCAAAACTTGGGCGCTCTTGCGTCTGTGTATGGGATCGGATCGCTAAACCCGATCGCTGATTCGTCAGCGACCGGCAAAGGATAGAGCCCGCGCCCCAGGCGCACTAGCCGGCGGATTCTGGCGTAGTCGTAGGCAGCGGCGCAAGAATGTGTAGCCTGGGAGAGTATCTGGAGATGTGTTTTAAACACCGCTGTTTATGATCGTTCCCACGCTCCGCGTGGGAATGCAGCCCGGGACGCTCCGCGTCCCTTTCCAGAGCTGGAACGCGGAGCGTCCCTTGAGGCATTCCCACGCAGAGCGTGGGAACGATCAGTGACAGAGTCAAACCACCGGAAAATGAATCCGGAACGCCGCCCCGCCCATCGGCGAATCCCCCAGCGTCAGCTTGGCGCTGTAGCTTTCGATGATGTCCTTGACCACCGCCAACCCAATCCCCTGCCCCGGATGCTGACGATCAAGCCGTTCGCCCCGCTGCAGAATCCGCGCACGCTGGTCCGGTGGCACGCCCGGCCCGTCATCTTCGACGCACAACTCAATCCCGCTGAGGGTTTCGCGCACGCTGATACGCACTTCGCCGAGGCACAGGCGATAGGCGTTTTCCAGCAGGTTGCCCATCATTTCCAGCAAGGCGCCCTGCTCGATCGGCACGTAACACTGCTCCGGCAGATCGAAAGCGACACGCACACGTTTGTCGCGGTAGACCTTGTCCAGGGTGTCGCAGAGGCTTTGCAACACTGGGCGCAGGCGCACCTGGTGGCGCACCAGCCCGCTTTTGCGCAGGCTGGCGCGTTGCAGTTGATAGCCGATCTGCTGGCTCATGCGTTCGATCTGGGTTTGCAGCACCCAGGCCTGCTCGCGCTCTTGCGGCTTTTGCGCCATGTCTTCGCTGACGCCTTGCAACACCGTCAGCGGGGTTTTCAGGCTGTGGGCCAGGTCGTCGAGGGAGTCGCGATAACGGCTGCGCTGCTCACGCTCGCTGTGCAGCAAACGGTTGAGCGAGCCGGTCAGGCGCAGCAGTTCCCGTGGATGTTCTTCACTCAGGCTTTCACGCGTGCCGCCCTCGATCTGGTCCAGCTCCTGGCTCAGCCGGCGCAACGCCTGCAAGCCCCAGGTCAGGCCGATCCACAGCAAGGCGAGCAACACCAGCAACGCTGCGCCAAAGCCCAGATAAAGGTTTTCCCGCAGGCCTTCGAGGGTGATTTCGTATTCACGCACCGGTTGCAGGGCGACGATGCTGAACGCCGCGCTTTGGCCGCCCAGCAGTTTGACCTCGACGTCATAGACGAAGAACTCTTCACCATTGGCTTCGCGAATCCTTGCGAACTCGTTACCGCGCCCGTCGTAACGCGGTTTGTAGTTGATCTTCTCTTCCTGGGTAGCTTTCGAGCGCCAGACCAGATGACCTTCGCGGTCATAGATGTAGCCGAGCAAACGGCTGTCGGTGAGGTTGAAGCGCTCGTCGGGCAACTGCGCCGGCATCTGCAAGCGGTTGTTATCCACCCGGGCAGCAGAGATCAGCGTGGTGACGTCCGACGCCAGGCGCTGCTCGATGGAGTCCTGCAATGCCAGGCTGAACGCGCCCTGCATCGCCGGCAGCAACGCCAGCATGAACAACACCGCCAGGATGGTGGCGGCGAGCATCAGCCGGACGCGAAGGGAACGAATCAAGTGCAGCGCTCGTTGAACAGGTAGCCAAGGCCACGCACGGTATCGATCGGCTTGAAGCCGGCCGGGCCTTCGAGTTTGCGGCGCAAGCGGCCGACCAGCACTTCGATCACATTCGGATCGCGCTCGCCGTCATCCGGATAGAGCTGCTCCATCAAGCGGTCCTTGGCCACCACTTGCTGGTGATGGCGCATCAGGTATTCGAGGATCCGGTATTCGTAGGCGGTCAGCGCCAACGGTTGTTCATCGAGGGACGCCTGTTTGCGATTGAGGTCCAGCAGCAAGGGGCCAGCGACGATGGTCGACTGGGTGAAACCGCTGGAGCGGCGCAGCAAGGCATTGAGCCGGGCGTCCAGCTCTTCGAACTGGAAGGGCTTGACCACGTAATCATCAGCGCCGGCGGCGAGGCCTTCGACCTTGTCCTGCCAGTTGCCCCGCGCGGTGAGGATCAGGATCGGAAACGTCTTGCCCCGGGAGCGCAATTGACGAATCAGATCGAGCCCGCCCATGCCCGGCAGGCCGAGGTCGATCACCGCCAGGTCATGGTTGAACTGCTCGGCCTGGTACAACGCCTCCTCGGCGTTGGCCACGGATTCGACCACGTGGCCGCTATCCGTCAGGCGGGTTTGCAGGTGATGGCGCAACAGCGCTTCATCTTCGACGACCAGCAATTTCATAACGCTCTCCTGGGCAAATCAACATCTCCAAAGACATAACGCCGCGGAACATGTGGGAGCGGGCTTGCTCGCGAAGATGGTGGCACAGTCAACATTGATGTCGCCTGACACACCGCTTTCGCGAGCAAGCCCGCTCCCACAGGGACTTTGCTTAACCGACTGGCCTCGGCGCCTACCCTCATAAAACGCTTTTTAGAACGCGTAGTTGGCGGACAGGTAGGTCTGGGCGCTGCTGGTCAAGTCCAGCGAACCCTGTTTGCTGCCGCCGCGCTCGCTCATCTCGGTGCTGGCGTTGCTGCGCAGGTAACGGTAACCCAGCTCGACCGAGGTGTTTTGCGAAACTTGCTGCAATACACCGACCTGGCCGCCAATGGCGTAACCGATGTCGCTGTCGCGGCTGAAGCCTGGCGACTCCTGGGTCAGTTTGGTCAAACCGGCGGTGGCACCGCCGAACAATTTGGTGCTGCCACCTACCGGGTAGAACAGATCGTAACTGCCCAGCAGGTTTTCCTGACGCAGTTTAATGCCATTGTGCGAGCCCGACACATTGTCATAAGTGGCGTAGTAGCGGCCCTTGCTGTCTTGCTGGCCCAGACGCACGCCCCAGGTGTTGTCCTTGCCAATCACACCGTCGGCGTTCGGGTGGTTGAGGTTGTCGTTCAGGGCGCTGGATTTTTTAACCTTGTCGCTGGTCTGGCCAAAGGTCAGGCCGGCGAAATTGGTGGTGTCGGCGTGGGCCGCGACACTGGCGCCCATCACGGTGAAAGCCAGAAGCAGTTTTTTAAAAGTAGTCATCGGGGAGTTTCCTCATGCGCTATGTGCTTTTTGGGTACGGGGCAAGGTTACTGACCCCTCCCTGTACTGCCCCTGAACGCACTCTGAACCTGAGCTGAATCAAATCGACTACGCTGTTCTCACGATTCCTAATATGGAGATTTGATCATGCGTGTGTTCCTCGCCCTCGTGTTACTGGCTCTGAGCGGGGTCAGCCAGGCCGCCATCCAGACCCAGGAAATTCCCTACCAGAGTGCCGACGGCACCAAGCTGATCGGCTATTACGCCTACGACGACGCCATCAAAGGCCCGCGTCCGGGCGTGGTGGTGGTGCATGAATGGTGGGGCCTCAACGACTACGCCAAGCGCCGCGCCCGTGATCTGGCCGGTCTGGGCTACAGCGCGCTGGCGATCGACATGTTTGGCGACGGCAAGAACACCGAACACGCCAAGGACGCCATGGCCTTCATGCAAGCAGCATTGAAGGACAGCGCAGCGGCCAGTGCGCGATTTCAGGCCGGGCTCGACTTGCTGAAGAAACAGCCGCAGACCGATCCGGCCAAACTGGCGGCCATCGGTTATTGCTTCGGCGGCAAGGTGGTGCTGGATGCGGCGCGTCAAGGCGTACCGCTGGCAGGCGTGGTGAGTTTCCACGGCGCGCTGGTGACCACTACCCCCGCGACGCCTGGCAGCGTGAAGGCGAAAGTCCTGGTGGAGCATGGCGCTCTGGACAGCATGGTCACGGCGGAAAACGTGGCGGCGTTCAAAGCGGAAATGGACAAGGCCGGTGCCGACTACAAGTTCGTCACTCTCGAAGGCGCCAAGCATGGGTTCAGCAATCCGGAGGCGGATCGTCTGAGCCATGGCGATCATGGCGGGCCGGACATTGGTTACAGCAAGACCGCGGATGAAAAGTCTTGGGCGGACATGCAGGCGTTTTTCAAGAAGATATTTGGCTGACACAATGATCGTTCCCACGGTCCCCGTGGGAATGCCGCCCGGGACGCTCCGCGTCCCTTCGACGGTGTGACGCAGAGCGTCACTGGATGCGTTCCCACGCAGAGCGTGGGAACGATCAAGCTCTCAGCCACTACCCAGCCTCAAGGCAACCCGGCAAAATGCCCGTCATGAATCCCGTCCCCGCCCTACCCGTCTGCTGCTCCCCACTCGACGCCCATTGGCCGCTGCCGTTTGTGCTGCCCGATACGGTCCTGTTGGGTACCCACTTCGATACCAGGCAACTGGCCAGTGATGATTTCCAGCGCAGCGCCATCGAGCCGCCTGCGAGCATCCAGCGTTCGGTGGCCAAGCGCCAGGCCGAGTTTCTCGCCGGGCGAGTCTGTGCTCGGGCGGCGTTGCAACAACTGGAAGGGCTGAGCTTCATTCCGGCCATCGGCGAAGACCGCGCACCGGTGTGGCCAACGCATATCACCGGCTCGATCACCCACAGCACTGGCCGGGCCGCAGCAATAGTCGCGAACAAAGCCCATTGGCGTGGCTTGGGAATGGACCTGGAAAACCTGCTCGACGCAGAGCGCGCCGAACGCCTGGCCGGGGAAATTCTCACCGGGCCTGAGTTACAACGCATGGCTGCTGGTGCTCGCGATCAATTGGCAATGCTGGTGACGCTGACGTTTTCGGTGAAGGAAAGCCTGTTCAAGGCGCTGTACCCTATCGTGCAGAAGCGCTTCTATTTCGAACACGCCGAGGTGCTGGAGTGGAGCGAGGCGGGTGAAGTGCGGTTGCGATTGCTGACCGACCTGTCCGGTGAATGGCGTAGCGGCATTGAGCTGGATGCGCAATTTGCGGTGATGGATGGGCAGTTGTTGAGTCTGGTCAGTATCAAGGCCTGAGGTTTTGTAGCGCCTGACAGAGCCTCTTCGCGAGCAAGCCCGCTCCCACATTGGACCGCATTCCCACGTCAGATACGGTCCAATGTGGGAGCGGGCTTGCTCGCGAAAGCGGTGGATCATTCACCGCAGATCTCACCGCCGCTCCTGATTCCTCGGCCAGCTCAAACTGAAACAGGCCCCGCCCAGGCTTTTGCTCTTGCCGATCAATGCTCGCCCGTCATGCCAATGGATGATTCGCCGCACGATCGACAACCCCAACCCATGCCCGCCCGAGGCACGGGTGCGGCTGTCATCGAGGCGCAGGAACGGGGTGAAGATTTTCTCCCAGGCGGTTTCCGGCACGCCTGGCCCGTCATCCTCGACATCTACCCGACAGCGCTGCTGCCCGACCTGATAACTGACGGTCACCCGTGAATGGGCGTGGCGCATGGCGTTACTTACCAGGTTCTGCAACGCCCGGTGCAGGTAGCGTGGCTCGGCCTCGACCCAGGCGTCGTCGCAATCGGCGGCCGACAGGCACAAACCGCGCTGCACCGTGACCTCGGCGCGCAACGGCGCCAGTTCTTCGATCACCTGATTGACCAACGCATCCAGGTCGATCCGCTGAAAATTCAGCGCCGGCGAACCCTGCTCCAGCCGCGCATAGGTGAGCATCTCGTCGACCAGCCGATCGAGATCCTCGATATCGTGGTCCATCCCTTCGCGGTATTTTTCCAGCGCCTCAGGCGTGGTGGCCGAGCCGATCATCTCCAGGCCAAAACGCAACCGCGCCACCGGCGTGCGCAGTTCATGGGACACGGCGCGCACCAGTTCTCGCTGAATCGCCAACAATTGCTGCAAGTGCTCGGCCATGCCGTTGAACGCCGAGGCCAGACGCCCCACCGAGTCCGCGCCGCGTGCCGGCACGCGGGTTTCCAGGCTGCCCTTGGCGATGCGCGTGGCGGCGGCTTCCAGCCCGCGCAAACGGCGCTCCAGCTGACGCACCAACAGATAGACGATCAAACCGATCAGGCTCAGGCCAAGGGCTGCAATCAGCACCAACCACTCAGGCGGGTAAGGATTCATTTGATACAGCGGGCCGATTTCCAGTACCCACGGCGTACCGACCATGCCGGCAAACACCCGGATGGAATCGCCGCCCTTGCCCAGCGCCATCACCGTGTCGCCTTCGGATACGCGGCGGCTCTGATCTTCGTCCATGTCGGCCTGATCGATCGTGACCAGCCGCAGATCAAAGCCGAAACCCTTCTCTTCCTTTAACTGCGCCAGACGCTTGGGCTGCTCGGCCACTGGGTAGCGCACCAGTTCATCGGCCAACAGGTAAATGGTCGCTCGCGCCAGTTGTTCGCTGATCTGCTGGACTTCCCCGGTGAGCACCAGTTGTTCCTTGTCGCTGACCAAACGGTAAACCTTTGCCGCGTGCGGGCCGGTCTGCTCCACCAGTGCCTGACCGCGCAGCACGCGGGTGCGCTGGGTCAGGTCGAGGTCGGTCTGGGGGAATGTCTTCAGCGCCAACGGAATCCCGAGCAAGCGCTCCCACACCAGCAAGGCCCGATGACGCTCGGTTTCGTTCATCGGTTGCAGGTTATCGGCCATCAACGAGAACGTGCCGTGGGCCAGACGCTCGCGGTATTGCTCGCTGCGCACCTGGTTAAGCAGGTGCAAGGCCAGCACGCCGAGCACAGCCACCAGAATCAGCGCCGCGCACATGCCGCCATAAATGCGCAGGAAGATCGAGTTCACAGCGACAAGTCTGCGCAGGCTTCGGGAACGAACAGATAGCCTTTGCTGCGGATGGTTTTGATCAGCCGCGGATGCTCCGGGTCATCGCCGATCTTCGGGCGGATGCGTGAGATGCGCACGTCGATGGAACGGTCCTGGCCGTCATAACCGATACCGCGCAGCGCGGTGAATATTTCTTCGCGAGACAGAATACGCCCGGCGTTGGCCACCAGTAGCCAGAGCAAATCGAACTCGGCGCTGGTCAACTCGATGCCTTTGTCATGCAGCCAGGCCTCGCGCAACGCGTTGTCCACCACCAACGGGCCGAACTGCAGACGCCGCTGTTTTTCCGGGGCGGCTTCAGGGGTTTCACTGCGCCGCAACAATGCCTGGATGCGCGCCAGCAGCAGACGCGGGCGAACCGGTTTGCAGACGTAGTCGTCAGCACCGAGGTCGAGGCCGAGGATTTGATCGGTGTCATCGGAGCGTGCGGTGAGCATCAGGATCGGGCCGTCATACTTGTCGCGAACCTTGCGACAAATGCTCAGGCCGTCTTCGCCCGGGAGCATCAGGTCGAGGATTACCAGGTCCGGTTTCTCCTTGATGATGCGTGCCGCGGCGAGGGCGCCGTCGCCCTCGATCGACACCCGCAGGCCATTGGCTTCCAGGTAGTCGCGAGTCAGTTCGGCCAGACGCTGGTCGTCCTCGACAATCAATACCTGCCAGACTTCTTGCTCCACGGTGACCTCTGCTTGCCAACATCACTTTAAGAAAGGATCCGCCCGTCTTTTTGTAATGATTGGGGAGGATAAGAATGCATCTGCATTGGCCGATTGTATAAACGGCGCACGTCTGGAACACAAGCGGGTAAATGCGTTCGGACACAGCGGTTTTTTGTGATAGGGTTCGCGCCCTTAAAAATCCGAATGACTGATTTCAATCGTTGAAAATCAGTGAAAAACGGTCCGCTCCAGCTAGGTCGCGGCCTACACGCTCGTTCCACCTTTCACACACAATTTACGCACAGGTTTATCCACAGGTAGTACGTTGCAACACCCTCAAAAACGCATTATCTTGTACCTCGGCGCTAAAAAAACCCTACATGTAGGGTTTTAGCTTAAAAGCCCAACCACATTTCAGACCAGAAACTCAAGCGCTTTATTGCCTGTTTATGGTTGAACCAAGCACGATTTTACAAGCCCAAACCGCATGCGCGGATGGCACCGTTTTTTCAGGCCAGAACAGCCAGAACGGTACGGGTGTTGCAGTCAAAACTGGCACCCCAGAAAGGAATCCGGCTTCGAGCCCTGGCTCGCGGCCAAAGACTTCGGCAAGGAAGCGGCATCATTAGCCTTTTTCCTACTGTCCCGAAGTTGTTATGCCCGACGCCACGTCGGTTGTAGTGCTTCAGGACAGAACGGTGGGCACCGTGATGGTGCCCAAACAAACATAGAGAATGTGGAGACAACCCCCCATGCAAACCGACACAACTCGCGAGAACCCGCAGGGCACCTTGCCGCAGGCCGCCGATTCGAATTCGGATCTGTCCGCCACCGCGCCTGGCCAGCTGCGCGTGATCAAGCGAAACGGGACTGTCGTTCCTTACACCGATGACAAAATCACCGTCGCCATCACCAAAGCGTTTCTTGCAGTTGAAGGCGGCACCGCTGCCGCTTCGTCGCGCATCCACGACACCGTTGCCCGCCTGACCGAACAAGTCACCGCCACCTTCAAGCGTCGCATGCCATCGGGCGGCACCATCCACATCGAAGAAATCCAGGACCAGGTCGAACTGGCCCTGATGCGTGCCGGCGAGCAGAAAGTGGCCCGCGACTACGTGATCTACCGCGACGCCCGTTCCAAGGAACGCGCTGTACGCGCCCCTGCCGAGGACGCGGTACAGGCTCACCCGTCGATCCGCATCACCCGCGCCGATGGCAGCCTTGCACCTCTGGACATGGGTCGTCTGAACACCATCGTCACTGAAGCGTGCGAAGGTCTGGAAGAAGTCGACGGCGACCTGATCCAGCGCGAAACCCTGAAGAACCTGTACGACGGCGTGGCCCTGACCGACGTCAACACCGCTCTGGTGATGACTGCCCGTACGCTGGTGGAGCGTGAGCCGAACTACTCGTTCGTGACCGCCCGCCTGCTGATGGACACCCTGCGTGCCGAAGGCCTGAACTTCCTGGGCGTCGCCGAGAGCGCGACCCACCACGAAATGGTCGACCTGTACGCCAAGGCACTGCCGGCGTACATCGCCAAAGGTATCGAATTCGAATTGCTGAACCCGGTTCTGGCGTCCTTCGACCTGGAAAAACTCGGCAAGGCAATCAACCACGAGCGCGATCAGCAGTTCACGTACCTGGGCCTGCAAACCCTGTACGACCGTTACTTCATCCACAAGGACGGGATCCGCTTCGAACTGCCGCAGATTTTCTTCATGCGCGTGGCCATGGGCCTGGCAATCGAAGAGAAGAACAAAGAAGACCGTGCGATCGAGTTCTACAACCTGTTGTCGTCCTTCGACTACATGTCCTCGACCCCGACCTTGTTCAACGCCGGTACCCTGCGTCCACAGCTGTCGAGCTGCTACCTGACCACCGTGCCGGATGACCTGTCGGGCATCTACCACGCGATCCACGACAACGCCATGCTGTCGAAATTCGCTGGCGGCCTGGGCAATGACTGGACGCCGGTTCGTGCGCTGGGCTCGTACATCAAGGGCACCAACGGCAAGTCCCAGGGCGTTGTACCGTTCCTGAAAGTGGTGAACGACACCGCCGTCGCCGTTAACCAGGGTGGCAAGCGCAAAGGCGCTGTCTGTGCCTACCTGGAAACCTGGCACATGGACATCGAAGAGTTCATCGAACTGCGCAAGAACACCGGTGATGATCGTCGTCGTACCCACGACATGAACACCGCCAACTGGATTCCTGACCTGTTCATGAAGCGCGTCTTCGATGACGGCAAGTGGACCCTGTTCTCGCCGTCCGAAGTGCCGGACCTGCACGACCTGACCGGCAAGGCCTTCGAAGAGCGTTACGAGTACTACGAAGCCCTGTCCGAGTACCCGGGCAAGATCAAGCTGTTCAAGACCATCCAGGCCAAAGACCTGTGGCGCAAAATGCTGTCCATGCTGTTTGAAACCGGCCACCCATGGCTGACCTTCAAAGACCCGTGCAACCTGCGCAGCCCGCAGCAGCACGTGGGCGTGGTTCACAGCTCGAACCTGTGCACCGAGATCACCTTGAACACCAACAAGGACGAGATCGCCGTTTGCAACCTGGGCTCGATCAACCTGCCGAACCACATCACCAACGGCAAGCTGGACACCGCCAAGCTGGAACGCACCGTGAACACCGCCGTTCGCATGCTCGATAACGTTATCGACATCAACTACTACTCGGTGCCACAAGCGAAGAACTCCAACTTCAAGCACCGTCCGGTCGGTCTGGGCATCATGGGCTTCCAGGACGCTTTGTACCTGCAGCACATTCCTTACGGTTCCGACGCTGCCGTCGAGTTCGCCGACAAGTCGATGGAAGCGGTCAGCTACTACGCGATCCAGGCGTCCTGCGACCTGGCCGACGAGCGCGGCGCCTACGAGACGTTCCAGGGTTCGCTGTGGTCCAAAGGCATCCTGCCGCTGGATTCGCAACAGATCCTGATCGAACAGCGTGGCCAGAAGTACATCGATGTCGACCTGAACGAAACCCTGGACTGGGCACCGGTTCGCGCCCGTGTACAGAAAGGCATTCGTAACTCCAACATCATGGCCATCGCACCGACCGCGACCATCGCCAACATCACTGGCGTGTCGCAGTCGATCGAACCGACTTACCAGAACCTCTACGTGAAATCGAACCTGTCGGGCGAATTCACCGTGATCAACCCGTACCTGGTTCGCGACCTGAAGGCTCGCGGCCTGTGGGACTCGGTCATGATCAACGACCTGAAGTACTACGACGGTTCGGTGCAGCAGATCGAGCGCATCCCGCAAGAACTCAAAGAGCTCTACGCCACTGCGTTCGAAGTGGACACCAAGTGGATCGTTGACGCGGCAAGCCGTCGTCAGAAGTGGATCGACCAGGCCCAATCGCTGAACCTGTACATCGCCGGCGCTTCGGGCAAGAAGCTGGACGTGACCTACCGCATGGCCTGGTACCGTGGTCTGAAAACCACCTACTACCTCCGTGCCCTGGCCGCGACCAGCACCGAGAAGTCGACCATCAACACCGGTAAGCTGAACGCTGTTTCCAGCGGCGGCAACCACGGCGACGACTCGGTCCTGGCAGCCCCTGCCGGCCCTGCTCCAGTGCCGAAGGCCTGCGCGATTGACGAGCCGGATTGCGAAGCTTGCCAATAAGCTGAGCCGGTGAGCGCTGAAAGGCGCTTACCTGAAACCCCCGATGAGCCTCTGGCTGGTCGGGGGTTTTCTTTTGCCTTGATGAATGTGGTGGCCGGTCTGACGCTATCGCGGGCAAGCCACGCTCCCACAGGATATACGTCGTCCAGATGATCAACGCGATTCTGTAGGAGCGAGGCTTGCCCGCGAAGAGGCCGGCACAACCAAAACCTCAGCCCCTGAAAAAAATCCCGCTCATAAAAAAACCCCTCTCGCGAGGGGCCCTTTGTGAAGCTATTCGCTCACCAACATCAGGTCATCTGAATGATGGTCTGCATGATGGTGCTCTGGGTGGAGATGGTCTTGGCGTTTGCCTGGTAGTTGCTCTGGGCCTTGATCAGCTCGACCAATTCGTTGGTCAGGTTGACGTTGGACTCTTCCAGGGAATTGGAAACGATCGCTCCCAGGGTGCCAGTCTGCGGTGCATCGACACCAGCCACGCCGGAGGCGAAGGTTTCTTTCCAGCGGGTACCGCCCACTGGCTGCAAGCCTTGCTCGTTGGCGAAACTGGCGACCGCCACCTGGCCGATGGCCTTGGTTTGCTGGTTGCTGAAGTTGGCCGTCATGACGCCGCTGGCGTCGATGGTCAGGCTGGAGATCTGGCCGGTGGCATAACCGTCCTGGAATTGGGCGGTACGGGCGGTTGGCGAATTATAGGAAGAGACCTTAGTCATGGAAACCGCAATACCGGAAGCAGCAGCATCAGCCCCGTTCAAGCCCCAGGTAACAGGTGTTGTATTGGCGTTCGTAATTGCCCCAGGCTTCCACCCTGTCATGGTCAGCGTGCCACCGACGTTAGCAAAACCAGTACTGCCGGTCAGGGTCTGGACCGTGCCGTCCGAGTTGAAAACGATGTCAGCAGTCAGTGGAGTCAGCGTGTTGTTAGCCGGATCGGATGGAGTACGGCCATCCATGTAGGTATACATTTTCCAAGCGTTAGTACCCGTCTTCACGTAGTACTGATCCATGGTGTGTTCGTTGCCCTGACTGTCATAGACCTTGGTGGAAATGGTCTTGTTATAGCTGTTGGTATCCGTAGGGCTGAACGTAGCCACGGTCGGTGATGTTTCCGACGAGTTGAGGTTCAGGGTTTGGTCAATTCGGGTAGTCGGATTCGGCTTCAGGCTCGACGTATCAATTTTCAAGTCAGTCAACACACCGTTGATGATCTTGCCGTTGGCATCAACGCCATAACCCTGCAAGCGGTTGCCGTTGTTATCGACCACATAGTTTTCAGCATCAGTCTTGAACGCACCGGCACGGGTGTAGCTCAGGGAGCCATTGTCGCTGAGGATGAAGAAGCCGTTGCCCTGGATGCCCATGTCCAGCACGTTGCCGGTGTTGTTCACGTCGCCCTGGCCGAACTGCTGGGAAACGTTGGCCAGACGCACGCCGTTGCCGACGGTCTTGCTGCCGGTACCCAGGCGAGTGGCCGAGTACACGTCTTCGAATTCTGCACGGGAGGATTTGAAACCGGTGGTCGCGACGTTGGCGATGTTGTTGCCGGTCACGTCCAGTTGTTTGTTGGCTGCATAGAGACCGCTAAGGCCGATATTGAAAGACATATTCCACTCCTTTGTGCCGTGTTAGTCGGCTCTATATACCAATGGTTTGTACTTTGGACAGGGCAACGCTGCCCATGCCTGCCAGGTTCAGCATCAACTCACCGCCGGTCTGGCTGATGGTCACGCTGTTAACGGTCGCTGGCAGATAAGTAATCAGCGATGTCGCCTTGCTGTCGATGGTGGCCGTTGCGCCGAAGGTGTAAGTACCCGCCGGTGCCACCGCGCCTGCATCGTCCTTGCCGTCCCAGATGAAACTGGCGTTACCGGCACTTTGACTGCCCAACTCGAGCGTACGGATGGTCTTGCCTTCCGAGTTGGTAATCTTGACGGTGGCGGCGGAAACCGAGGTTGGCACCACGACGGTACCGTTAAGGCTCTTGGAGGTGTCGACCAGGGTTTTGTCGGTCTGCGCAATGACGGAGCGCCCCACCAGCGAAGAAGCCTGCAAGGCTTGCGAGGAGCTGTAACTACTGGCAAGGCCGCTGACCGTATCGTTCAGCGTGGTGATACCTTCCAGGCTACTGAACTGCGCCAGCTGTGCCACGAACTCGCTGTTGTCCTGAGGATCGAGCGGGTTCTGGTTTTTCAGCTGAGTCACCAACAGTTGCAGGAACGCGTCCTTGCCCAGCGCCTGGCCGCCGGTAGCGGCCGAGGTCAGGCTGTCTTTGGTGGTCGGGGTCTGGACCGAAGAATTGGCCAGAACATCGCTGATAACGCTCATATGAATCGCCCCTTATCACTGACCGAGGGTCAGGACCTTCTGCATCATGGTTTTGGCGGTGTTCATCATTTCGGCGTTGGTCTGGAACGAACGGCTCGCGGAAATCATGTCGGCCATTTCTTCGACGACATTGACGTTCGGGTAATAGACGTAGCCCTTGCCATCGGCAGCCGGATGGTTCGGCTCGTAGCGCGCTTCAAGGTTGCTCTGGTCTTCGACCACGCCCAGCACTTGCACGCCTTGACCGGCAGCGTCCTGGTTCTGGAACAGCGAATCGCTGCCGCCGCTCTGGCCGCCCTGGAACATGGTGGCGAATACCGGGTGGCGGGCACGGTAGGTCTGGTCGATGCTCGACGAGACGGTCTCGGCGTTGGCGATGTTCGAGGCGACGGTGTTCAGACGAGTGGTCTGGGCACTCATGCCGCTACCGGCAATGTTGAAAACACTGGCAAGGGACATGACTTACTCTCCACGCAGGGCTGATACCAGCCCTTTGAATTTACTGTTGAGCAGGGTGAAGCTGGCCTGGAAGTTGACCGCGTTTTCCGCGTAGTTCGACTGTTCCAGTTGAGCGTCCACGGTGTTCTGGTCGATCGACGGTTGCATTGGCGTGCGATACATCAGCGACTCGTCGCCATTGCCCATGCCTTCAGCTTCGATGTGACGGCTGTTGGTCATGTTCAAGGCGAACTTGCCGTTTTTGGTTTTCTCATTCTGCTCGGCGAGCACTTTCGAGAAGTCCAGATCCCGAGCCTTGTAGTTCGGGGTGTCGGCGTTGGTGATGTTGTTGGCCAGGACTTCGGCACGCTGAGCGCGGAAGCCCAGGGCTTGTTCATGGATACCGAGCGCTTTATCGAAGCTGATGCTCATGTCGGGAAACCTTCGGGTGACCTGATTTTTCGTAACAGGGACATAGCAAGCGCCGTGCCAATTCAAAAAAGCCCGTAAACCGGGGCTTTGCGCGCGGTGGCAAGCCGGCAATGCCAGAAAAGCGGCAACCGATTTCCGCCGCCTGCCGCTTTTCTGCCGCTTATCACGGTAGAAAGAACACCACCTGACCCTGTGGGAGCGGGCTTGCCCGCGATGACGGAGTGTCAGGCAATGAAGATGTCGACTGACATGACGCTATCGCGGGCAAGCCCGCTCCCACAGGGGTTGTGGTGATTTTTAGAGATAATTACAGGCACAAAAAAACGGGAGCCCCTGAGGACTCCCGTTTTTTTATGCCATCAACGAATCACTTCGCCTGATAAATGATCCCCGGGCTGCACTGGACCATCTGGTAATGGTCCGGCAAACCGTTCAGCGCTTCAGACGCGCCAAGGAACAGATAACCGCCCGGCTTCAGCGTGCTGTGGATGCGCAACAGGATGTCTTTCTTCACCTCGGCGGAGAAGTAGATCAGCACGTTGCGGCAGAACACGATGTCGAACTTGCCCAGGCTCGCGTAGCTGTCCAGCAGGTTGAACGAGCGAAATTCCACCCGACTCTTGATCGGCGCCTTGATCGCCCAGCGCCCTGGCCCTTTCGGGTCGAAGTAACGCTGAAGGCGCTCGGGCGACAGACCGCGGCCGATGGCCAGGCTGTCGTACTCGCCGGTCTTGCAGTTGGTCAGCATGGTGCCGGACAGGTCAGTGGCAACGATCTGCACGCCCATCTTCAACTGGCCCATGTTGACCCGTTCGAACTCATCGATGGACATCGACAGAGAATACGGTTCCTGACCCGACGAACACGCCGCCGACCAGATCCGCAGGCGCTGGCCGGGGCTTGCCTTGATCGCTGCAGGCAAGACCTTGTTCTTCAAGACTTCAAACGGATAGGTATCACGAAACCACAGGGTTTCGTTGGTGGTCATGGCATCCACCACCATCTCGCGCAAACCGCTGCGCGGCTGGGTCTGGATGCGCTGAACCAGCTCACCCAGCGATTTGATGCCCTGCTGTTCCATCAGTTTGTTGAGACGGCTCGAGACCAGGTATTGCTTGTTTTCACCGAGCAAAATGCCACAGGCTTTTTCCAGGAATACCCGGAACTGTTCAAAATCCAAATTACCCGTAGACAAAGATGCCGCCTCTTAAATCGTGTTGACCGCCAGGGACAGAAGGCCCCTAGCTGTTATCTGCTGCTTTGATCCGGTCGACTACCCGGGATGCCAGGTCATCAGGACGGAATTTGGCCAGAAAGTCATCGGCACCGACCTTCTTGACCATCGCCTGATTGAACACACCCGACAACGAAGTGTGCAGGATGATATGCAGCTTTTGCATGCGCGGATCACTGCGGATTTCGGCCGTCAGGGTGTACCCGTCCATCTCCGGCATCTCGATGTCGGAGATCATCATCAGGAACTCTTCTTCCGGCTTCTTGCCCTCATCGACCAGCTTGCGCAGGTAATCCAGCGCTTGCCGACCGTCGTTCAACGCCACCACTTCGACGCCGACGGTTTGCAGGCAACGGGTCACCTGCTTGCGCGCCACCGATGAATCGTCGACCGTTAGCACGCGCAAGGACAACGCCTTATGCTGAGTATCGACATCCACCACGCCCACCGAAATCGCTTCCGGTGTCGGTGACACTTCCGCCAGCACCTTCTCGACGTCGATGATTTCGACCAACTGATTGTCGACCCGAGTCACCGCCGTCAAGTAATGATCGCGCCCGGTGCCCTTGGGTGGCGGATGAATCTCCTCCCAGTTCATGTTGACGATGCGCTCCACCGATCGAACCAGGAAACCCTGGGTCTTGGTGTTGTACTCCGTGATGATCACGAAGGGATTGCTTTGATCTTTCAGCGCTCCGGAACCGGTCGCCATCGCCAGATCCAGAATCGGAATGGTCGCCCCCCGAATATTCGCCACACCGCACACGACAGGACTGGACTTGGGCATCAGGGTCAGTTTGGGGCATTGCAGCACCTCACGAACCTTGAACACGTTGATCCCATACAGCTGCTGGCCGTCGAGACGGAACAACAACAGCTCAAGGCGATTCTGCCCCACCAGTTGCGTGCGCTGGTTCACCGAATCCATTACACCAGCCATGCCCAGACTCCTACACCAACGCTAAGTGTGTTGCGACGCACATTCTTCACTAAACGGCACGGCGCTTGCTTTTTAACTCTTATGAACACAGAACCGACATTTTTCCGACACCTGACATCAGCCTGCCGCAGATTGCTCTGCGCGATGTCGGCCGTTTGCCTGTTCAACGCTGGCAGCCCTGCCCTTGCTGACGCGGTTACCTTGCCTGACATGCTTATCGGCGTCACTCAGGGCTTTCTTGAATTCACCGTAGAAGACTATCTGGCCACCAGTCAAACGCAAGGACGCTACGAGATCGAGGTCAATCAGCTCGATCCACGCCTGCGCATGCCTATGTGCGACAAGGAATTGACAGCCACCCTTGAGAGCCCCGCGAGGCCTCTGGGCCGGGTTACGGTCAAGGTTCGCTGCGATGGAGCCTCCCCCTGGACAGTCTTCGTACCCGCTCAAGTACGGCTGTTTCGCGACATCGTGACCACCACCCGTCCGCTCAAGCGCACAGGGATTATCGAACCTCAGGACGTAACCCTGCGAGAGCGCGATATCAGCTTGATAAATCAGGGTTTTCTGACTTCCGTCGATCAAGCGATCGGACAAAAGCTGACCCGACCAATGGTCGCTGATCAAGTGATTACCTTGGTCCATCTCGAACAGGCGGAAGTCATTCGCAAGGGCGATCAGGTGGTGATTACCGCCCGCAGTGGTACGCTCAGTGTGCGCATGCCGGGTGAAGCGCTGTCCAACGGCGGCATGAGCGAACAGATTCGCGTGAAAAACCTGAACTCCCAGCGGGTCATCAAGGCGCAAGTCACCGCGCCCGGCCAGGTGGAAGTTTCCATGTAAGCGGCCATGGAGCTTGTGAAGAGATGGCGCGCCACTGGGCTGTTGCCTAAACTGTGCCGCATGCAGGACACACGCTGGCGCATGCACGCTCATTGATAAATGGGCCTAAAGTTTTCACAGCAAGAGCCGAAAACATGGCAAGCGTCCAAATACCCAGAGGTTTTTTGTCATGGTCATCGATTTCAGTCGTTTAAACAGCTCCTCGTCACTTGCGGGCAGTACACGTACCAGCGCCGCGAAGGAAACCGCCGAAGCCGGCCAATCCGCGCCGCTGAATACCCCGGCCGAGCAGGCCAGTACCACCAAAAGCGGGGAATCGGTACACCTCAGCAATGAGGCTCAACAGTTGCAGAAGGTCACTGACAAGCTGCGCGATCAGCCTGCCGTCGACAACGCCCGCGTGGCCGAGTTGAAAGCAGCGATTGCCGATGGCAGCTATAAAGTCGACAGCAACCGTGTAGCCAGCAAACTGCTCAACTTCGAAGCCCAGCGCTAGGCCACGGCCGCGCCAGGCTTTTGGACGCTTAAAACCCAAGGCCAGCCATGCACGACACTAATTTACTGCAACTGATCATCGACGACTTTGCCCCGGCGCAACACTTGCTGGAGCTGCTGCAAACCGAGTCCCTCGCGCTGCACGGTCGCGACATGCCACTGCTCGAAGAGATTCTGGCGCAGAAACAGGCATTGATCATTTTGCTTGAGCAGCATGGCCGCAAGCGCAGTGAAATCCTCGCCAGTCTCAACCTGCCGACCAATCGCCAAGGCCTGGAGCAACTTGCCAGCCATTCGAGCATTGGCGATCAGTTGCTGGCACAGAGCGACGTGCTGACCGACCTCCTGGCCCAGTGCCAGGCCGCCAACGTTAACAATGGCCAGTCGATTCTGGTGCAGCAGGCCGCCACGGCCAACCAGCTGAAAATCCTCACCGGCGGCGAGCCGCCAGCGCTCTATGATGCCCGCGGTTCAACCTCCAAGCTCGCAAAGCCACGCCCGCTCAGTCAGGCTTGAGCCTTTCAATGAGCACGCTCTATCAAGACGCGAAACATGCTGGCAGAATGCTAGCCAGTAGTCATATTTGTCTGGAGATTGATGCCCCGTGTTCAATGCCTTAAACGCGGAAGATGCTCCGCAGCCACCCAAGGTGCTCACTACGCCCCTGGAAATCTCCGGCAATCTGCGTCAGCTGCAAGACAGCCATGACCCGCTGATCATCACGTTCCATGAGCGCAGCCAGCGCTTCCAGAGTTATCTGGTGGACATCGACCGTGACAGCAACATGATCGCCCTGGACGAAATGATTCCGCGCGATGGCGAACGTTTTCTGCTGGCCGGCGAACCGTTCAAGGTCGAAGGCTTCCACGACGGCGTACGCATCGCCTGGGAAAGCAATGGCCCGCTGACCATCGACGAATCCGGCGATGGCCGCTGCTACCGTGGCGCACTGCCCGATGAGGTGGTTTATCACCAGCGCCGCAATGCTTTCCGCGCCGCGTTGAAGCTGGCGCAACTGGTCAACGTCGATCTGGGTGGCGACAAACTCAAATCGGCCATCAGTGGCAAATTGCTGGACATCTCCGCCACCGGCTGCAAGTTGCGCTTCGAGGGCGACATCACCACCAGCCTGCAACTGGGCCAGGTCTACGACCGTTTCGTCGCTGCCCTGCCCTTCGGCAGCATGACGGCACCGGTCGAACTGCGTTACCTGCATTTCGAAGAAAAGATCAACACCACCTTCGCCGGCGTGCGTTTTCACAACATGAGCGGCCTGGTGCAGCGCCAGGTCGAGCGGTTCGTCTATCAGCTTCAGCGCGAAGCACGGCGTTTCGATAAAGACGACTTCTGATACGCCACGCCCATAAAAAACGGGCAGTCCCTTGCGGTGACTGCCCGTTTTTTTATGCCTTGGTCAAGGCCGCGCTTCGGTAAAACTTTGCTCGCGACCTGTGTCAGGGTCTTCGGGCTCCGAATCCGTTTCAGGCGCTGATTCGGGTTCTGCATCCGGATTGAAATCAGCCTCCGGGTTGACAGGGTTCTGCATCTGCTCCTGCACCACCTGTTCATCGACTCGCGGGTCCAGGCAAGCGACCAGTGGCGAGCTCGACATACTGTCCGGCATCGCCACGTGATGCAGCGGAGCATCGTCCACCTGATGCAGGTTGGTGACCGCTTTCGGGCGAATTCGCCACACCAGCACCAGCGCAAAGAAGCTGAAGAAGGCATAGAGCATCTGACTGCCGAACAGCTTCATCAACACCCCGGCTACCAACGGTCCGATACTCGCGCCGACACCATAAGTCACCAGCAGCATCGCCGTCAGCGACACCCGACGATCACCCTCGACGTGGTCGTTGGAGAACGCCACCGCCAACGGGTACAGGCAGAACTGCACCAACGAGCAGAGGAACCCGGCGATGAACAACACCTCCAGCGGCACCTGCCGCATGATCGCCAGCGGCAACGCAGCCAGCGCCAGGCTAAACGCGAAACAGCGGATCAACAGCGCCCGGTCATAGCGGTCCGACAGCCAACCCAACGGCCACTGCACCACCAGGCCTGCAAAAATGCAGCTACCCATGAACAGACCGACCTGTTCGGTGGACAGCCCTTGCTGCGAGGCATACAGCGGCGCCAGACCGTAGAACGAACCGACGATCAAACCCGACCCCAACACCGTACTCAACGACTGTGGCACGCGCTTGATGAAGAAGCGTGGTTCCATCGGCGCCGGGTGCAAAGGCGCCGGGTGAATCCGCCGCGTCAGGGCCACCGGCACCAGGCACAGGGCGAAACACAGGGCGACCAGCATCAGCAGTTCCAGGCCCAGGCCCGGGTGCATGACCAGAATCAGCTGACCCAGCACCAACCCCAGGTACGAAGCGATCATGTAGCCGCTGAACACCACGCCACGCTTATTGGCTTCTGCCTGCTCATTGAGCCAGCTTTCGATCACCATGTACTGGCACATCATGCCCAGGCCGACGATCACCCGCAGGAACAGCCACGCGGGCAGCCAGTCCACCAAACCGTGGCCCAGCACCGCCGCGCCGACGATCCCGGCGCAGGCTGAATAGGCTCGAATATGCCCGACCCGGGCAATCAGCCGATGGCCGATCTTGCCGCCCAGCACCAGGCCGAAATAGTTGGCCGCCATCAACGCACCGACCCACAGGCTATCGACTTTATCGGCCGCCAGGCGCAGGGCAAGGTAAGTACTCAACAGGCCCGAGCCGATCAACATCATCAGCGAGGCGAAATAAAGCCCCCGAAAAGATTTCAAGATTTGGCGCATCGGCGTTCCGAGCGGCTCCTTGCAGTGAGTATCGGGCTATCGACAAACGATAGCCCGACGGCGACGGGTCGTCAGGCCTGGGCTGCTAGAACACGCCGTTCCCAGGGAGTAATTTCATCAAAGAAGCTGGTCAACTCCATGGTCTTCGAAGCGATGTAGCCTTCGATGAACTCCTTGCCGAACAGTTCCTTCGCCAATTGGCTACGTTTCAGACGTTCAAGAGCGGCATGCAAGGTACACGGCAACGAAAGATTATCCGGCACAACGAACTCACCCTGGATCGGCTCGCTCGGCTCCAGTTTGTTTTCGATGCCATACAACCCTGATGCCAGGCTAGCGGCAATCGCCAGATACGGATTGGCATCGGCCCCCGGCAAGCGGTTTTCGACCCGACGAGCGACCGGTGAACTGGCCGGAATGCGCAATCCGGCCGCGCGATTATCGTGGGACCAGCAGGCATTGTTCGGCGATGCGAAAGGATGGCAGAGGCGCTGATAGGAGTTCACGTTCGGCGCAAACAGCGCGGTGAAATCCGCCATACCGGCCTGCTGGCCACCGATGAAATGACGGAAGGTCGCGGTCGGCTCGCCGGCCTTGTCGCTGAACACGTTACGCCCGGTGCCGATCTCGACGATGCTCTGGTGAATATGCATCGAACTGCCCGGCGTGTGCGCCAACGGCTTGGCCATGCAGACCACGGTCAGGCCATGCTTGAGCGCCACTTCCTTGAGCAGATGCTTGAACAACAAGGTCTGGTCGGCCAACAGTAGCGGATCGCCGTGCAGCAGGTTGATCTCGAACTGGCTGACACCCATCTCGTGCATGAAGGTATCGCGCGGCAAGCCCAGCGCCGCCATGCATTCGTAGACTTCGTTGAAGAACGGCCGCAAGCCATTGTTAGAGCTGACGCTGAACGCCGAATGACCGTCCTCGCGACGACCGTCCAGGCCCAGTGGCGGCTGGAAGGGTTGCGTCGGGTCAGGGTTGGGCGCGAAGACGAAGAACTCCAGCTCGGTCGCCACCACCGGCGCCAGACCGAGGGCTGCATATCGAGCGATCACAGCCTTGAGTTGGCCGCGGGTCGACAACGGCGAGCTCTCGCCAGTCAGCTCGTCCGCATCGCAAATGGCCAGCGCCCGAGGCTGCTGGCTCCAGGGCAAGCGGTGGATCTGCGCGGGATCAGGCACCAGCGCCAGGTCGCCATCATCGCTGCCATAAAAGCGCGCCGGCGGATAACCGCCCATGATGCATTGCAGCAGCACTCCCCGCGCCATCTGCAAACGCCGCCCTTCAAGAAATCCTTCGGCGGTCATCACCTTGCCGCGTGGTACGCCGTTCAGGTCCGGCGTGACACATTCAATCTCATCAATGCCCGTCAATCGCTGCGCGAGTGAACGATGGCCATCGGTTGTCATGACGCAATCCTTGTTGTTGTACGAGCCGCGAACGGCGACCCGTACAAAATAGGCTTCGGCTGTTCGGAATATCAAGCAGCGTCAAACAAAAAGGTGCAGGAGCTGCCGAAGGCTGCGATCTTTTGACTTTGCTTTTTAAACACAAGATCAAAAGATCGCAGCCTTCGGGGGATTGTGTCTGTCAGGGGAGATACAGGCTGAACACGCCGCCGCCCAGGGGGCCGCCATTGCTGATTTCGGTGCGTCCGCCCACGCCATTGCGCTGATGCAAGGCGGCAATCCGTCCGGCAAAGTACAGGCCCAGGCCGGTGCTGCCACTGCTGTGGTTGATGCCCTGCACGTAATCGGCCTGACGCTCGATCATCTCGGCTGGATAACCCTCGCCATCGTCATTGATGGTCAACACCAGTTGCCCGGCCTCATCGCTGACGCTGATCAACAAGGCATGGCGGGCGTAACGAATGGCATTGTTGATGCAGTTGGCGAGTACCGAGGCAATCAGTTCCCGATCGAAGAAACCCAGCGGGCTCAACGGGTCCACTTCATAGCTCGCGATAATGCCGCGGCTGGCGAACACTTCCTGGTGAGCCGCCAGTTGCGCCTCGATGAAATCATCCAGCTCATGGTAGGCCGGCTGCAACGGCATCTGGTTGACGCCGAGTTTGTACAGCCCCAGCAATTGCACCAGCATGCCATTGAGGTGGGCGAACTCGAAGTCGATCACGCCCTGCTCCGGGGTGTGTTGCTCGGGATCGGGCAAGCGCGCCAGCCATTGGCTGTGCGCCTGCATCAGCATGGCCAGGGAGTTCTTCATGTCATGCACGGTGGAGGCAATCACCGTGGAAAAGTCGAGTGACGGTTCGCTGTCGATCATTCGCCGAACGCCTTGATTTTCAGTTTCTGGTAGCGCGGATAACGCGCGTCGGTATCGGGCATCAGGCCGACGGTTTTCAGGCAGGCCCGGCATTCTTCCAGTTCGGCCGACGGCACACTGGTGTCGGTGCCATGCAGCAACGACTGCGCCATGTTCAGGGCAATACTGATGTTCTTCGGCTGCAACGCCAGGGCTTTGCGGAATACATCCCGGGCTTCCACCAGATTGCCGGTCTTGTACACCCGCACGCCCTGACGGTTGAGGTCGGCGGCCGCGTTGCCGGAGTTGAGGATGGTCGGGTCGTCAGTCAGTTTGGCGATGCCTTTCATCACGGTCGGATCGTCGCCGTAGATTTCCGCACAGTTTTTCAGCATCGAAGCGCCAGCACTCGCCTGCCCCAACATTTGCAGCTGCTTGGCCACGAGCAGCGCCGCTTCGGCGCTCATGAACTGCTCCATGCCATCGAGGCGCATCATCGCCTGCTCGGTGAGTTTCTCGGCGGTTTCGGCATCGTTGAGCAGCAGACTGGTGGCTTTCATCAGGCGCGCACGAATCTGCAAGCCGGGGTCGGATGGGTTCTCCTTCGCCACCGCACTCAGCGTGGTGTTGATTTCGAGGCGGGTCCGGGTGTCCAGCCCCTTTTCACTGCCTTTGCTGATCAAGGCATGGGCCAAACCGAGGTTGCTTTCCGCATCCTTGAAACGTGACTGCGCCCCTTGGGCCACCGCCTGGCGATAGGCCTTGGAAGCGGTATCGAAATCCTCGTTGGCCATTGCCAGCTTGCCCAGCAACGCTTGCCGGCGCACCGCCAGCGGCGACAGGCGAATAGCCTCTTCCAGGACTCTCTGCGCCCCCTTGGTGTCCCCTTCGGCGACCAGCACATCAGCCATGCCGTCGTAGAGGGCCGGCATCATCGGAAAAACTTTCAGGGCTTTTTCATAAATGCCTTTGGCCTGGCTGACCTGGCCGCGCTTAAACAGCAACTGGCCCAACCCGGCAAATGCCCATGGCAATGGCCGATCGGCAATGATGCCGTCATAGAGGCGTTCCAGCGCTTCGTTCTGGTTCAAATCGCGCAACGCATCGGCGCGGTAACGCAGGCACAGCGGCGAATACCGAATGTCCTGTTTGCACAGGGCAATGCAGGCATTGAGCACTTCAACCGGTTTGCCCCGGTCAAGGGCTTGCAGGATCGGTTTGAGCAAGGTCTTACGCTGTTCCAGTCGTTCCAGGCGCTGGGCCAGGCCGGAACGGTTGAACGGCTTGGTCAGGTAAGCATCGGGCTCATGCTCCAGTGCGCTGAGCACCATGGCCTGGCTGGTTTCGGCGGTGACCATGACAAACACACTTTCATGGCTGATCAGCTTCTCGATCATCAGGTCTTCAAGCACCTGCTGACCGTTCTTCTTGCCGTCGCCCAGGTGAAAATCCTGCAGGATGAAGTCGTAGGACTTCTGCGAGCACATGCGCAGCGCCTGTTCACCGGTATCGGCGGTGTCGACGTCCTTGACGCCCAGCTCCCGCAGCATGGACCTGACGGAACTGCGGAAATCCGAGAAATCATCGACGATCAGAAAACTCTTTTGGTGATACGACAGCATCGAAGATTTCCAGGCAATTTAAGAAGAACAACCCAAAGGCAACTACACGGGCGAACTCAGCTTCGCGGCCTTTTTTGGCGCGCAGATGATAGCGGGAGGCCATAGGCTATCAAGCAATTTCGCAAAAACCCGTGATGACAATTGCCGGCCGCCAGAAATAAAAATGACAACGACTGTTCGGGTTATCGGCCAGTAGTCGCGTTCCCTTGAAGCGGCAGGAGTGCAATTGCGCATTTGCTTGTCAAAAACTTATATCGGCCCATAAATGCGCGCTAAATAATTGAAGGCCTTATTGAAAAACGGGATTATTCTGAATTGACGCGCGTTTTATACCCGCTTGAACTCAATACGCTTTACATCGCCAGCAAAGGCAGAAGTAATGACCACCAACCCCAAGCACTCGGCCACCGCTTCTGAGCAAAAGGCCTTGAGTCCCAGCACCCTGGACTTTCCGGTGGTGGGCATCGGTGCGTCGGCGGGTGGGCTCCAGGCCATTAAGTTGTTCTTCGAGAACATGCCCCACGACAACGGCATGGCGTTCGTGATCATTCTTCATCTGTCGCCCGACCACCAAAGCATCGCTGACAAGATCATCCAGGAATCGACCCGGATGCCGGTCCTGCAGGTCACCGAAACCGTGCCGATCGAGAAAAACCGGGTGTACGTCATCTCACCCGCGCAGCGGCTGACGATGAATGACGGCAACCTTGAAGTCAGTGAAAACGATCCGCAGCTGGGGCGCCACGCCTCGATCGATCTGTTCTTTCGTGACCTGGCTGACGTACACCAGGAACGCGCCTTTTGCCTGGTGCTCTCCGGCAGCGGCTCCGATGGCGCGGTCGGCTTGTCACGCATCAAGGAACAGGGCGGTATCACCATGGCCCAGGTGCCGGAGGACGCCGAGTTCGACGGTATGCCACGCGCAGCCATCGAGACCGGCCTGGTCGATCTCGTATTGCCCGTGGTCGAAATGCCGCAAAAACTGCTGGATCTATGGCATAACTCCCAGGAAATCAGCTTGCCCATCCTCAACGAGCCGGAACATCAAACCATCGCCTCGGTGTCCGAGCGCGATGTTGCACTCGCCGAGCAAATGCTGCACGACATCCTGATCCAGTTGCGCACCGGCACCGGTCACGACTTCAAGCACTATAAGCGCGCGACGGTATTGCGGCGGATCGAGCGCCGGATGCAGGTCACCGCCCAGCCAGACCTGAAAGCTTATTACCACTACCTGCAAAGCAATCCCGAAGAAACCAAAGCGTTGCTCGGGGACATGCTGATCGGCGTGACCAACTTCTTCCGTGATCGTGAAGCCTTTGAAGCACTAGAGCGCGATATCGTGCCGCAACTGGTCAGCGCCGCGATTTCGGCGCAGCCAGAGAAAGAAGAAATTCGAGTGTGGTCAGCTGGCTGTTCCACCGGCGAAGAAGCCTACAGCCTGGCGATGCTGGTCAGCGATCAGCTGCAACTGGAGTCCAGCAAGGCTTCGCTGCAAGTTTTCGCCACCGACATCGACGAGCGCGCCATCAGCTTCGGTCGGGCCGGTCTGTACCCGCAAGCGATTATCACGGATGTGCCGCCGACGCGGTTGCGGCATTACTTCATCAAGGAAGACGACCACTATCGGATTCGCAAGGAAATCCGCGAGAAAGTGCTGTTCGCCAAACACAGCCTGTTGTCCGACCCACCCTTTTCACAAATCGACCTGATCGTTTGCCGTAACCTGCTGATCTATCTGGATCGCGGCGTGCAACGCGAAATTCTGCAGATGTTCCACTTTGCATTGCGGCCCGGCGGCTTCCTGTTCCTGGGGTCTTCCGAAAGCGCAGACGCTTGCCATGAGCTGTTCACACCAGTAGACAAACGCAACCGGATCTTCCGCGCCAAGACCGGCACCGCCAATAGCCGACGCATGCCGACCGTGCCACGCGGTGGCTATGTGCGCACCGGCGTTTCGCAGCAGGCACCGCAAAGCGCCGTGCAGCGTAAACTTTCTTTCGCCGACATCCACCAGCGCGCCCTCGAACGCGCCGCCCCGCCGAGCATGATCGTCGACGCCAACGCCGACATCCTGCACATGAGCGAAAGTGCCGGGCGTTTCCTGCGGCATGTGGGCGGTGAGCTGTCGCGCAACCTGCTGACGCTGATCCTTCCGGAGCTGCGCCTGGAGATCCGCACCACGCTGTTCCAGGTCCAGCAGAGCGGCCTGGCGGTCAAATCCCGCGAGGTGCCGATCAAGCGCGAAGATCGACGCTACAAGGTCAGCCTGGAGGCACAGCCTTACAAGGATGAAGAATCGGACGGCGAGTTCGTCCTGGTGATTTTCGAGGAAGTCGAAGTCGATCCTTCGCAAGTGACGACCACGCCCCTGCTGCAAACCGAGAGCCAGGTATTGTCCAACCTGGAACGTGAACTGCAACGCACCAAGCTGCACTTGCAGGACACCATTGAGCAATCGGAAGTCTCCAGTGAAGAACTGAAAGCCTCCAACGAAGAAATGCAGGCGATCAACGAAGAACTGCGCTCGGCCACCGAAGAACTGGAAACCAGCAAGGAAGAGCTGCAATCGATCAACGAAGAGTTGCTGACGGTCAACTACGAACTGAAAACCAAAGTCGAAGAAACCGACAAGATCAACGACTACCTGACCAACCTGATCGCTTCCACCGACATTGCCACGGTCTTTGTCGACCGCAGTATGCGGATCAAATGGTTCACCCCGCGCGCTACCGACATTTTCAGCATGTTGCCGATGGACACCGGCCGTTCACTGCTCGACATCACTCATCGCCTGCACTATGACGACCTGGCGAGTGACGCCGCCCAGGTATTCGAATCATTGAACATGATCGAGCGCGAAGTCAGCAGCACCGACAAGCGCTGGTACATCGCCCGTCTGCTGCCCTACCGCTCCAGCGAAGACCATATCGACGGTACCGTGCTGACCTTCATCGACATCACCAAACGCCGCGCGGCTGAAGAAGAATTGCGCCTGGGCGAAGAACGCATGCGTCTGGTGGCCGAGAGTACCCGCGACTACGCGATCATCACCCTCGATGAACAAGGCGTGATCACCAGCTGGAACAAAGGCGCCGAGCTGATCTTCGGCTACAGCAAGGCCGAAGCCGAAGGTGCCTACTACGACTTCATTTTTTCCGCCGAAGACCGCGCCTCCGGCGTGCCCGAAACCGAACTGCTGGGGGCTCGTACCCATGGCCGTTCCGAGGATGAACGCTGGCACCTGCGCAAGGACGGCAGCCGTTTCTATTGCAGCGGCGAGGTGACCCTGCTCAGCGGTGACAACCTGCGAGGCTATGTGAAAATCGCCCGTGACCTGACCGGCCACAAACGCCAGCATGAAGAGCAGAGCCAACAACTGGCCGAGACGCTTAACACCAATTACCTCAAGGATGAGTTCTTCGCGGTCATGTCCCACGAACTCAAGCATCCACTGAACCTGATCCAGCTCAACGCCGAATTGCTGAGACGCTTGCCGGTGACCAAGTCGGTGGCGCCGGCCGCCAAAGCCGTCAGCACCATCTGCGATGCCGTCAGCAGCCAGGCACGGATCATCGACGACCTGCTGGACGTCGCCCGCGTCCGTACCGGCAAGCTCAAGCTGAAACCGGTGGCCATGGACCTGGCCGGTGTGCTGCGCGATATCCACACGGTCGTGCTCAATGATCGGCACAGCACCACCGTGGAGTTGCAAATACCGTCGGAGCCGTTGATGGTCTGCGCCGATCCGACGCGCCTGGAGCAGATCATCTGGAATCTGGTGAACAACGCACTGAAATTCACCCCACCCAACGGCCACGTGCAATTGATCGCCCGGCAGGCCGGAAATATGGCCCGCCTGGACGTCAAGGATGATGGCATCGGTATCGCGGCCGAGCACCTCGAACACGTATTCGACCTGTTTGGCCAGGCAGAAACACAGCACGCCAACCACCAACGCGAGGGGCTGGGCATCGGCTTGTCACTGGTCCGCCAATTGACCGAGGCACAACGGGGTACGGTTGAGGTGAGTTCACCGGGCGTCGGGGAAGGCTGTACCTTCAGTGTCTACTTGCCACTGGCCATCATCGAAGGAAAAACCCAAACCGAAGCTCACATCGACGATGTGTCAGGAAGACTGAGCGGCTTGACGATTCTGTTGGTCGACGACTCTGCCGAGGTGCTGGAAACCTTGAAAATGCTGCTGGAAATGGAGGACGCCCAAGTCATTGCCTTCGATCGTCCGATGGCCGCTCTGGACGCAGCGAAGAGCACCCGTTTCGATGTGATCATTTCGGATTTGGGCATGCCGGTCATGAACGGCCATGAGCTGATGAGTGCATTACGTCAGTTGCCGCTCGCCAAGGATGTGCCGGCCATTGCCCTGACCGGCTATGGCGCCAGCAGCGACATTAAAAAGGCCCGCCAATCGGGTTTTGACCAGCACATTGGAAAACCGGTTTCCTACGATGACCTGATCACAACCATCGAGACTCTGCGGCAGTCCCAGGCCTGAGGCCCCGGCCACCATATCCCTCGCTCGCTGAGCGCCCCCACTCCAATGCCGCGCAGTAAGGTACATCGCGGCCTCTGTCGTGAAACTCCTCCCCCATCAAAATCCCAACCGACCTGCATCAGGCTCTGGCGGGGCCTTTTTAACACAGAACGCTGAAATCTCAGGGGCGTCCCAGCACCGATAAAACACAGCCAGCCCATGCCGCATAAGGGTTTCAGATCATTTTAGCCGCACCAGTATTGAGTGCCTTCAGTCCCTTCGCCAAAAACAGATCGACATAATATTGACACCTAAACATCCACTTGTCGGAATATTGGCACATGGCACCGTTTCATCCGGTTAACACCTTTACAAAGCCTGAGCCCACAACTAAACACCTATCAAACTGATATCAGGAAAGGCCGTACTCCTGAGTCAGGGCTATCCCAAGACACGGCCTCATCCAGCCATTACTTCAGGAGTCCCTTCCACATGGGAGCTCTCAGATTACTGCGCGCCGTGCGTAATGCAGCCCCAGGTTCGGGCCCACGTTCGCCCAACCTGAGCTGCGATCCGCTCCTCGAGTGCGGCGAGCTTTTTCACCCCCGCAATACCCGCGCGCCTCTGCCGGCAGCGCTTGTCCCGTCAGCTGGCCGACGATGTCCGGCGGCCGCCTCGCACCACTCTTGAACGACCTGAGCGGTGCAAGAACGGGACTTCGCCCTGTTAGCAGTCCCTAGCGATTCTAAAAATAAAAAAATGGCATTTTCGGGAGAAAGACATGGCTACCACCACAACTACCAGCGGCGGCACCGTTACTTCGCTTTCCAACACTCCGCAGGCGCAGGACGACATTTTCACTGCCGGAGTTATTGGCACGAGCACCGCGGCCATCACTGAAGAACTGCTGGGAGTCGTGTACCTGGACGTCATGTCCAATGACCTCGGCGGCAGCGCAAAGACACTTTGGTCACTCGATGACGCGACCAGTCTTTCTACCGCCACCAAGGTTTATGCTCCGGCCGACCTGCTGGTCCAGGACACGGGCAGAATCGAGGCGACGAGTACTGACACCAGTTTCAATGGTGCAAAGATCTGGATTACCTCCGATGGCAAGGTCGGCTACGACGCCGCTACGTTGTCGACTGCGTTCAAGGCACAACTCCAGGCGCTGGCAGCTGGAGGATCCCTGACGGACAGTTTTACCTATGCGATTCGTCTGGGTAACGGCACGCTCAGCTGGGCTACCGCGCAGGTACAGTTCGCTGGCATGAATGACAGTGTGACGATGAGCCTCGGCGCCCAGGCCAGCACGGTAACCGAAGATGCGAGCACGACGCCGAGCACCACTGACTCGCTGAGCGCGACAGGCACTATTGCTTTTAGCGATGTAGACCTGAGCGACACGCATACCGCCTCTTTCGAGGCTGCGGGAGGCAATACAACCGCGCTGGGCACCTTCGTCCTTGCCCCCGTGACCGAAGCGGCCAACACCGCCGACGGCTCCGTTAACTGGACTTACACCCTCAATAATGCGGCAGCCCAGTCCCTGGCCCAAGGTCAGACGGCTACCGAAACTTATGTGGTCACCATCAATGACGGGCATGGTTCGTCGACCACGCAGAATGTGACGATTACTATCACCGGTACCAACGATCAGGTGCAGATCACCAGCGGCGCGCAGACCGGCGATGCCGGGGAAGACAGCGGCGACTACGCAGCCAGCGGCAACATCACCTTCACCGACGTCGACCTGATCGACACCCACAGCGTCACCGTCACGCCGGGCGCTTCCGGCTATCTGGGCAGTTTCACCACTGATCCACTGAGCGACAGCACCGGCACGGGCAGTGGTTCGCTGGGTTGGAACTTCGCGGTGAACAACACCGCCCTGCAGTTCCTCGGCGAAGGCCAGATCGTCACCCAAACCTATAACGTGGCGATTGGCGACGGCGCGGTGCAGACCGTGACCATTACTATCACCGGTACTAACGATCGGCCGACGCTGACGATCGCCGACAGCAGCGGCGCAATGAACGAAGGTAATGGCACCGCCACGCTGAGCGACAGCGGTGCACTGAGTTTTGCCGATGTGGACAACATCGACGTGGTGACTGTGTCGCACACCTCTGACGGCAACATCGCCTGGAGCGGCGGCACGCTCAATGCGGGCGTGGCTTCGGCACTGGTGGCCGGTTTCTCGGTCGATCAGAACAGCTGGGACTACAGCAGCAACCAGAACCTCGACTTCCTCGGTGCGGGTGAAACCATCACCTTCTCGTACACGGTGGTTGCCACCGACAACAGTGGCGCGGCTAATGCTGCTTCAGCGACGCAGACTGTGACCATCACCCTCACTGGCACCAATGACGCACCCGTACTCAGTTTTGCGACGGGCAATGATGTCGGCGCCGTGCAGGAAGACAGCACCCTCAGCGTCAGCGGCCAGTTCAGCTCGGCCGATATCGATCACGCTGCCACCGCCACCTGGAGCATCAATGGCTCGGCTTCGGGCACTTACGGTTCGATTGCGGTGAATAGCACCGGCCAGTGGACGTACACCTTGGCCAATGGCACCGATGGCGTTGCCAGTGCCGTGCAGTCATTGAAGGCTGGCGAAAGTCATAATGAAGTGTTCACCGTGCAGGTCAGCGATGGCCTCGGCGGTGTTGATACTCAGCAGGTGACCGTCACTGTCACCGGCACTAACGATGCGCCCGTACTCAGTTTCGCGACGGGTAACGATGCCGGCGCGGTAAAGGAAGACACCACGCTCAGCGTGAGTGGCCAGTTCAGTTCGGCCGACATCGATCACGATGCCACGACCAGTTGGACCATCAATGGCTCGGCTACGGGAACCTACGGCTCGATCGCCGTGGATAGCACTGGCCAGTGGACGTACACCCTGGCCAATGGCACCGATGGTGTCGCCAGTGCCGTGCAATCGTTGAAGGCTGGCGAGAGTCATAATGAAGTGTTCAGCGTGCAGGTCAGCGATGGCCTCGGCGGCGTCGACACTCAACTGGTGACCGTCACCGTCACCGGCAGCAACGACGCCCCGGTACTCAGTTTCGCGGCGGGTAACGATGCCGGCGCGGTAAAGGAAGACACCACGCTCAGCGTGAGTGGCCAGTTCAGTTCGGCCGACATCGATCACGATGCCACGACCAGTTGGACCATCAATGGCTCGGCTACGGGAACCTACGGCTCGATCGCCGTCGACAGCACCGGCCAGTGGACGTACACCCTGGCCAATGGCACCGATGGTGTCGCCAGTGCCGTGCAATCGTTGAAGGCCGGCGAGAGTCACAATGAAGTGTTCACCGTGCAGGTCAGCGATGGCCTTGGCGGCGTGGACACTCAGCTGGTGACCGTTACTGTCACCGGTACTAACGATGCCGCCGTGTTGTCCGCCGACATCGCCAACCTCACAGAGACCAATGCCCCGCTGACCACCAACGGCACGCTGACCATCAGCGACATCGACAGCGCCGCGACCTTCGTCACGCAGACCAACACCGCCGGCAGTTATGGCCAATTTTCCATCGGCACTAATGGTGCCTGGAACTATGTCGCCAATAGCGCCCACAACGAGTTCGTCGCCGGCACC
>NZ_JBXAOA010000028.1:13838-21984 GCF_058802325.1 Pseudomonas sp. GW822-FHT02E03 | reverse complement strand
ACCACCTACACCGACACCTTCGTCGTGAGCAGTGCCGACGGCACCCTCACTTCGGTCACCGTGCATATCCTCGGCACCAACGACGCTGCGGTGTTGTCCGCCGACATCGCTAACCTCACCGAAACCAATGCCCCGCTGACCACCAACGGCACCCTGACCATCAGCGATGTCGACAGCGCCGCGACCTTCGTCGCCCAACCCAACACCGCCGGCAGCTACGGCCAGTTCTCCATCGGCACTAATGGTGCCTGGAGTTATGTCGCCAATAGCGCCCACAACGAGTTCGTCGCCGACACCACCTACACCGACACCTTCGTCGTGAGCAGTGCCGACGGCACCCTCACTTCGGTCACCGTGCATATCCTCGGCACCAATGATGCTGCGGTGTTGTCCTCGGCCAGCGTCACGCTGACCGAAACCAATGCCCCACTCACCACCGGCGGCAGTCTCACCGTTAGCGACATCGACAGCCCGGAAACCTTCCAGGCCCAATCCGCTACCGCCGGCGCCAACGGAACCTTCGCCATCGATGCCGCGGGTAACTGGAGCTATACCGCCAACTCGGCCTTCGACGCACTCAATGTCAGCGACAGCCTGACCGACACCTTCACGGTACTTAGCGCCGACGGCACCGCGACTGCGGTGACGGTGACCATCAACGGCAGCAACGACTCGCCGACGATCACCTCCAACGGCGGTGATACGACGGCTTCGGTCAGCGTGGCGGAGAACACCACGGCAGTTACAACGGTGGTAGCAACCGACGTTGATCTTCCGGCACAAACACTGAGCTACAGCATCGTCGGCGGAGCGGATGCCGCGAAGTTCTCGATCGTTTCAGGCACAGGCGCGCTGAGCTTTATCTCTGCGCCCAACTTTGAGGCACCGACTGATTCGGGAACGAACAACGTCTATGACGTGATTGTGCGGGCATCGGACGGCACGTTGTTTGACGACCAGGCGATCGCGGTGACCGTGACGGGGGTCAACGATAACTCCCCGGTGATCACCTCCAACGGTGGTGGTGCGACGGCTTCGGTCAACGTGGCGGAGAACACCACGGCGGTCACGACAGTGACGGCGACCGATGCTGATCTTCCGGCGCAAACCCTGAGCTACTCGATCCTGAATACGGCCGGGACGGACTTCAGCAAGTTCTCGATCAGTTCAAGCGGGGTGCTGACGTTCAATTCGGCGCCGGATTACGAGAATGCCCAGGATGTCGGTGGTGCTGATGGTGACAATGCCTATGTTGTGGACGTTCTGGTGGCGGACGGTAATGGCGGAACCGACACGCAGACAATTACGGTAAACGTGCAGAACGTAGTTGAGACTCCGGTTGATACCGTGGCGCCGACTGTGACAGTGACGGGGACAGCCTTAGGGAATGTGATCACCCCTTCCCCTTCAACGTCGACAGTCACATTCCAGTTCAGTGAGGCAGTGATCGGTTTCAGCCTTTCGGACGTCACGGTGAGTGCATCAGGACCAACCCCTCGCGGAACCTGGAGTAACTTCACGCAGGTAGACGGCGATACCTATACGGCGACGCTGACTAGAACGCTGATCGGTAGCGTGAAAGTCGACGTTACAGCGAACAGCTATACCGACCTGGCGGGTAATGCGGGTGCTGCCGGAAGCAGTGCAAACCTTCCGGCAGGCGTTGCCGGCGAACCTATCAATCTAGCCCTCACTACTCCGTCGAGCGATATCAGCGGCCCGATAACGGTTTCAATCAGTGGTGTTCCCTCGGGATGGATATTCAATGCGGGAACCGACAACGGCGATGGCACCTGGACCGTGCAGACCAGTGATCCTGGCGCATTGACGGTGACAACCCCAAGCGACTTCGCGGGAGCGTTGGTGCTTGATGTCAATATGTGCTGGAGCAATAGTGACGGCAGCGACGGTAGCGCTTATGTGTTCAACAACATCGAAGTCTATGCACCCGACGCGCCAATCTTCGCCTTGTCCGCTGACGACAACCTGTCTGGCTCGTCCGGTGCCGACACTTTCGTTTTCGCCCAGCCGATCGGCAACAACCAGATCTACAGTTTCGACGTCACGGCAGACAAAATCGACCTGATCGGCTTCGCGGGCGTCACCGGTTTTGCTGACTTGAGCATCACTAACGACGCCAACGGCAATGCCCTGGTCAGCATCGGCTCCGGCCAGTCAGTCACCCTCAAAGGGGTGGATGCCGCTGACTTGAGCGAAGCGAACTTCCAGTTCGATGTGGACCCGGTCATGACCAATACCGGTACCCTCACCATTGCCGACGGCGCGATCATGCCGTTCGGTGGCAGCATTCATAACAGCGGCACCATCGAACTCGGCTCCACCGGCAGCGAGACCAATCTTGAGATTCTGTTCCGCGGTGCGACCTTGACCGGTGGCGGCCAGGTATTGCTATCCGACAGCGCGCAGAACGTGATTTTCGGTGGCAGTGCCGACACCGTGCTGACCAACGTCGACAACCGCATTTCCGGTGCCGGCCAGTTGGGCGCCGGGCAGTTGGTATTGGTCAATGCAGGCCTGATCCTGGCCAGCGGATTGAACAGCCTGGTGCTCGACACCGGCACCCACACCATCACCAACAGCGGCGTGCTGGAATCCACGGGCGCAGGCGGAATGACGGTAGCCAGTGCGGTCGAAAACTCCGGTCACTTATGGGCCAACGGTGGCGACATGCGCCTGCTGGCCGACGTGATGGGCAACGGCAGCGCCACCATCGACGGCGACGCGACCCTGACCTTTTCCGGCGCAGCACACGGGTCCGTCGCCTTCCACGGCGACGGCGCGGGCACACTGGTAATCGCACAGGCCGAAGCGGCGGGTTCCTTGGTCGGCATCCTCGGTCTGGAAAGCGATGACATGCTGACCTTCGGCGATCTCGCCTTCGGCGCCAACACCCAGCTCAGCTACAGCACCAACGCCTCTGGCAGCGGCGGCCTGCTGACGGTGGACGACGGCATGCACCGGGCCGAGGTGAACCTGCTAGGGCACTACACAGTGGAGGACTTCCAGGTCACCGACGGCGAGGCCGGTACCCAAGTCAGTTACAACGGAGCATCCAGTGGCACACTCGTGGGCAGCATGGCGGCAGACGTACTCAGTGGCGGCGACGGCAACGACATCCTGGCGGGTCGTGGTGGGGAGGACACGCTCAGCGGTGGCGCGGGAGCCGATATGTTCGCCTATCTCAACGCGGCGGAAGGCGGGGACACCATCCTCGACTACAACTTCGCCGAAGGCGACGCACTCGACCTCTCTGCCCTGCTCAGCGCCAACTTCGTTAGCGGTATCAGCCAGGCGTCCGACTTCGTCCAACTGGCGCAATCAGGCAGCGACATCACCGTGAAGGTGGATGCCGACGGGGCAGCCAATGGTACGAACTTCGCCGATGTGGCGGTCCTTGCCAACACGGGCACAAGCGGTACCGATCTGGTGCGCACCTGGTTTGGGGAGGCTGACCATACGTTGACGGCTTGATGTTGGGCTGGAGACGAATCCACCGCTGCAGACAGCCACAAAAAAGCCCCACCAGATCACTCTGCGTGGGGCTTTCAAATAGGTGGTGTCCCAGGGCAGGTTCGAACTGCCAACCTTCCCCTTAGGAGGGGGATGCTCTATCCAATTGAGCTACTGAGACACAAGTCGCCCGCAAAGAAATGCGCAGCGATGGACGGCGTGCATGTTAACGGGCAGGCCCGCTTTTGTCATGTCGTCCGTAGGGCTTTTTAAGTGTAGGCAGACGCCTCACGAGAGCGTGGCTTTGTTTACCGTGCAAATTGCATCACCGCAAAATGCCATCATTGCAAAATGCAATGTGGGCATTTTTAAAAAATATCTTAATTCGTTGTTTTTAAAGGATTTAATAGCCGTTAGACTTTTGGCATGCAGGCTGCTTCGGCTGTTCTCACAGAACACAGGAGGTCAGCCCCATGAACAGCGCTCTGTTAGTCGCAAACGCGGTCGCTTTGGCGGTTCTGGTGGGTTTTCATTTCTTCCCCGAAAACGACGTTGCGACGATTGCTCAACGCATCCCCCATTACCTGCAACTGCAAAAAACACCGCAGTTGGCAGTCATGAGCGATCAACGCGGTTTTGTCAGCCAAGAGGTGAGCCAAGAGACTATTCAGTTGCGCACACAGTCTTTCGAACGCTTGGTATTTTGAAATCACCCCATCAGGAGCACAGCATGTCTAAATCAGCCGCAGGATTTTTCGTCCTCGCCTTACTGAGTGGCATCCTTCATTTGTCATTGGTCGGGGACACGGTCGTCACCCTGCCCCTGATTGCTTGCGCCGTGTTCGGTGCGCTGTTCGTGCTGGCGCTGATCGCCGGGCGCAAGATCAAGTTCGATCCGGTTTTGCGCTGAGGTTCAGCAGCTCCAGAAGATTGGCGACAGTTACAGTAAGGTTGCCGGAGTTATCGAGTTGACAGATCTGCATACCATCGATTGACTCATCTACCGTAAACAGCGCATTACGGCGCAGTCTTGCTTCAATTTCTGCCGGGCTCTCACGCCCCCGCCGTAAAAGGCGCTCGCGCAGGGCTTCATCCTTGACCGTCAATAGCACCGGTAATAGCGTGGGATAGCGCTGTTGCGCTTCTGCCAGGTGCCCGCGCGAACCGTTGATCAACACATCGCGACCGTCCGCGAGCCATTGGTCTACGCGCACAGGAATACCGTAATTGAGCCCATTGGCCTGCCACGACAGCGCAAAATCTCCTTCGGCCCTGCGTTGTTCGAACTCTTCGCGGGACACCTCGATGGCGTCTTCACCCACCGATTCCGCCGAGCGTGTGATAACGCGACGCACGACTTCACAATTGCGTGCGCGCAGCGGCTCGCGAGCGGCTTCGATAAGGCTGTCCTTGCCGGATCCCGAAGGCCCCATTAAATAAATTAGCCTGCCACCCATCCTGAAATCATCCCGCGCCATACGCCCAGACTAGTAAATCGGCCATTTGCCACTATCCTGTATAAGGTAAGGAACAAGGATCGAATCCGCATAGCATGCACCTTCAGGCGTCTTCGGGCATCACCTGTCGGGCAAGAGGACGCGGTTCAGCGATACGGACTCATGGATTATTTTCAAACCAGTCCGCATTTCTGGTCATAGGTGCTGGCATTAAGCCTTTACCCAGATCAATATTTGTCACAGAATTGACGCCAATGATCTGGCTAATTTGAGGCATGATGCGCGCCTCTATCAATTCAGGTTGAACATTTGGCCGGAGTGCTTGTCCTATCTGACATCCTGCGGCCTATCCCGAGAACCGCTCCCCTGAACTAACCGGTTAAATATATGCGCCCATTGAAACAGGCAATTTATTCCAGCCGTACGGCTGACAAGTTCGTCGTACGTCTGCCAGACGGAATGCGTGAACGCATTGCCGAGGTGGCTCGCAATCATCATCGCAGCATGAACTCCGAAATCATCGCGCGCCTTGAGCAGAGTCTTATTCAGGAAGGCGCGTTGGGTGAAGAATTGAGCATGCGCCTGGACAGCCCCGAGTTGTCATTGCATGAACGCGAACTGCTGCAACGCTTCCGCCAACTCTCCCACCGTCAGCAAAACGCTCTGGTTTCGCTGATCGCCCATGACGCCGAAATGGCCGCAGACGCTTCCTGATTCATCCCGAAAGCTCAAGCCAGCGTAATTGCTGGCTTTTTTTTGCCTGAAATTTGGCTAAAAAAAACCCGCCGATTCGGCCGAGACTTGTAGGAGCCAAGCTTGCCGGCGAAGGCGTCCTTAAGAGCGCTTTCGCCGGCAAGCCTGGCTCCTACGAAAAGCGGCTTGCTCAGGCGGGTTGTTTTTTGAAGCTGGACGTCAAAGCAGGAAAATCGTCGCCAGCCCGAGGAAGATGAAAAAGCCACCGCTGTCGGTCATGGCAGTGATCATCACACTGGCACCCATTGCCGGGTCGCGCCCAAGCCGCGCCAGGGTCATCGGAATCAAAACCCCCATCAACGCCGCAAGCAGCAAATTAAGCGTCATGGCGGCGGTCATCACCACGCCCAGGGACCAACTGCCATAAAGCAAATAGGCCACCACACCAATCACGCCGCCCCAGACCAGACCATTGATCAGGCCAACCGCCAACTCCTTGCGCATCAGCCGCGACGTATTGCCGGTACTGACCTGGTCCAGCGCCATGGCCCGAACGATCATGGTGATTGTCTGGTTACCCGAGTTGCCACCGATACCGGCAACGATCGGCATCAATGCCGCGAGTGCTACCAGTTTCTCGATGGATCCTTCGAACAGGCCGATCACCCGGGATGCAATGAACGCTGTGATCAGGTTTATCGCCAGCCAGGCCCAACGGTTGCGCAGGGACTTCCAGACTGATGCGAAAATATCTTCTTCTTCACGCAGACCCGCCATGTTGAGAACTTCGTTTTCGCTCTCTTCACGAATCAGGTCGACCATTTCATCGATGGTCAGACGACCGATCAGCTTGCCGTTCTTGTCGACTACCGGCGCCGAGATCAAGTCATAACGTTCGAATGCTTGCGCTGCCTCGTAAGCATCTTCATCCGGATGAAAACTCACCGGGTCGCTGGCCATGACTTCCGACACCTGCTTTTCCGGGTCGTTGACCAGCAGACGCTTGATCGGCAACACACCCTTGAGCACGCCGTCGTAATCGACCACGAACAGTTTGTCGGTGTGGCTTGGCAGTTCTTTGAGACGACGCAGGTAACGCAAAACCACTTCGAGACTGACATCCTCACGGATAGTCACCATCTCGAAGTCCATCAGCGCACCGACCTGCTCCTCGTCATAGGACAACGCGGAGCGGACGCGCTCACGCTGTTGATTATCGAGGGTTTCCATCAGCTCGTGGACGACGTCTCGCGGCAGCTCGGAGGCCAGGTCAGCGAGTTCGTCGGCATCCATGTCCTTGGCTGCCGCCAAGAGCTCGTGATCGTCCATGTCGGCGATCAGGGTTTCACGAACCGAATCGGATACTTCGAGCAGAATGTCGCCGTCGCGATCAGCCTTGACCAATTGCCAGACTGTCAGGCGATCGTCCAGCGGCAAGGCTTCAAGGATGTAGGCAACGTCGGCGGAGTGCAGATCATCGAGTTTGCGTTGCAACTCGACAAGGTTTTGCCGGTGAACCAGGTTCTCGACCCGGTCGTGATGCGGACCTTCCTGGCGATGAGTCAGGTCTTCGACCACTCGCTGGCGCTGCAGCAGCTCAACGACTTGAGCGAGGCGGTCCTGCAAGCTTTCCTGCGTTTTCTTTACTTCAGCTTCAGACATAGGCGAACTCCACTCCCAGCAGCGGGGCACGCCGGAAGGATCAATCAGTCAATACATGATTGTAAAAACGGGATACTGAGTAACTACTGGGTAAGTCCATGGAGGTATTCCACAAGCCCCGGCGGGGCTGACGGGCGCAATGATAACACCGCCTGACGGTTTTAAACGTTAAAAAATCGCGGCTGAAACAAGTGCTTGCGAGACAAACCTGAGCGCCATCCTGATCCATCAAACTGCGACGACTCATCCTGAAAAGAAAACACACCGCCGCCTGAAAATGTAATGACTACCCTTGATGAAGACTGTCATGGAGGACGTCGAATGCCATCGATTGCTCATTATTTGCTTGCCGCCCTGCTCTGCCTGCCGCCCCAAGTGCTCGCAACGACCGTTCACCGGTGCGAAGCCGCCAATGGGCACATCACCTTCACAACCTTGAGCTGTACGACAGGAGAAAGCCTCTCAGCACACGACGTACGCACGTTTCTGCCAGGCAGCGTGACGCCCCTGATGCCAGAGGCAGAGTCTCGCGAAACATCAGGTAAGAAATTGCAAAGAAGAGAGCCGACGGTCGTCGGTCAATCCGAAGGCAAATGTGGAGATCTGCTCAGCGCGAAGGAACGCCGCATAGCGATCATCAATCAGCGGGTCGTTGCCGGCATGACTCAGCAGGAGGTCGAAAGCGCCCTTGGTAAGCCCGACAAGATCAGCACCCGCAATTCAACCATGAGCTACCGCTACGACAACAAGCGAGGTCGCAGTGCAAACATCGAGTTCGACGAGAAAGGTTGCACCAAAGGAAAAGCCAAATCGCAGACGGCAAAAAGCCCGCGTTAAACGCGGGCTTTTTGTTGTTTGGTGCC
>NZ_JBXAOA010000028.1:0-13739 GCF_058802325.1 Pseudomonas sp. GW822-FHT02E03 | reverse complement strand
ACTCGACAGGATTCGAACCTGTGACCGCTCGGTTCGTAGCCGAGTACTCTATCCAGCTGAGCTACGAGTGCATTTGTGTTTTTATACCAGATCACAACTGGTTGAAGCCAAGTTATTCACATTACTGCAAACAACTCTTAAATGGTGCACTCGACAGGATTCGAACCTGTGACCGCTCGGTTCGTAGCCGAGTACTCTATCCAGCTGAGCTACGAGTGCATTTGTTGCCGCGCATTATAGGCCGTTGAATCTTTTTGTAAAGCACTTTTTCTAGTAATTTCAACAACTTACCGAAGAAGCCAGATTACAACGTACTACGCAAATAATGGCGGAGAACGGGGGATTCGAACCCCCGACACCCTTTTGAGGTGTACTCCCTTAGCAGGGGAGCGCCTTCGGCCACTCGGCCAGCTCTCCGCAACACGGGGCGTATCTTAACCAACCTTTTCCCCGTTTGCAAACATAAAAAACGATAAAAATTAATGGCTTGGTTCTTCGTCCTTCTCTTTCTTTATACGCAGGTAAATTTCTTCACGGTGCACAGCAACCTCTTTCGGGGCGTTGACACCGATACGCACTTGATTTCCTTTTACGCCGAGCACGGTCACAGTGATTTCGCCATCACCAATAATCAGGCTTTCTGCGCACCGACGAGTCAGAATCAGCATACCTTTCTCCTCACGCATTTCATTTCAGGGACAACAGTCTGCAAAAAAAAGGCATTCGACCTACAACCAGAACGATCGCAGCCCTACATGCCTGAGTATTGACTAGCGCGAGCAAAAGAACAGTTTTGGTACGCGCCATTCAAAAAAACGAAGGGCGCGGTCAGACCGCGCCCTTGGGGAAACGCATTACTCGCCCTGTCGGGCCGGCGCATCCAGTTCGAAAGCCGTGTGCAGAGCACGCACAGCCAGTTCCAGGTACTTCTCTTCGATCACCACGGACACCTTGATTTCCGAGGTCGAGATCATCTGGATGTTGATGCTCTCTTTCGCCAGGGATTCGAACATACGGCTGGCCACACCTGCGTGGGAGCGCATGCCGACGCCGACGATCGAGACCTTGGCGATCTTGGTGTCGCCAACGACTTCACGGGCACCGATCTCACGAGCGGTGTTTTCCAGCACGGTTTGCGCCGCCTGGTAGTCGTTGCGGTGCACGGTGAAGGTGAAGTCAGTGGTGTTATCGTGCGCAACGTTCTGCACGATCATGTCGACTTCGATGTTCGCGGCACTGATCGGGCCGAGAATCTTGAACGCCACGCCCGGGGTGTCTGGCACGCCACGGATGGTCAGCTTGGCTTCATCGCGGTTGAAAGCGATGCCGGAAATGATCGGCTGTTCCATGGTTTCCTCTTCATCAATAGTAATGAGGGTGCCCGGACCCTCCTTGAAGCTGTGCAGTACGCGCAGCGGAACGTTGTACTTGCCGGCGAATTCCACCGCACGGATCTGCAACACCTTGGAACCGAGGCTGGCCATTTCCAGCATCTCTTCGAAAGTGATCTTGTCCAGGCGCTGAGCCACGGACACCACCCGCGGATCGGTGGTGTAGACGCCGTCGACGTCGGTGTAGATCTGGCATTCGTCAGCCTTCAGGGCTGCCGCCAGCGCCACGCCGGTGGTGTCGGAACCACCACGACCGAGGGTGGTGATATTGCCATGCTCGTCGACGCCCTGGAAACCGGCGACAACCACCACACGACCGGCCTTCAGGTCACCGCGAATCTTCTGGTCATCAATCTGCAAGATACGCGCTTTATTGTGCGCGCTATCCGTCAGAATCCGTACCTGATTGCCGGTGTACGACACCGCTGGCACGCCACGCTTGATCAGCGCCATGGCCAACAGTGCAATCGTCACCTGCTCACCGGTGGATACGATCACATCCAGCTCACGAGGAACCGGCTGACCGTCGCCACTGATTTGCTTGGCCAGATCGATCAGACGGTTGGTTTCGCCGCTCATTGCAGACAGCACAACCACCAGGTCATCGCCCGCCTCGCGGAATTTCTTAACCTTGTCGGCGACCTGCTCGATTCTCTCGACAGTGCCGACTGAGGTGCCTCCAAATTTCTGTACGATCAAAGCCATTTCAAAGCCGCCTCTGCCCATGAAGGGCGCCCAATAATCACTCAAACAACGTTCTGGCCCGCCACTAGACCGCGAGCCAGACACATTGCCTTATAAACCCTGCTCTACAAATGGAACGGTCAGGGCCAATGCGGCATCCAGTGCGCCAGCGTCAATACCACCGCCCTGCGCCATGTCTGGACGACCACCGCCCTTCCCGCCCACTGCCGCAGCAGCCTGTTTCATCAAATCACCGGCTTTGAGTTGGCCAGTCAGGTCTTTGGTCACGCCTGCAACCAGAACGACCTTTTCCTCATGGACACTGCCGAGCAGGATCACTGCGCGGCCGAGTTTGTTTTTCAATTGATCGACCAGCGCCAGCAGCGCTTTGCCGTCCTGACCGTCCAGACGCACGGCCAGCACTTTCACACCTTTGACGTCCAGGGCAGAAGCCGACAGATCGTCGCCCGCCGCGCTGGCCGCCTTGGCCTGCAACTGCTCGAGTTGCTTCTCCAGCAGACGGTTGCGCTCCAGCACAGCCGACAGCTTGTCGATCAGGTTATCGCGGCTGCCCTTGACCAGGTTGGCCGCTTCCTTGAGTTGTTCTTCAGCCGCGTTCAAGTAGGCCAGCGCTGCTGCGCCGGTCACTGCCTCGATACGACGCACACCGGAGGCCACACCGCCTTCGCTGATGATTTTCAGCAGGCCGATGTCGCCGGTACGGGTGGCGTGAATACCGCCGCACAACTCGACAGAGAAATCGCCCATGCTCAGCACGCGTACGCTGTCGCCGTACTTCTCGCCGAACAGCGCCATGGCGCCTTTTTGCTTGGCGGTTTCGATGTCGGTTTCTTCGGTTTCAACCTCGGAGTTCTTGCGAATTTCGGCGTTGACGATGTCTTCCAGCGCCTTCAACTGTTCAGGCTTGATCGCCTCGAAGTGGCTGAAGTCAAAGCGTAGACGCTGACTGTCGACCAACGAGCCCTTCTGCTGAACGTGCTCGCCCAATACCTGACGCAATGCAGCGTGCAGCAAGTGAGTGGCGGAGTGGTTCAGCGACGTCGCGTGACGCACGTCGGCATCGACATGAGTCTCGACCGGAGCGCCAACGATCAGGCTGCCCGAATCCAGTACACCGTGGTGCAGGAACGCGCCGCCGGTTTTGGTGGTGTCGCGCACGTCGAAACGCGCAGCGCCAGCCTGCAGGAAACCGCAATCACCAATCTGACCACCGGATTCGGCATAGAACGGGGTCTGATTGAGAACGACCACGCCCTCTTCGCCTTCGCTCAGCACGTCAACCGATTGCCCGTCTTTATAGAGAGCAACGATTTTGGCGGAACCGCTGTGAGCGGTGTAACCGGTGAACTCGGTGGCCACATCAACCTTGACCAGGCTGTTGTAGTCCATGCCAAAGGAGCTGGCGGAACGGGCACGGACTCGCTGGGCTTCCATTTCGCGCTCGAAGCCTTCTTCGTCGATGGTCAGGCTGCGTTCGCGAGCGATGTCGCCGGTCAGGTCCATCGGGAAGCCGTAAGTGTCGTAAAGCTTGAACACTACATCGCCCGGCACCACGTCGCCTTTGAGTTCGGCCAGATCCTGCTCGAGGATCTTCAGGCCCTGTTCCAGGGTCTTGGCGAATTGCTCTTCTTCGGCTTTCAGGACGCGCTCGATGTGCGCCTGTTGGGATTTCAGCTCAGGGAACGCTTCGCCCATCTCGGCGACCAACGCCGCAACGATCTGGTAGAAGAAGCTGCCCTTGGCGCCCAGTTTGTTGCCGTGACGGCAAGCGCGACGAATGATCCGGCGCAGCACATAACCGCGACCTTCGTTGGACGGCAGCACGCCGTCGGCAATCAGGAAGCCGCAGGAACGGATGTGGTCAGCCACGACTTTCAGCGAAGCCTGAGCATCGTTGGTGCAACCGATGGCCTTGGCCGATGCAATCAGCAGGCTCTGGAACAGGTCGATTTCATAGTTCGAGTGAACGTGCTGCAGCACGGCACTGATCCGCTCCAGGCCCATGCCGGTGTCCACCGACGGCGCTGGCAACGGGTGCAACACGCCATCGGCGGTGCGGTTGAACTGCATGAACACGTTGTTCCAGATTTCGATGTAACGGTCGCCGTCTTCTTCCGGCGAGCCCGGTGGGCCACCCCAGATGTCGGCGCCGTGATCGTAGAAAATCTCGGTGCAAGGACCGCATGGGCCGGTATCGCCCATGGTCCAGAAGTTGTCGGACGCGTACGGCGCGCCCTTGTTGTCGCCTATGCGAACCATGCGCTCGGCCGGCACGCCGATGTCTTTGGTCCAGATGTCGTACGCCTCGTCATCGCTGGCGTAGACGGTGACCCAGAGCTTTTCTTTGGGCAGGTTCAGCCACTTTTCGGAGGTCAGGAAGTTCCAGGCGTAGGTGATGGCGTCACGCTTGAAATAATCACCGAAGCTGAAGTTACCCAGCATTTCGAAGAAGGTGTGGTGACGGGCGGTGTAACCGACGTTTTCCAGGTCGTTGTGCTTGCCGCCGGCGCGCACGCATTTCTGGCTGCTTACAGCGCGGGTGTACGCGCGCTTTTCCTGGCCCAGAAAGCAGTCCTTGAACTGGTTCATCCCCGCGTTAGTGAACAGCAGGGTTGGGTCGTTGCCCGGAATCAAAGAGCTGGAGGCTACACGGGTGTGGCCTTGCTCTTCGAAGAAGCGAAGGAAGGCTTCACGGATTTCTGCGCTTTTCATTAGGTTCTTCCACGGAGGCTGCGGCCAAAGGCCTGTGCGAAACGTCAACAGACGAAGCGACGGCAAAGGGCCGCATTATATCGGCGTTAGTGACTAGGTACAGTGTGTTTGTACGATACAAACAGTCAATTGGACGGCTAACACGGTCAGTTGTGAGAAAAGTCGGTAAATGTGGCGACGACTTGCTCGATTTGCGCACGACTGACGTCCATGTGCGTGACCATTCGCAGACGACCGGCAGCGCTGAGCTTGATCCCGCGTGTCGCGGCAAAAGCCTTGATCGCTTCGGCCTTGTCGCCCATCTGCACGTAAACCATGTTGGTCTGCACCGGCTCGACCTCATAGCCCGCTGCTCGCAGGCCTTCGGCCAGCTTTTGTGCGTTGGCATGGTCATCGGCCAGGCGCTGAACATGGTTATCCAGCGCATACAGCCCCGCCGCGGCGAGAATCCCGGCCTGGCGCATGCCGCCGCCAACCATCTTGCGCAGACGTCGCGCCTTGGCGATCAACTCGACCGAGCCGCACAGCACCGAACCGATCGGCGCACCCAGGCCTTTGGACAGGCAGACCGAGACCGAATCGAAATGCTGAGTGATCTCTCGGGCATCGACACCCAGCTTGACCGCCGCATTGTAGAGCCGCGCGCCATCCAGATGCAGCGCCAGGCCGTTTTCCCGAGTGAAACGGCGTGCCCGGGCCAGATATTCCAGCGGCAAAACCTTGCCCTGCATGGTGTTTTCCAGCGCCAGCAAACGGGTGCGGGCGAAGTGGAAGTCATCCGGCTTGATCGCGGCGGCGACCTGCGCCAGGTCCAGCGAACCATCGGCCTGCACTTCCAGCGGCTGCGGCTGGATCGAACCGAGCACTGCCGCGCCGCCACCTTCGTACTTATAGGTGTGAGCCTGTTGTCCGACAATGTATTCGTCACCGCGATCGCAGTGGGCCATCAGACCGAGCAAGTTGCTCATGGTGCCCGTCGGGACAAACAGTGCCTGGGCAAAACCCAGTCGTCTTGCCAGTTCGGCTTCCAGACGGTTGACCGTCGGATCTTCGCCATAAACGTCGTCACCGGTGGCTGCATTGGCCATCGCGTCGAGCATCCCTGCGGTTGGTTGGGTGACGGTGTCGCTGCGAAGATCGATAACGCTCATGACTCTGGCCTCGGTAAGCAGGGAAAATCCCTTTTGGATTGGAATTACTGCGGTCAAGTCGCCGAATAATCAAGCCTTGAACGAGGAAAAGGCACGTTACTCCTCGAGAAAGCACATCCCTGTGGGAGCGGGCTTGCCCGCGATAGCGAACTGTCAGTCGATAACTAAGGTGACTGACACAACGCTATCGCGGGCCAGCCCGCTCCCACAGGTTTCGTGACAGGCATTGGCTATGCGCGCGCCGGAAATATGTGTTAAAAACGCTTCGCCGCCAAAGTCTGGCGGCAAAAACGTTCTCAGGGCGGGGTGCAACTCCCCACCGGCGGTAATTGCGCGCAATGCGCATAGCCCGCGAGCGCTTGGCGGCAGCACGGTAATGGCTGTGATGGCGGCAAGGTCAGCAGACCCGGTGTGATCCCGGGGCCGACGGTCATAGTCCGGATGAAGAGAGAACGGGATTGACGCCGCCTAGGCCCTATACCAAAGCGCCGTCCGCAGGCATTTGTGCCTGCGTACCCTTAAATCCCATTCGATTCATAACGCCCTGTTTTTCACACAAACAGGAGTCAGAACATGCAACCCACCGCAATCGATAGCAAAAGCAAAAACCATCAGGGCGAGCGCGTCGCGTTCATCCAGGCCTGCTGGCACAAGGAAATCGTCGATCAGAGCCGTAAAGGCTTCGTCGCCGAAATGATTGCTCAGGGTTATCAGGAGTCGGACATCGATTTCTTCGAAGTCGGCGGCGCCTTTGAAATTCCGCTGCACGCCAAGTTGCTGGCCAAGTCCGGCCGTTATGCCGGCATCGTCGCGGCGGGCCTGGTGGTCGACGGCGGCATCTATCGCCACGAATTCGTCGCCCAGTCAGTAATCAGTGGCCTGATGCAGGTGCAGCTGGAAACCGAAGTGCCGGTGTTCTCGGTGGTTTTGACCCCGCATCACTTCCATGCCGGCGAAGAACATCAGAAGTTCTTCTTCGAGCATTTCGTGCATAAAGGTCAGGAAGCGGCAAAGACTTGTGCGGATACGCTGCACAAGATGCGTGCGTTGCGTCGCAGCGAGCCTCGCGCAGTAGCCGTCTAGTCGAATGATCGTTCCCACGCTCTGCGTGGGAATGCCTCAATGGACGCTCTGCGTCCGCTATTGGGACGCGGAGCGTCCCCACGCGGAGCGTGGGAACGATCATGTGTTGTGCCTACGCGAGGTTTTCGTCGGTGGTCGGCACGATCAGGATGCCGGCGCGCAGGCCGTTCTTGACCTTGGGGTTCGGGAAGATGATCCGAGCGCCCTTCTCTTCGATGACCCAGCGGGTATTGGCGATATCCTCGGCCAGCACATAACCCACTTTCAACTCTGAAAAATTCTCGATATCCGTCGGCAGGTTCAGGCGGAAGCTATCGCTGTGCTTGATGACTTCCCGCGCGACGCTGAACAATTGCAAGCCATCCAGTCCGTCGTCGGTCATTGGCGGCTCGGTGCCTTCGATGATCTGCTTCAGGCGGGTTTCAAGAAGGCTGACGTTGACCCCATCGTTCTGCCCGAACGGCCGGGCCTTGCCCAGTTCCAGGGTAAAGGACTCGGCATCGAGCTTGTCGTAGGTATAGGAGCTGAAGACGATGGAGGGTTTATTCTGCAACAGCACCGCTTCCATGCCGGCGGCGCGCAGGCGAGCCAGTTCCAGGCGTGAATGCTGACGACCTTCTTTCCAGGGGTACAGGGCGAACTGCTCGATTTTCGAGCCACGGATCGCCGTGTGCAGGTCGTAGTGCAGGCGATTGCGGTCCGGCAGGCTGAAGAAAGTCGCCGCCAGCCGCTCCAGCTCACAAGCGCGCAAGGCCTCGGAGCCGCTGGTTTGTTCGTGGCGGCCGTTGAACAGCCGATTGACGTCCTGCTCGATGAAGCGCTCACCGCGACGGATGGCCTCGGGGTTGCCGAACAGGAACAGAATGCGTGCGCGCGGCTTCAAGTCACCGCGGGCGATGTCATGCAACAGGCGATCAAGCAGCTCGATCGGCGCTGTTTCGTTGCCATGGATGCCGGCCGATAGCAGCAGGTCCAGGCCATTGTCGCGGGCTTCAGGTGGCCGGACTTCCAGCGCACCTTCGCTCAACCAGCGCATCCGCACGCCTTCGACAGTCAGTTGAGTCTTCTCCGCCGGTTCGCGGCCGGCGAGGGTCAGTTCAAGCAGTTTGCCGAGGGCGAGCATAGAGCGGTTTCCTTAGTGGTCGTGATTGCAATCCGGGCCGTGCACGTGGTCCTCATCATCACCGACGTCGGCCGGTTCCATCTCCAGTTGCAGACTTACCAGATTAGTCGCCAATGGGCGCAGCAGCAGGTTGGCATATTCAGCGTCACCTTCTTCAACGTCTACGCCGATCAGCAACTGGCCGCGGCCGTCCTGCTGGATCCACAGCTCTTTGCCTTGCCACATGACCGCGACGCGGGTGCAGGAAGTCTCCAGTTGCGTGCCGTCGGTGTCTTCAAGGATCAGCTGCAGGGTATCGCTCATGTGTTTACGCTCTCGACGTTCAATTGATCTGGAATGGATAAACCGCGCCCAGTTTAAGGATTTGCGTCAGTTCATCCAGTGCCGTCCGGCACTCAAGCAGCAATTGCGGGTCCGCCAGATCGTTTTCGGTCATGCGGTCGCGGTAGTGCTTGTCGACCCATTCGGTCAATGTGCCGTACAACGGTGCCGTCATGATAACCCCTTGGTTGACGGCCGCCAGTTCGGTTTCGTTAAGTGCGACGCGCAACCGCAGGCAAGCCGGGCCACCGCCGTTCTGCATGCTCTGCTTGAGATCGAAAACTTTCACTTCGCGGATCAGGCCGCCAGAGCTGGTCAGACCTTGCAGATACTGCCAGACACGTTCGTTGCCACGGCACTCTTCCGGCACGATCAACAGCATGGAGCCGTCAGGACGCGACAGCAGCTGGCTATTGAACAGGTAGGAACGAACGGCGTCTTCCACGGTGACCGCGGAACGCGGTACGCAGATCGACTGAAATTTCCCGCCGGCTTTTGCGAGTTTGCCTTGCAGTTCAGCCAGCATCTGCTCGGTGTCGAGGAAGGCGTCCTCGTGATAGAACAGCACCTCGCCGTTACCCACCGCGATCACGTCGTTGTGGAACACTCCCTGATCGATCACCGAAGGGTTCTGCTGGGCATAAACCACGCCGTCATCACTCAGGCCGTGCAGACGCGCGACCGCTTGGGACGCTTCGAGGGTCTGGCGCGCCGGGTATTTCTGCGGCGATGGGTAACGGGTGTCGAACGCGCTGCGACCGAACACGAAAAACTCGACGCCAGCTTCACCATAGTCACGGCAGAAACGGGTGTGGTTGGCCGCGCCTTCGTCACCGAACTGCGCCACGGCTGGCAAAGCGGCGTGGTGAGCAAAGTGCTTCTGATCGGCGAACATCGCCCCTAGTACGCGGCTGGTGGTCGGGTGTTCGATGCTGCGGTGGTATTTGCAGTTCAGGTTGGCGGCGGTGAAATGCACGCGGCCATCCGCGGTGTCGGCGCTCGGGCTGACCGTGGCGGCGTTCGCCACCCACATGCTCGACGCCGAGCAACTGGCAACCAGCAGCGGCATGGCCTCTTTGGCGGCGCGCTCGATCACCTGAGCATCGGTACCGCTGAAACCCAGTCGGCGCAATGCGGCTACGTCCGGACGTTCTTGTGGCGCCAAAACGCCTTGTTGAAAGCCCATTTCCATCAGCGCTTTCATCTTCGCCAAGCCTTGCAGCGCGGCTTCTTTCGGGTTCGAAGACTGCTGGCTGTTGCTCTGGGACGCGACGTTGCCGTAGGACAGGCCGCCGTAGTTATGGGTCGGCCCCACTAGACCGTCAAAATTGACTTCATAGGATTTCATCAGCGAGGCTCCACGAGAATCTGTTGTTATGGCTTCAGTAACTATTCAGTAAGACCGCGGCGCGGCCATCGCCAGCAGGCTGGCTCCCACAGTGATTGGGTCGCACACAAAATTTGTGTACACCACCGAACCTGTGGGAGCCAGCCTGCTGGCGATGGGCATCACACCATCTTCACGCCAGGCGTGAGGGTGGCTGGCAACACCAGGCTCGGGGTTTCCAGCGAGGCCACCGGGTACGCGCAGTAATCTGCGGCGTAGTAGGCACTGGCGCGATGGTTGCCCGATGCGCCGACACCGCCGAATGGCGCGCTGCTCGCCGCACCGGTCAACTGCTTGTTCCAGTTGACGATACCGGCCCGGCTTTCCAGCCAGAACTGCTGATAGCGCGCTTCGGAATCCGACAGCAGACCGGCCGCCAGGCCATAGTCGGTGTCGTTGGCTTCAGCGATCGCCGCTTCAAAATCAGCGTAGCGGATCACTTGCAGCAGCGGACCGAACAGCTCTTCGTCCGGGCGATCGGCAACCGCCGTTACGTCCAGAATGCCCGGGGTCAGCAAGGCTGCCTGAGCCTGGGGCTGAGTCATTTCCAACAGCGCCACGGCGCCGTTGGCCAGCAGATGTTCTTGCGCATCCATCAGCGCTTTTGCAGCGCCGAGGGAAATCACCGAGCCCATGAACGGCGCCGGTTGCTGATCGAACGCACCGACTTCAATCGTCGAGCTGACCGCCACCAGACGCGCCAGCAGCGTATCGCCCCAGGCGCCTTGCGGCACCAGCAAGCGACGGGCACAGGTGCATCGCTGACCGGCAGAAATGAAGGCCGACTGAATGATGGTGTAAACGGCGGCATCGAGGTCCGCGACCTGATCCACTACCAGCGGGTTGTTGCCGCCCATTTCCAGCGCGAGGATCTTGTCCGGACGACCGGAAAACTGCTTATGCAGGTGATTGCCGGTACGGCTGGAACCGGTGAAGAACAGACCGTCGATGCCCGGGTTCGCCGCCAGGGCGATACCGGTTTCGCGAGCGCCTTGCAACAGGTTCAGCACGCCAGCCGGCAGACCGGCTTCGATCCAGCACTTGACCGTCAGCTCGGCCACTTTCGGGGTCAGCTCACTCGGCTTGAACAGCACGCTGTTCCCGGCCAGCAGCGCCGGCACGATGTGACCGTTCGGCAAGTGACCGGGGAAGTTGTAAGGACCAAACACCGCCACCACACCGTGCGGTTTGTGGCGCAATACCGCCGTGGCGTCGCCCAGCGGGCCGCTCTTCTCGCCGGTACGTTCGCGATAGCTCTGCACCGAGATGGCAATCTTGTTGACCATGCTGGTGACTTCAGTCGCCGCTTCCCACAGGGGTTTACCGGTTTCTTCACCGATGGTGCGAGCCAGCTCGTCAGCGTGATTCTTCAGCGCAGCGGCAAAGGCTTCCAGCACGCCGATGCGCTCTTCCAGGGTACGGCGAGCCCAACCCGGGAACGCTTGACGCGCAGCTTGCACTGCCGACTCGACCTGACCGGTCGTGGCGCCTTCGCCGGCCCACAGCACTTGCTGGGTCACCGGGTTTACCGATTGAAAGCTTTCACCCTGACCAGCCAGCCATTCACCGGCGATGTATAGCGAATTCATTATTTCGACTCCCGAGCAGCGGACAACGGAACGGCGCGTACTTGATCGCCGGCGTTGAGTTGAAGACGTTTGGCGGTCAGCGGATCGACCACCAAAGTGCCGGCGGCGAAGCGTGCTGGCGCGGCAGTGATCCGGCAGTCTTCGCGCTTGCGGTTATGAATCAGGAACGGCGTGGCGTCGTCACCCGGGGTGCCGATGGCCAGCACCAGCGCCTGGCTGTCGCGCACCGCGCGGATCTTGGTGGTTTCGCATTCCACCGCAGGGCCGGCATCAAAGATGTCGACGTAGCCTTGATAGCTGAAACCTTCACTCTTGAGCATCGACAGCGCCGGCTCGGTGTCTGGATGAACCTGGCCAATCACGTTGCGCGCATCTTCGGACAGGAAGCAGGTGTACAGCGGGAATTTCGGCATCAGTTCGGCGATGAATGCCTTGTTGCCCACACCCGTCAGGTAATCGGCCTGGCTGAATTCCATCTTGAAGAAGTGACGGCCCAGGCTTTCCCAGAATGGCGATCGGCCCGCCGCGTCGGACATGCCGCGCATCTCGGCAATGATCTTGTTGCCGAACAGTTGAGGGAACTCGGCGATGAACAGCAGACGCGCCTTGGCCAGCATGCGGCCATTGAGGCCACTGCGATAATCGGCATGTAGGAACAGCGAGCACAGTTCAGAGTTGCCGGTCAGGTCGTTGGCCAGGAACAGCGTCGGAATTTCGCGATAGATGTTCAGCTCTTGGGAGGCGCTGACCGTCAGGCCGACCCGGAAGTTGTACCAAGGCTCGCGCAGGCCGACGGCGCCGGCAATGGCGGAAATACCCACCACGCGGCCATTGTCGTCTTCGAGTACGAACAGGTAGTCCGCATCGCCCCGCCCGGCTTCGCCGCGGAAGGTCTTCTCGGCCCAGCCGACCCGATGGGCCAGACGTTCTTCGTTGGCCGGCAAGGTGGTCAGGCCGGTACCGGTGCTGCGGGCCAGGTCGATCAGAGCGGGTAAATCGCTGCTGCGTACGGGACGAACAATCATGCTATCTCCTCAAACGGGCCGCTGACGCCACCCGTGAAACTCGCTGCTTTACTAAGCATTCATTCTTTATAGGCATAGCAGCAGGCGTTAAACCGCCACCAGGCGCACGCTGGCACCTTCACCGACGCCTAGGGCTTCGGCCGCTTCAAGATCCAGGGTTACGGGTTTGCCCGGCGCGTAATCGAGCTCAAGCAAAACGGCGCGGTAATCCTGCAACTGGGCATTGGCCACCAGATACTGACGACCGGCGCCTTTGACTGGCTCGCCGATTTTCACCGGCACTACACGGCTCTGGGCGATCGAACGGATCCCCGAGACGCGGGCATGCAGGGTCGGGCCACCGTCGAAAATGTCGATGTAGTGATCGGTCTCGAAGCCTTCGCGCATCAGGATGTCGAAAGTGATCTGCGCCCGTGGGTGTACCTGGCCCATCGCCTCTTGAGCGGAATCCGGCAGCAACGGCACGTAGATCGGGTAATGCGGCATCAGCTCGGCCAGGAACGTGCGGCTTTTCAGGCCACACAGACGCTCGGCAGCGGCGTAGTTGAGGTCGAAGAAGTTGCGACCGATGGCATCCCAGAACGGCGAATCACCATTTTCGTCGCTGTAACCGACGATCTCGGTCACCACCGAATCGGCAAAGCGCTCCGGATGGCTGGCCACGAACAACAGGCGACCACGGGAATTGAGCTCCGCCCAAGGCGAACCCACCAACTCCGGCTTGACGTAGAAACTGGTCAGCAAGCTGTTACCGGTCAGGTCGTGGCACTGGGAGAGCACGTGGATCTTGTTGTGAATCTTCAGCTCACGGGAGGCGTGGACGAAGGTTTCGTTACGAAAGCTGTAAAACGGCTCGGAATAACCGGCCGAGGCAACGATGGCCGAACAGCCGACCAGCTTGCCGGTGGCCGTGTCTTCGAGGACGAAGAAATAGCTCTCCTCACCGTTGAAGCTGACTTCAGCGGCGAACGAAGCTTCGCTTGCGGCGATCTTGTCGCTCAGGCGTTCAACGTCATCCGGCAAGGAAGTGACACCAATCGGGCTGTCCGCAGCCAGACGCTGTACCTCGCCCAGATCAGCCATTTGCGCGGGGCGCATCACCAGCATGGTGTCACTCCTTTTCTCGAAAAACTCTATGAGGAAAATAACCGGGAAGTCATTGCAGACACAGAGATCAGTGTGGGAGCGGGGGGGGGGGGGGGGGGGGGGGGGGGGGGGGGGGGGGGGGGGGGGGGGGGGGGGGGGGGGGGGG
>NZ_JBXAOA010000027.1:26131-85256 GCF_058802325.1 Pseudomonas sp. GW822-FHT02E03 | reverse complement strand
GGCTTGCCTGCGATGCAGACGGCTCGGTTTAATGTCGAACCGAGTTGATGCCATCGCAGGCAAGCCAGCTCCCACAAGGGATTGTGTTGAGGGGGAGATCGTTGTTCCAATCAATAAATAGATATAAATATAGATCGCATCGATATAAGTGGTTATAAGAAAAATCGCTATGCTGCGGGCCAGATTTTTCCTGCGGTCGATGTGGACGGATTAATGGATTTTGTTAACTTCGGGTTGGTCGTTGCCGGGCTGGTGGTCGGTTTTATCGTCGGCATGACTGGCGTGGGCGGCGGGTCGCTGATGACACCGATCCTGCTGTGGTTCGGGATCAACCCGGCTACGGCGGTGGGCACGGACTTGCTGTACGCGGCCATTACCAAATCCAGTGGTGTGCTGGTTCATCGCAAGAACAAGAACATCGACTGGGCGATCACCGGTTGGCTGACCCTCGGCAGTGTGCCGGCAGTAGCGCTGACGCTGTGGTTTTTGAGCAGCTTGCAGACCTCGCCCGATGCGATGAACGCCGTTATCAAACAAGCCCTGGGCTTCGTATTGTTCGCCACGGCGCTGGCAATTTTCTTCAAGAAACGCTTGCTCGATTTCGCCCACAAACGGGCGGGCGGCCACTACAACCCTAGCGGCCCCCGCTTGAATGCACTGACCGTTATCACCGGATTGGTCCTTGGCACCATGGTGGCCCTGACCTCCATCGGCGCTGGCGCCCTGGGCACAGTAGCGCTGTTCATTCTGTACCCGATGCTGCCTACCCGCCGGCTGGTCGGCACCGAAATCGCTCACGCCGTGCCCCTGACCCTGGTCGCCGGCCTGGGCCATGCGAGCATGGGCAATATGGATTGGCACGTTTTGGGCTACTTGCTGGTCGGTTCGCTGCCGGGGATTTACCTGGGCAGCCATTTGACCGGGCGGATCTCCGACGAACTGCTGCGTCCATGCCTGGCCACGATGCTGGTGCTGATCGGCTACAAGCTGGCGTTCTGATCCGGCACCATATAGATCACTGAATTTAGCGGAATCATGCCCTCACTGGCGTAGTCAAAATTATGACCACGTTCAGATGAGGTCATGACGTCCATGAACAGCCCCGTAAACGATCTTCTAAGACGGTTCCGCCGCCCCCGCGGCGAGCCACCCGGCAACGCGGCCGAGGTGCTACGCCGTCATGCCGAGCCGTTGCCTGCACTCGACTCACCTGAATTCGGCAAACTCTTCGACCGCTTTGGCGATGCCAGCGTGGTGCTGATCGGCGAAGCCAGCCACGGCACCCAGGACTTCTACCAGACCCGAGCGGCGATCACCCGCCACCTGATCGAGCAGCATGGCTTCGGCATCGTCGCGGTTGAAGCCGACTGGCCCGATGCAGGGCAGATCGATCGATGTGTCCGTGACCTGGGGCGCTCCGCCTGGAAAAAACAGGCCTTCGCCCGATTCCCCACCTGGATGTGGCGTAACACGGCCGTGCAGACCTTTACCCGTTGGCTGCACCACCATAATCGCGGCTTGGCGCTTGAGCAGCGGGTGGAATTTCGGGGGCTGGATGTTTACAGCATGCGTCACTCCATCGACGAAGTACTGGGCTATCTCGACAAGACCGATCCGCAACTGGCGAAAGAGGCCCGCCATCGCTATAGCTGCCTGACGCCGTGGCATGACGACCCGGCGCTGTACGGTCATTTCGCTGAGCGGGGCAACATGGCCACGTGCGAGGACGCAGTGGTCGAGCAATTGAATGTGTTGCTGGGCGAACGGCTTGACCCGATGGTCGCCGACGACGAGGCGTTTTTCAGCGCCACCCAGAACGCCCGCGTGGTGCGGGCCGCCGAGCAGTATTACCGCGCCATGTACCGCGGCTCGACCGCCTCGTGGAACCTGCGTGACCTGCACATGTTCGATACCTTGCAAACCCTGATGGTGCATCGCGGGGCAGGCGCCAAAGCGGTGGTGTGGGCGCATAACTCACACATCGGCAACGCCGCCGCGACGCAAATGGGCTGGGAGGGGCAATTCAACATCGGCCAGTTGTGCCGCACGGCCTACGGCTCACAAGCAGTGCTGATCGGCATGGGCACCGACCACGGCACCGTCGCCGCCGCCGACGACTGGGATGAGCCGATGCAGGTCAAACAGGTGAACCCGGCATTGGCAGACAGCTGGGAACAACTGTTTCTCAAGGCCGGCGTCCCCGCAGCACTGCTCGACTGGCGGACGTCACCGAGCGAGGAGTTGCTGGACGTGCTGGCCGAGCCATTACTTGAGCGCGCCATCGGCGTCATCTATCGCCCCAGGACCGAGCGCCAGAGCCATTACTTTCAGGCAGTGCTGGCGGAGCAGTTCGACGCTTTCGTCTGGATCGAAAAAACCCATGCGGTCTCGCCGTTGCCTGCACCTGAATTCATGGAGCACGAGGAAGACACCTTTCCGTTCGGTATATGACACGCCAATGACGGGTCTCTATTCCCGGGTAAATATCTCCAGCAGATGCCCGTCCGGGTCGTCGAAATACACCCGCCGGCCACCGCCGTAATCATTGATCTCATTCGGCCGTTGTTTGCCAGGATCTGCCCACCAGGGCTGCTTGCGCGCTTGCAGGCGAGCGAAGGCTGCATCAAAGTCTTTGTCGCCAATCAGGAACGCATAGTGTTGGGAGGCAATCGGCGGGTCGTTGTTGTAGAAATCCAGCGACACGCCATTATCGAATTTGACCACCAGCATCGGTCCGAACGGCTCGGGATCGGGCAGGCCGAGGAGGTCGGTCAGGTAGCGGGCCGACACCTGTTTGTCACGGCACCAGACGATGGTGTGGTTCAGCTGAGCGCTCATGGAAAAATCCTCACGGCGAATCAGGTCGTGCGAGTCGTGCCATGAGATTAGCTCAGGCTGTTGCGCAATGACTGCCCTGACCTAAGCTTGGGGCAAGGCGAATACAAATACGTTGCCTCCCCCGGAACGTTCGCCGCGATGCGCAATCATTAGAGCGTGGATATCAAAAGGAGATGCGCATGCTCATCAGGTCTTTGACCCTGGCTACTCTGCTGGCTTTCGTAGGCCCCTTGTTCGCCGCCGATGACGATTCCCCTCTGGTTAAAGACGTGGGCAGGGCCCGTCCCTTGATTGTCATCGCGCCCAGTTCGGTCGACCCTACTTGGATCAGCCTGAAAAAATCGCTGGATGAACCCGCCAGTCGCAAGGGCTTCACCGAGCGCAACATGGTGCTGTACACCGTGATCAACACGATGGGCCAGCGCGACGGCAAAGACCTCGACCCGCAAACAACGATGGCGTTGATTCGCTCGCTCAAGTTGGGCGCCGGGGCGAAGAGCAAAATCATCCTGGTCGGCAAGGACGGCGAAAAGAAGCTTGAAAAGGATGTGGTCGAGCTGAAAGAGATTTTCAGCACCATCGACGCGCTGCCAGCCGCCGAAAAGGAAGCGACAGTACCGGTGCCAGCGCCGGTGGCTGAAGTTGCGCCGGCCAAAGGTGCAAAGGGCAAACCGGCGAAGCCCGCCAAACCGCCTGAAATGCCGGATGATTGAATTGCCACTGAACTCTGTGGTGATCTTTTCAGGTAGGAGGGATGACTGTGAGGGGATTAGTCCTTCTTCCAGAGGGTGTGTTGAAAATGACTGAGGTGGTCGTTTCAACCGCCTCAGCCCTCTGGTAGACGGTCCTGACTGTTTTAAGGTCGAGCCAGCAAATGACGGATTACATTAACCAATACAGGTGAGAAGGGCTGCAGGCGCCCGGCATCAGGCGTTTGCAAGTCCTCAAGAAGTAAGCCCAAGAAATCTTCGTCCTCATTCTGCAACTCGTCGGGTGGCAGGTTCTGGGTATAAATCAACGCATCAACCAGAGTTTTACGTGCGCCGACAAGACCACGATTGCTTTCCTCGGTATGACCCAGATTCAACGCCTCAATGGACGTATTGGCTCGGTCGGTATGCCCCGTTACCAGACCAGACAGATAGAACTTCAGCTCGGTTTCGCATTCATCCATCAAAGGCGTCAGTGGCAGTGTTCGCGTGCCTCGACCGTGGCCGCATTGATGGGAGCGTTGGCAACTTGCGACTATGTTGGATAAGTCTAAAGTGCGATTTTGCGCCTGATCCTGGGCCTCAATATGCTCGTTATGAGCGTCGTCAATCGTGATTGCCTGGCAGCAATACGCACATAAGCCGTACTGTTCCGAGATACACGCTGAGCGAATGGACCGACTCTCTTCAACGGGCAAATCCCGGTAACGTAATGTGCTGTTCAAGCGCTTCCATCGAGTCAGCGCCTCCGGCTCAATACCCTTGCTGATCTTACGCACGACGCAACTCCAATTTGCGGATCAATAGTGCGGCTTTCGCCAGCTCCAGATGACCGTCTGAAAGCTCCAGTGAGAGTTCGGAAAACAACTTCTTCGCTTCGTCCAGATCACCGTCCTGCAAGCGCTCCATTAACCGATTCAAGCGCTGCTGCACCTCGCTGTTGCGGATGTCGGTGTCCATTACTTCCAGCAGAACCTGATTAGCATCAAGTCCATAAAGACCATTGTGCTCTCGTAGTTCCCCGTCATTCAGCACGTAACACAACACATCTTTTGCGTCGCTGATGACGAGCGGAGAGTGCGTTGTCAGTACAAACTGGCAATTGGGAAAGGTCTCTCTTAACTGCCGAATCAAACTGCGCTGCCATTTGGGATGCAGGTGCAAATCGACTTCGTCGATCAGTACGATGCCATCGCCTTCTAACGGATTGTCCAAAGACTGATTCATCATCGCCAGTCGGCGCGCGATATCCCCGACTAACGCCATCATGGATTTTTCACCCTGTGAGAGCTGGGAGACGTTGAGCGTCACGCCGTCTTTGTCTATCGCCATGTGCAGGCGTGGCTTGCGCTGCACTCGCAAGTTGCTGAAACCGGGCATGAATGCAGCGATGGCGGAGCGAACTGCTGTCAGCTGACGATCGCGGGATGAGGCTTTCACTTGGGAAAGGGCTTTCCAGACCTTACTGTCCTTGCCGAATTTGTCGGAGATCTCTGCCAAGGCTGCGTCGGACACGCCGGTTTCATTTTCGCTGTCTTCGCGCTCGCGAAACCATTCAAAGAAACGTCGAAAATCTACGCCACGATTCAACGAATTGTCATAGCCGTCCAACTGATCAAATGTATGTTTGGTTCGGATTTTCAGGGGGATTTCCAGAACCGAACGTTCAACCGGATAGTAGGCAATCAACGGAAGTGATGCTTTATCAAACGCGGTAAGTTGGTTTCGGTAGTGGTCCGCCAGACGACTCACGCCTCCTAACGAGCTATGGATATGAGCCTTCCGCCCCTGCCTGCCGCGGGCAATGCCCCACGTGAACAGAGCATCTTCGGGGCTCGCATCGGGAGGACTCGAGCGCGCCTGTGACTCGTCTTCTATGCCAATCAAAATTAATGCAGATGAAGCACCGTTTCGAATGTCTTCTTCTGCCAGGTGATTGCCATTGCCTTTCTCAGTACGAATTCTGGCGACCAACCAACTCAGTGAGGTGGCCAGCGACTTTAAAAGAGTGGTTTTACCGGCGCCGTTGTTCCCCACCAGAACCGTCACGTTTGAGGGGTGTTTCGCGGTAGGGGCCAAGGAAACGGTCAAATCGGTGAACCGACCGACATCCTTGAGCTTGAAACTGGTGATTTCCATTACAACGCCCTTTGGGGGTCAGTCGGTTTGAAGGCTTGAGCGCGCATTATGTCATTCCCTGCTACGGATTGATCCGATGCCGTTTAGATACAACGGTTTCGGTCGCATCACAACGGTCATCAATAAAAAGTTAGTTGCAGTGTATGCCCATGAAAATGAGCTGGGGCAAAGGACTGCAATTGCGTCGGACATTTCCTGCAAAACGCAGAGCACTTCATGAACTGGTGCGGTGGCGAGCATGCCGATAACCTTCTCCAGCCGCTGCAAAATCAGTGGTCGGATGTGGAAGTCCGGTGAGTACCGAGAGCGCATGTGCACCTGTAAACACATGTTGGCGTTTTTTTATGCCAACATTGTTGCTTATGGCGGCTGTGCGCAGGAGCACTCTTGAGTGCACTGGGTTTCTCTCGGTATCCCGGACTTCCACACCTGCGTTACAGCTGCCACCCTCTCTGTGGAAGTGAGATCGGCAGTTTTCTTAATTACCGAGGTTCTTCACCCATGAAAAAAATAAGTCCTAACCCGCCCGAAACCCCAACCGATTCCGACCCCCTCGATTCCGTTCCACTGTCCGAAATCACCGAACCCGCCGTCAGCGCTCGCTTGCGTAACCCCAACCACGCCGACCCGATCAGCCATATCTTCGCCATCGTCCCCGGCGTCGACACAGAAACCCTGCTGAGCCACGCCTGTGAAACCCTCGCATCCCTGAACGTGCTGATCACCGACTTGGCCTGCAAGCTGGAAAGCTCCAACCGCAACGTGGCGCTGTCGATCCAGCAGTTGGCGGTAGTCGCGCAATTGCTGGTGAACCGCGCACTGGACAACATCGATTCGCCCGAAGGCGCGCCTGCCGTTCAGCCAAGCACTCAACATTGATCAGGGAGGTTCCGTTATGGTTCGATACATGCCGATTACGGGCATCGACTGCACAATTGCATCGTTGCTGATTGATACCGAGGCGCCTGTGGACGTGTTGCATGACACAGCGGCCTATCGCATCAGAAGCGTGACCCAGCTATTGGAAACCCTTTCCATCGGCGAAGGGATCAGTCGCGATGCATTGCTGTTGCAGGACTTTGCGCGAGTGGCGATTCCGATGCGCGACGGTTGTGACTTAATGGATGTGATCGGACGACGATTGCGGGCGCAGGTTTAAGTGCAGTAAAGAAAAATGGGCGACCTTAAGAGGTCGCCCATTTTATTTGCCAACGCCAAACCCTGTGGCGAGGGGGCTTGCCCCCGTTCGGCTGCGCAGCAGTCGTAAACCCGGCATCAGAGGTCTATCTGATACAACACGGTGGCTGGTTTGGGGCCGCTGCGCAGCCCAACGGGGGCAAGCCCCCTCGCCACAGGTGCGCGGTTGCCCAGCCTCGATGGATTGTCGGGATTATTCGGCCAGCGCACTCATTATTTCGTAAGCGATTTTGACTCGCTCCGGGTTCGGGTAGTTTTTGTTGGCCAGGATCACGATGCCGATGTCCTTCGCCGGGACAAAGGCGACGTACGCGCCAAAGCCGCCGGTTGAGCCGGTTTTGTTGATCAGCACAGTGTCGTGTGGCGGTTGCGGCGGGTTCAGCGGTTGGACCTCATGAGCCTCAAAGGCCATCTGCGACGAGTTGCCCGCCAGCAATGTATCGAGCGTTACCGGATAGTTGTAGAACTCCCACCCCAACCCTTGAGTCATCTCGCCAACGGTGTAGTAACCGGTATGAGTGGTGGCGATGGCTTGCTGCAAGGGCTTTTCCAGCGACGTCGGATTCATGTTCGCTTCAACATAGCGAAGCAGGTCCGAGGCGCTGGTTTTAACGCCATAGGCTTCGGAATCCAGCGCGCCCGGTTCGACCCGCACAGGCTTGTCGTCCTTGTTGTAACCCTGGGCGTAAAGCGCCATCTGATCCTGCGGCACCTTGAGGTAGCTGTGCTTGAGGCCGAGTTTCGGCAGCAAGGTTTTTTCCATCAGCTCATCGAACGGCGCTCCCATGCTATGGGCTGCCAGATAGCCGAACAACCCAATGCTGGGGTTTGAATACAGGCGATGAGTGCCGGCGGCGTAGGCCGGTTTCCACTGTTTGAAATAGCCGAGCATCTTGTCCTGATGGTCCGCATCACCGGGGAATTGCAGGGGCAAACCACCGGCGGTGTAGGTGCCGAGTTGCAGCACGCTGATGTTGTCGAACGCGCTGCCACGTAATGTCGGTAGAACCTGGCTGGCGTTGTCCGACAGGGCCAGTTTGCCTGTCGCGTGGGCATAGGCGGCAAGGGTGGCGGTGAAGGTTTTGCTCACCGAACCGATCTCGAACAGGGTGTCTTCGGTAACGGCTTTGCCGTTTTCTTTCGAGGCCACGCCGTAGTTAAAGTAATGCGGTTGGCCGTTGACTGTAATCGCGACCGCGACACCGGGGATCTGCTGTTGCTGCATCACCGGTTCAACGGCGGCCTTGACGATCGCTTCGATGCGGTCGTCAGCAAAGCTGTGACTGACGCCTAGCAGAAGTGCGAAAGCGCTGTAAGACGCGAGTTTTCTCTGATTTTTTATACGCATGATTGAGTCATTTTCCATGAGTTTCTGTTGTGTTAACCGCTACACTCCGAGCGGTTTTTCAAGCCGGTCCGTTGCTGGGCGAGCCAAATCTATGCAGTTTGGCGAATACCCACAAACGACGATATTTCAGATGAGCCATTAGAAAATTTTGGGAGTGGGCATGATTCGACCTCATCTGCCGCTGAATGCGCTACGCGCCTTCGAGGCTTCGGCACGCCATCTGAGTTTCACCCGGGCGGCGGTGGAGTTGTGTGTCACGCAGGCAGCGGTGAGTCATCAGGTCAAAAGCCTTGAAGCCCAGCTTAACGTGACTTTGTTCAAACGCCTGCCCCGGGGCCTGATGCTGACCAGCGAAGGTGAAACCCTGCTGCCGGTGTTGCGCGACTCTTTCGACCGGATCGCCGAGACCCTGGAGCGGTTCGAGGGCGGGCATTTTCGTGAGGTGCTGACGGTGGGCGCCGTGGGGACTTTCGCGGTCGGTTGGCTGTTGCCGCGATTGGCGGACTTTCAGAAGAAACATCCGTTCATAGATTTGCGCCTGTCGACCAATAACAACCGGGTGGACGTGGCCGCCGAAGGCCTGGATTACGCCATTCGCTTTGGCGCAGGGGCGTGGCATGGGATCGAGGCGGTACGGTTGATCGAGGCGCCGCTGTCAGTGCTTTGCGTTCCCGAGATTGCGCGACAATTGCACACCCCGGCCGACCTGTTGCAACAAACGCTGTTGCGCTCCTATCGCACGGATGAGTGGTCGGAGTGGTTTCAGGTGACCGGTCTCTCGACCCATGCCGCCCCGCCCCGGAGCATCGTCTTCGATTCCTCGCTGGCGATGATGGAAGCGGCGTTGCAAGGGGCTGGAGTGGCATTGGCGCCGCCCTTGATGTTCTCTCGACAACTGGCGGCGGGCGCAATCGAGCAACCGTTCGCCATCGGGATCACCACGGGCAGCTACTGGCTGACCCGCTTGCAGTCGCGCCCTGAAACGTCGGCGATGGCTGCGTTCAAGGACTGGCTGCTGCAAGCTTCGCATTAATACAAAACCCTGTGGGAGCGGGCTTGCTCGCGAAGGGGTCATCACATTCAACATTGATGTTGACTGACACACCGCCTTCGCGAGCAAGCCCGCTCCCACAGGGATTGAGGTGTTTTCAGAGGGTTACCGCACCAGACACGGCCGCTTGTTATCGAATTTCCACCCCGGGATCAGAAACTGCATCGCCACGCTGTCATCCCGCGCGCCCAGCCCCATGCCTTTGTACAACTCATGGGCCTTGGCCAGCTGATCCATGTCCAGCTCAACCCCCAAGCCAGGTTTTGTCGGCACCTGCACGCAGCCGTCGACGATTTGCAGCGGTGCTTTGGTCAGGCGTTGGCCGTCTTGCCAGATCCAATGGGTGTCGATGGCGGTAATTTCGCCCGGCGCAGCCGCCGCGACGTGGGTGAACATCGCCAGGGAAATATCGAAGTGGTTGTTGGAATGCGAGCCCCAGGTCAGGCCCCATTCGTGGCACATCTGCGCGACTCGAACCGAGCCTTGCAGGGTCCAGAAGTGCGGGTCTGCCAAAGGAATATCTACTGACTGCAACTGGATCGCATGGCCCATTTCCCGCCAATCGGTAGCGATCATGTTGGTCGCGGTTTTCAGGCCCGTGGCACGACGGAACTCGGCCATGACTTCACGGCCCGAGTAACTGTTTTCCGCACCGCATGGGTCTTCGGCGTAAGCGAGAACGTGATGCTGATCCCGGCACAGGCGGATCGCTTCTTTGAGCGACCAGGCGCCATTCGGATCAAGGGTGATGCGTGCATCGGGAAAGCGTTCGGCGAGGGCGGTGACCGCTTCGATTTCCTCGTCGCCACTCAACACGCCACCCTTGAGTTTGAAGTCCTTGAAACCATAACGGGCGTGGGCGGCTTCCGCCAGGCGCACAACGGCGTCGGCACTCATGGCTTTTTCGTGACGCACACGGAACCAGTCGTTGTCGGCGTCCGGTTCGCTGCGGTAGGCCAGATCGGTTTCATTGCGATCACCGACATAAAACAGGTAACCGAGCATCTTCACTTCGTCGCGCTGCTGGCCTTCGCCGAGCAGGGCCGCGACCGGTACGTCCAGGTGCTGACCGAGCAAGTCGAGCAGGGCGGCTTCAAGGCCAGTGACCGCGTGAATGGTGATGCGCAGGTCGAAGGTCTGCAGGCCGCGACCACCGGCATCGCGATCGGCAAAGGTCTGGCGCACTTGATTGAGGATCTTCTGGTAAGTGCCGATCGGGCTGCCGACCACCAGTGCGCGCGCATCCTCCAGCGTCTGACGAATACGCTCGCCACCCGGCACTTCACCGACGCCAGTGTGACCGGCGTTGTCCTTGAGGATCACAACGTTGCGGGTGAAAAACGGACCATGGGCGCCACTCAGATTGAGCAGCATGCCATCGTGGCCGGCCACGGGAACAACCTGCATGCTGGTGATGATCGGGGCTTTTGCGGCTTCTTGTGGGTTCATTTTCTTGTCCTTAAAACCAATGTTCAGGCGTGATTAGGTGCTGGTTTACCCAGGGCAACCACAGGTGCGGGTTTCGGTTTATTGCGCGCGGCGAAGACGATGATCGCGGCGATGATCGAGGTGGCGGCCAGGCCGTACAGCCCGCCCTGAATCGACCCGGTGTGTTGTTCCAGCAGACCGAAGGTGGTCGGCGCAACGAAGCCACCGAGGTTGCCCACCGAGTTGATCAGTGCGATCACGCCTGCAGCAATGCGTGCATCCAGGTACGCCTGGGGAATTGGCCAGAACAGCGACGATGCCGATTTGAAACCCAGCGCTGCGAAGCAGATGGCGACGAAGGCGAAGATCGGCCCGCCCGTGGTGGACATGAACATCCCGGCGGCAGCGATCAGCAGCGCAGCGGCGACCCAGGCTTGCTGGTGTTTCCATTTGGCCGATAACGTGGCGAAGGCGTACATGCCGACGATCGACAGCAACCACGGAATCGAGTTGAACAGGCCGACCTGAATGTCGCTCAGGTCGCCCATCTTCTTGATGATGCTCGGCAGCCAGAAGGTCGCGGCGTAGATGGTCAACTGGATGAAGAAGTAGATCACGCAGAACAGGATGATCTGACGATCCTTGAGCAGTGTGCCCAGCGACGGTTTGATCGGCGTCGCGGCTTCGCGGGCCAGTTGTTCGTCATCGATGGCTTTGACCAGTGCGTCCTGCTCAGGAAGGGTCAGCCATTTGGCGTCGTGGGGCTTGGAGTCCAGCCAGAACCAGACGAACACGCACAGCCCGACCGAGAACATCCCTTCAATGAAGTACATCCACTGCCAGCCGTGCATGCCCAAACCACTGATTTGCAGCAGCAGCCCGGACAGCGGGCCGGAGATTAGCGACGCTATGGCTGAGCCGCTGAGGAAGATCGCAATCGCCTTGCCGCGTTCGACGCCAGGCAACCAGCGGGTGAAGTAATAAATCACCCCGGGGAAGAAACCGGCTTCGGCGACGCCGAGCAAAAACCGCAGAATGTAGAAGTGGGTTTCGTTCTGGATGAACGCCATGCAGGCGGCCACCAGGCCCCAGGTCAGCATGATGCGGGTCAGCCAGATTCGTGCGCCGACTTTTTGCAGGAGGATGTTGGAAGGGACTTCAAACAGTGCGTAACCGATGAAGAACAGACCGGCACCGAAGCCGTAGGCGGCAGCACCAATGCCCAGGTCATGCTCCATGTGCGCGCGGACGAAGCCAATGTTCACACGGTCGATGTAGTTGACGATGAACATGATCACGAACAGCGGCAGAACGTGGCGTTTCACTTTCGAGATGGCGGACTTCAGGACCGAATCGGCGCCCTCGGTCATCCCGGATATGGATGTATTCACTGCTTTTTCTCCCACTCGTTATTTTTATGCGGGGTGTGGCTGGATGCTGCGTTGTTGATAGACATCATACAACTAGGCTTTTTTGTCCTACAAGTACCGTCACTCAACAAAATGGTGCTAGGCGGAAGGGTTTTTATTCGTTTTACGGATTTGCATGGCGTATTTGTTGGGTTGTTCACGGATGTGTTCAGCCGATAATTTTCCCTTTGTCGCGGCGGAGCGCTTGGGTGCGATGGTGTAAATCGTCTTTTGTGCAGTAAATATTGAGTGTTGTCATACAAGTTGAGCGGCGTTTTATTGAGATTCCCGTCATCGAAAAGCGCACACGGTGATACGATCCGGATACCCGCTTTACGGATAAATCACCATGCAAGAAGACATCGACGCACCTGCCCGCAAGCGTGCCCATAACCTGGCCCATGATCTGGTGAGCAAACTGACCCAGAGCATCCTGCTCGGCCAGATGGTGCCGGGGGACAAGCTGCCGTCGGAAAACTCGATTGTTCAGGAGCATGGCGTCAGTCGCACAGTGGTGCGCGAAGCGATCTCGAAGTTGCAGGCTTCGGGGCTGGTGGAAACCCGTCACGGCATCGGCACTTTTGTTCTAGAGCGCGCACCGGATCAGGGGCTGCGTCTGAATGTCGATACGGCGCTGGGCGTGCGCAGTATTCTGGAGTTGCGCATGGGCCTGGAAACCCAGGCTGCGGCGCTGGCAGCGGTTCGTCGCACAGACAGGCAGTTGGCGCAGATGCGTGAAGCGCTGGATGACTATCAAAGCCTGTTGGCCAACAACGACAGTTGCGTCGAGGCGGACAAACGCTTTCATCTGCTGATCGCCGAAGCCACTGGCAACGCGTGTTTCACCGAGATCATGCAGCACCTAGGCAGCGCCATGATCCCCCGGACCCGCGTCAATGCCGCCGAGCGCGGGTCGGCGGATTTGAGCAAGCTGGGGCAACTCGCCAACCTCGAACATGAGGCGATTCTCAATGCCATCAGACGCCAGGATCCGGATGCGGCGCGGGCGGCAATGTGGTTACACCTGACTAACAGCCGCGACCGCTTTTCGGCTGATCGGTAGCCGCCGTTGGTCTCCTCGATAGCACCCCTTTTGCAGATTGTCCGACGACAGGCGATAAACGAAACCCGGCCGATGGGCCCAATGTCAGTCAGTTAAGGCGCAATCTATGTGGGAGCGGGCTTGCTCGCGAAGACGGCGGCACAGTCAACATTGATGTCGCCTGATACACCGCTTTCGCGAGCAAGCCCGCTCCCACAGGTTCTGCGCCTTAACTGACTGGCATTGGCCAATGGGCCGGGTTTTTTGTGGGTACAGGTTTATTACGTCATCGTTCTTCGCGGGCACTATTGGCCTCAATCCCCCTTCGGCAACTCAATCACAAACCGCGTCCATCCCTTATCCGATTCGCAACGAATCTGCCCACCGTGGGCGCGGATGATTGACTGGGTGATGGCCAATCCCAACCCCGCATGTTCACTGCTGCCTTCACGGCGCGCCGGGTCTGCCCGGTAGAAGCGGTCAAACAAACGCGGCAACAAGTCTTCAGAAATCACTTCCCCGCTGTTTTCAACCGTCAGGCTCAAGCCTGTCGGCTGTTCGATAATCTTCACCCGAACCTCGCCACCGCCCGGGGTAAACCGCAGTGCATTGTCCAGCAGATTGGACAGCGCCCGACGCAACATGCTGCGGTCGCCCTGCATGCGCGCGCTGCCGTCACGACTCAATTTCACCTGAGCGTCCTCGGCCAGCGGCGCAAAAAACTCCAGCAGCACATCGGCTTCTTCCGCCAGTTCCAGCGCTTCGCGCTTGGGCATCAGCAAGCCGTGGTCAGCCTTGGCCAGGTACAACATGTCATTGACCAGTTGCGCCATCCATTGCAGTTCTTCGAGATTGCTGTGCAGTGCTTCGCGGTAATCCTCGATGGGGCGAGGGCGGGTGAGGGTGACCTGGGTGTGGGTCAGCAGGTTCGACAGCGGTGTGCGCAGTTCATGGGCGATGTCGGCGGAAAACGCCGAGAGCCGCTGAAAAGAGTCGTCAAGGCGTCCGAGCATGGCGTTGAAACTGTGGGCCATTTCCGCGAGTTCTGGCGGCATGTCTGCTTCCGGCAGGCGCGCGTTGAGCGATTGCGCCGAAACACCGCTGGCGACCGCACTCATGCGCCGCAGCGGGCGCAAGCCACTGCGTGCCGCCCAGGCACCGAGCAGGGCGGTGGCCAGCGCCGACAAACCGACCGTCAGCCAAATCAGGTGCTGCATGCGTTGCAGAAAGTGTTGGTGATGGGTGATGTCCAGTAGCAGGGTCAGTTGTGGTGAATCGGGTTTATCGAGGAACAGCGGTGCATTCAGGACGCGGTAGTCAGTACCGTCATCACTCACCGTCGATAGGCCCAACTGGCGCGGCAAGTCTTTGGGTAAGCGGGCTGAGCTGTCGTACAAGCGTTGGCCGTCACTGCCGATGATGCGCAGCGAAAGATCGGCTTGTCGGCTCAATTCATCGGCCAGTTTGGTCTCGCTTTCGCTGGACGGAATGTCATCCAGCGCCCGGCGCAAGCCAATCAGTTTGCCGTCGAGCAACTGCTGGTCCAGTTCGACAAAGTGCGCCTCGCTGGCGCGGCTGAACAACACCCCGGCGAACAACGACACCACTGCGGTGCAGGCCGCAAACAGCAACGCCAGGCGATTGCTTAGTGAAAGTCGGCGCATCAGGCAGGACGCTCTTCAAGGACGTAGCCCATGCCGCGCACGGTGTGGATCAATTTATTCGGGAAGTCGTCGTCGATCTTCAGGCGCAAACGGCGGATCGCCACTTCGATCACATTGGTGTCACTGTCGAAATTCATGTCCCACACCTGGGAAGCGATCAGCGACTTGGGCAGCACTTCGCCTTGGCGCCGTAGGAGCATTTCCAGCAGAGCGAATTCTTTGGCGGTCAGGTCGATGCGCTGGCCGTTGCGCTCGACCCGACGGCGGATCAGGTCCAGGCGCAAGTCGGCCAGTTGCAGGCTGGTTTCCTGAGGCAGGGTGCTGCCGCGGCGCAGCAGGCTGCGAACCCGCGCCAGCAGTTCGGAGAAGGCGAACGGTTTGACCAGGTAGTCGTCGGCACCCAGTTCCAGGCCGTGGACCCTGTCCTCCACTGCGTCTCGGGCTGTAAGAAACAGTACCGGCGTGTCGAGGCCCGCGCCGCGCACCGCTTGCAGAATCTGCCAGCCGTCGCGACCGGGCAGCATCACATCAAGGATCAACAAGGCGTAATCGCCGCTCAACGCCAGTTGCTGGCCGGTGCTGCCATCGGCCACCAGTTCGGTGGTGAAACCGGCCTCGGTCAGGCCCTGACGCAGGTAATGGCCAGTTTTCGGTTGGTCTTCGACAATCAGCAGTTTCATGGGCGACTCGGGCAGTTGGAACAGTGCGTTATACCGTGGGCGGCGGCGATACAGGCCAACCTGACAAAGTTGTAATCTGCCTGTCAGGTGGCTGGCAGAGCCCACGGGTTAAGTTTCCCACAAGCTGAACCTCATCTTGTTGGAGTGCGACTATGTTTTTGCAAAATCGTCTGGTATTGACCGCTTGCTTGCTGACTCTGAGCTGGGGACTGGAGGCTTCACCGGCGCATTCATACGACTTCGGTCAACCGGCGGCAGCGACCAAGGCTACCCGTAGCGTTGAAGTGGTGATGGGCGATATGTCCTTCACTTCCAAGGCGATTGATATCAAGGCCGGAGAAACCGTTCGCTTTGTACTGGTGAATAAAGGCCAGTTACTGCACGAATTCAACCTCGGCGACGCGGCGATGCATGCCCGGCATCAGCAGGAAATGCTGCAGATGCAGCAAAGCGGCATGCTTATGCCTACAGGCATGAAGGCCATGGACCACGGCTCCATGGCCACAATGGACCATTCCTCCAAAGGGCATGGGATGAAACACGATGACCCGAACAGTGTGCTGGTGGAGCCGGGCAAAACCGCCGAGCTGACCTGGACCTTCACCAAGGCCACCAACCTGGAATTTGCCTGCAATATCCCCGGCCACTATCAGGCCGGTATGGTCGGCAAACTGACAGTCAGTCAGTAAGCACTCAAAGGCGGGAGCAAAGGCTGGTAGAATCCGCTGATTCTTCAGTCAGGTTTCCGCCATGCATCCCGCAGCCGAACATTCGCCGCTGGGCAAGTCCAGCGAATACATCGCCACCTACACGCCGTCCCTGCTGTTCCCGATCCCGCGTACCGCGAAATGGGCGGAGCTGGGCCTGACGGCTGAAACCCTGCCGTACAAGGGCGTGGACTTCTGGAACTGCTTCGAGCTGTCGTGGCTGTTGCCGTCCGGCAAGCCCGTAGTGGCGATTGGCGAATTCAGCATTCCGGCGGATTCGCCGAACATCATCGAATCGAAGTCGTTCAAGCTGTACCTCAACTCGCTGAACCAAACAGCGTTTGCCGACACCGCAAGCCTTGAAGCGACGCTGGCAAAAGACCTTTCGGCCGCAGCCGGCAAACCGGTGGGCGTGCGGATTCGCAGCCTGAAAGAGGTTGAGGCCGAAGGCGTCGTGGCGTTGCCGGGTGTGTGTATCGATGACCTGGATATCAGCGTCAGCAACTACGAGCATCCGCGTCCGGAACTGCTGCGGTGCAATGAGTCGCTCATTATTGAAGAGTGCGTACACAGCCATTTGCTCAAATCCAACTGCCCGGTCACCAGTCAACCGGATTGGGGCAGCGTAGCGGTGGAGTATCGCGGCGCGGCGCTGGACCATGCGAGTTTGCTGGAGTACATCGTGAGCTTCCGTCAGCACTCGGACTTCCATGAGCAGTGTGTGGAGCGGATTTTCCTTGACCTGCAACGGTTGCTCAAGCCAGAGAAGCTGACGGTGTATGCACGGTATGTGCGTCGTGGCGGGCTGGACATCAACCCGTATCGCAGCACCGAAGACGTGCAACTGCCGAACCATCGGCTGGTTCGTCAGTAATACAATATCGATCACCATGCAGTTCCATTGTGGGAGCGGGCTTGCTCGCGAATGCGGTGGGTCAGCTGACATCAATGTTGAATGATATGCCGCCTTCGCGAGCAAGCCCGCTCCCACAGGGGGATTGCATTTCAGGTCGCAGAAACGAAAAAGCCCCGCTATCGATAGCGGGGCTTTTTTTGTATATGGCGGGTTCAGATTCCCATGTTGCCCAACGCTTGCACGATGTTGCGCAAGGTGCCGGCAAGGGTCGGGTGTTCAAGTTCGAAGCGATCGACGGCCAGATTCACACTGTCGGCGAGGTTGGTGTCCTGGGTTTTGGTTTCCAGCTCAAGTTCGAGTTCGATCTGTTGCATCAGCGCGTGCAGGTCAGCGCGCTCTTCTTCGGAAAGCGGTGGATTCTGTTCCAATTGCTCGCGCAGTTTGTTGAGCTGTTCTTGCAGTTCGCGGGCAGGCATGGCGTTCTTCCTTTTATCGATAGGCACTGGCATAGACCGCAGCGGCGCGCCAAAGGTCTATGGCTGACCTGTAGATTAATCCACTCCCGGGCAAACTGCATGATCTCGATCAGGGCTTTTCGCCCTTGAGCCGGCGCAGGCTGATATCGGCCAGGCAAGTGTCGAGTTCGCCCAAATGATCGATCACCGAATGCACGCCCAGGCCGAACAACTGCATTGTCGCCTTGCCGCGCAGATGTTCCCGTTCCTTTTGGCTCAAGACCTGCCATTCGCTGGGGGCCAGCCCGCACAGCGAGCCGCAGGACGCCAGGCCAATGGTCCACAACCCGGCATTCAGGCCCGATTGCAGAAGACGCGGTTCACCGCTGACCAGCACGCAACCGTCCAGGCGTTCGACATTCAACGCCATCAACGCTTGCCAGCAGGCGTTCGGGGCCGGCCATGGATTGATTGTTGCCAGGTGTTGCGAAGGTTTAATCCAGTCCGGAAGTGCCGCGGCCAGAGAGTGGCTAAGGGCGGGGGGCAGTTCATCGAGCCAGGCGCAAGGAATCTGTTGGCGCTGCAAGCTGGACAGGCTGTCCAGAGCGCCAAGCGTGACTTCGGCATGCTCGGCAGTCAGTTTGCCGGCTTGGCGAGTACGTGCGCCGAAATCCACCAGGCATCCGCTGAGGCCGAACAGTACAGCGGTCAGGCTGGGGGCGACGAGAGGTGTGTTTTCGGCGCGTGGCATATCAACATCCTTGAAATAGTAACAAGGCTATTCGTGGACGGTGACAGTTGAGTGACACTGATGTGAATCGCTTCCAGCCAGGAGAATCATCCGGAGGCCATCGCGCACGATGCTGCCTAAACCGGGTTTTCCGTCATATACTAGCGGCCTTTGCGCCTGGGCCAAGCCCCCGCGCCAGTACGAATCCAAGGAGTTTCTCTATGCGCTGGAGCAATCGACTCGCTCAGCTTTGTATGTGTGCCAGTGTATTGCTGGTTCCGTTCGCGGCCCAGGCGGCCACGGAAGAAGACCCTTGGGAAAGCATTAACCGCCCGATCTACAAGTTCAACGATTTCGTTGACACTTATGCACTGAAGCCATTGGCTCAGGGCTATCAATTCGTCACGCCGCAGTTTCTGGAAGATGGCATCCACAATATGTTTCGCAACGTCGGCGACGTGACCAATCTCGCCAACGACGTGTTGCAAGCCAAGCCCGCTGCGGCAGGCGTCGACACCGCGCGTTTGATCTTCAACACCACCTTCGGCCTGCTGGGCTTCTTCGACGTGGGCACCCAAATGGGCCTGCATCGCAATGATGAAGACTTCGGCCAGACCCTCGGTTACTGGGGCGTGGGCAGCGGTCCGTACCTGATGTTGCCGCTCATGGGGCCAAGCACCTTGCGTGATGCGCCTTCCAAGTATGTCGACGGCTATACCGGCCCGTACCGCTATATCCACGACGTGCCGGTGCGTAATTCGATCTTCGGCCTGAACATCGTCGACACCCGCGCCAATCTGCTGTCGGCCGAAAAACTGGTCAGCGGCGACAAATACACCTTTATTCGCAATGCATACCTGCAGAACCGCGAATTCAAAGTCAAGGACGGCCAGGTCGAAGACGATTTTTAATCTCGACCGGTAAAACGAAGAAGGCGGCCATTTGGCCGCCTTCTTTCGTTGGCTTGCGGGTAAATTCGGGGCTATTTCATTTTCAGGATTGTAAGCCCGAGTTTCTGATTGCTGCCGTCCTGTGCTTTGACCCACACCACCTCGGTATCGGCCTCAAGGCCTTTGAGCGCTGCATGATCGGAATCGATCCGCACGCTGAGCCGGTCACCGACCCTGAACAAGCGAGGTGCTTCAACCTGCATGCCACTGCTGGAAAGGTCAATGCAGACGGCTGGCACCTCGTCGCCTTCATGAATCAGCGACACATCGGCATCGACCCGCATGCGGATGAAATCGCGCTTTTCGCTGTAGTCCCGACCGGTTTCGCTCATGGGCTCGATCCTTCCTTTGGGTTACGGTTTTGCCTGTTCTTATAACTCCCGGTGATTTGACAAGTAAAGACGTCAAGCGACCATCGGCGTGAGCTTGAAACGCCTCGCGGATGGGAGTACCGTCTGCGCCTTAGAAGGGCACCTTTGGTGTACCTGTAAGTAGGGCTAACGCTCGAAAACGGTGCGGCAGAGAGGCTAGAAAGCGAATCCAGTAGTGTGTGCGGGGGCCAATGCCCAGCCTGCTACGCCAACCTAATTCTGGCGCCGTTTGCCCACATGCCAAAAACCAGTGCCACGCTGCTGATAATCGATGATGACGAAGTAGTGCGCGCGAGCCTCGCGGCCTACTTGGAAGACAGTGGTTTCAGTGTCCTGCAGGCCAGCAACGGCCAGCAGGGTCTTCAGGTATTCGAGCAAGACAAGCCCGACTTGGTCATCTGCGATCTGCGCATGCCGCAGATGGGCGGACTCGAACTCATTCGCCAGGTCACTGAGCTGTCGCCGCAGACCCCGGTGATCGTGGTGTCGGGCGCGGGCGTGATGAACGACGCGGTCGAGGCCCTGCGCCTGGGCGCGGCGGACTATCTGATCAAGCCTCTTGAAGATCTGGCCGTGCTCGAGCACTCCGTGCGCCGGGCCCTGGATCGTGCGCGCCTGCTGCTGGAAAACCAGCGCTATCGCGAGAAGCTGGAAAAGGCCAACCGCGAGCTCGAAGCCAGCCTGAACCTGCTCCAGGAAGACCAGAACGCCGGTCGCCAGGTGCAGATGAACATGCTGCCGGTCAGCCCCTGGAGCATCAACGAGTTCCAGTTCGCGCACCAGATCATTCCGTCGTTGTACCTGTCGGGCGATTTCGTCGACTACTTTCGGGTCGATGAGCGTCGGGTAGCGTTTTACCTGGCGGACGTTTCCGGCCATGGCGCCTCTTCAGCCTTCGTTACCGTGCTGCTGAAGTTCATGACCACGCGCTTGCTGTTCGAATCCAAGCGCAATGGCACATTGCCAGAGTTCAAGCCTTCAGAGGTCCTGGGTCATATCAACCGGGGCCTGATCAGTTGTAAGCTGGGTAAACACGTCACAATGGTCGGTGGAGTCATCGACGAGGAGACCGGTTTGTTGACCTATAGCATCGGCGGTCATCTGCCGTTGCCTGTGTTGTACACGCCAGACAGTGTTCGTTACCTGGAAGGGCGCGGTCTGCCGGTGGGCCTCTTCAATGAAGCCACCTACGAAGACCACGTACTGGAATTGCCGCCAGTGTTCAGCCTGACGCTGATGTCTGATGGCATTTTGGACCTTTTGCCAGAACCCACACTCAAAGATAAAGAAGCTGCTTTGCCTCAACGGGTGAAGGCAGCGGGCGGCAGCCTGGATGGTCTGCGCCAGGTTTTTGGATTGGCCACGCTAGGGGAGATGCCGGATGATATCGCCCTGTTGGTGTTGAGCAGGAATCTTTAATGAGTACCGGTAGAATCCAGTTCGCCGAGCAGGACGGCACCTTCGTCCTGAAGTTCGTCGGTGAAGTTCGCCTGACCCTGTGTTCGGCGTTGGATGCGACTATTGAGCGGATCTTCACCGCGTTGAACTTCAACGCCATCGTGATCGATCTGACCGAAACCCGCAGCATCGACAGCACCACCCTGGGCCTGCTGGCCAAACTGTCGATCCTGTCGCGGCAAAAGGTCGGCCTGCTGCCGACCGTCGTCACCACCCACGAAGACATCACCCGTCTGCTGCAGTCCATGGGCTTCGAGCAAGTGTTCAACATCGTTGACCGCCCGATCCCATGCCCTGAATGCCTGACCGACCTGCCAGACCAGGATCAGTCCGAAGAAGTCGTGCGGGTCAAAGTCCTCGAGGCGCATAAAATCCTCATGGGCCTGAACGACTCCAACCGTGAAGCGTTCCATGACCTGGTGAATGCGCTGGAGCGGCATTGATCCTTTGAAGTGATGGAGGGCCGCTCTGGCCCCATCGCGAGCAGGCTCGCTCCCACACTAATTCTTCGTTGAACACTCGATCTCAGCCATACCATAAACCCTGTGGGAGCGGGCTTGCCCGCGAAGGCGTCCGCACACCCGCCACGCTCACCAGCGCGAAGCCAGCCTAATCCTCACTACCAAACGCGCACAAAAAAGGGCGAACCCGCTAAGGTTCGCCCTTTTTGCACAGCTTCGAACTAGATCAAAGCTTGGCCTGCAACAACGCCTCAAGCTTCTCCTGATCCCGAGCAAACTGACGAATCCCCTCTGCCAGCTTCTCGGTCGCCATCGCATCCTCATTGGACAACCAACGGAACTGCGCTTCATTCAGGCTCAGACGCGCCTCACCAGCATGCCCCGGCGCCAATTTGCGCTCCAGCTTGCCAGTATCCGCCGCCAGCTTCTCCAGCAGATCCGGGCTGATGGTCAACCGATCACAGCCGGCCAGTTGCTCAATCTGATTCAGATTACGGAAGCTCGCACCCATGACCACAGTCTTGTAGTCATTGGCCTTGTAGTAGTTGTAGATACGCGTCACCGACTGCACGCCCGGATCATCCGCGCCGGTGTAGTCGTTGCCAGTGGCCTTCTTGTACCAGTCGTAGATACGGCCCACGAACGGCGAAATCAGGAACACCCCAGCGTCAGCACAAGCCGCAGCCTGAGCGAAAGAGAACAGCAAGGTCAGGTTGGTCTGAATGCCTTCCTTTTCCAGCTTCTCGGCAGCGCGGATACCTTCCCAGGTCGAAGCGATCTTGATCAGCACACGGTCACGGCCAACGCCGGCCTTGTCGTACAGGTCGATCAGACGGTGCGCACGCTTCAATACGGCGTCAGTGTCGAACGACAGGCGCGCATCCACTTCAGTGGAAATACGGCCCGGTACAACCTTCAGAATCTCTTGCCCTACCGCAACGCCAAAACGGTCACTGGCCAGGCCCACATCGCCCTTGCAGTCATGAACGCAAGCGTTCAGCAACTCGGCATAAGCGGGAATGGCCGCCGCTTTGAGCAGCAGGGAAGGGTTGGTGGTAGCGTCCACCGGTTTAACGCGAGCGATTGCTTCGAAGTCGCCGGTGTCGGCAACCACGGTGGTCATTTGTTTGAGTTGTTCCAGCTTGGAAGTCATGAGCGTGCTCTGTCCTATGGGTCTAATGACATTACCCGAGCGCTTGCAGCCACTCAAGGGCGCGTACGTGTATCGATAGCCCCAGCGGCAACAACCTGAAAACGGATGTTTGAAAGGCGGGGCGTGGTATCGGTAGATACGATGCTGAAATGGGGGACAGGTTCAACGCAGGTGACGGTTAGCGCCCCTCCAGCAACTCCGCCGCCTGATCCAGCAACGCCAAAGGCTCTTTGGCCTTATGAATATCCACCGACAACAGCTGCCGAAATTTCCGCGCCCCCGGAAACCCGGTACCCAGCCCCAGAACATGCCGGGTGATATGGTGCATCGATCCACCCGCCAGCAGATGCTCGGCAATATAAGGCCGCAACTGCGCCAGCGCCTCGGCCCGGCTGATCACCGGCGCCGTGCTGCCAAACAGCTGCTGATCCACCTCAGCCATCACATAAGGATTGTGATACGCCTCACGGCCCAGCATCACGCCGTCGAATGTCTGCAGATGCTCGTGACAAGCCTCCAGCGTCTTGATCCCGCCGTTGAGAATAATCTCCAGCTCCGGAAAATCCGTCTTCAACCGCGCCGCCACGTCATAGCGCAGAGGCGGAATGTCGCGGTTCTCCTTCGGCGACAATCCCTCCAGAATCGCAATCCGCGCATGCACCGTAAAACTCGTGCACCCGGCATCCCGAACCGTGCCGACGAAATCACACAACTGCTCGTAACTGTCCCGCCCATTAATCCCGATCCGATGCTTCACCGTCACCGGAATCGACACCGCATCACGCATCGCCTTCACACAATCAGCCACCAACTGCGGATGCCCCATCAGGCACGCGCCGATCATATTGTTCTGCACCCGATCACTCGGGCAGCCGACATTCAGATTCACCTCGTCGTAGCCGTGGTCCTGGGCCATGCGTGCGCAGGCTGCCAGGTCCAGCGGGACGCTGCCGCCGAGCTGGAGAGCTAACGGGTGCTCGGCTTCGTTGTGACGCAGGAAGCGGTCGTGATCGCCATTGAGGAGCGCGCCGGTAGTGACCATTTCGGTGTAGAGGAGGGCGTGCTTGGAGAGCAGGCGCAGGAAAAAACGGCAGTGACGATCGGTCCAATCCATCATCGGGGCGACGGAGAAGCGGCGGGAGAGCGGAGTGGGTGTGGCGGTGATTAGGGGCATTGGCGTTTCTGGAATGGGTGAGGCTGGGAGGTGTGGAGTTTATCAGGATTGGGCTTGCGGGGCTCAGGTGAGTCTTGCTGCGGTAGTTGAGTGGGGGCTGTCAGGAATTTTGTGTGCGGGTCGGTTAGGCCTGCACACAATAAATCTGACAGTTCTGCGGGGCGCGGGGGCTCACTCCTCCCCACGCCGATGTGCAGCATTGATTACTTGGATGGCTCGACGTTATCCAGCGCCTGGTTCACCGCCAGCTCACCCAGCATGACCACTTGCGCAATGCCCAGCAGGGTTTTGCGGTGTGTCCCCTCCAACAGCGCTGCAAAATCACTGAGCATAACCGTGGCCGATCCCAGTGACTCGCAGGCGTTGGCCAGCAAGGATTCGGTGTTGTATGCCGGGTTGGCTAGGAACATGCGCTCGGGTTCGTTGGTCGTGGCCATGATTTGAGCGGCCGGTTTGAGATGATAGTCGAGGGCGCGTTCGGCGGCTTCGTTGAGTTTTTTGGAATCAAGTGATTCGTACGGGGATGCCGGGTCTGTGATCGGTGGATTGGGTGTTGGTTTGAACATAGATAAAACTCCTCATGCCTTAAATAAAGGAGCCATCCAACCTCGCTACCAAACGAAGGTGGCGGCCATGCGCAGGTTGGTAGACCGGGACATGAGGAAGCCGGCGCACCCGAAGGTGCCCTGTGCATGACCACCATAAAGCCGAGACGAAAAACGCCGCGAATGGTGATGCTGTGCAAATCTCATGTACGGGCTACCAAACCCGATCGCTGTTTTTCAGCGACGGGGAAACGATAAAGACCGGACCTTAAGCGCACAAGCCGGTGGATTCTGGCGTAGTCGTAGGCAACGACGCAAGGCGTTGTAGCCTTTGTGAAGTAACCGCGAGTGTCTTTAAACACCCCATTTAAACGAGCGAGTTTCTTCGAAGAAAACAAGGAAATATCTGACGTCTTTTTATGGTTAGCCGTCGTGAATGTGGCGTTCATGTACCGAGTAAGCAGCAGGACGCTATCGCATCAGCTCCGTGACGGAGCTGCTAGACACCCTTCCGCGCAACACACCTTCATGACCCCGTCATTCAGGTCTATGTCACCTCAAGCATGAAGGATTAAACTGCTGCAGATTTTCTGCTTCCTAAACTCAAGGATGAAGTTTGTCTTGATGAAGTATTTGACTGCGGTCTTGGTACTGGCTTGGGCTGCCGCGCCTTCCAACAGTTGGTCCAAGGATGATCCGGCCAACTCCCCACAGGCAGGCGGGCGCACCTACGCGCAAAATTACAAGGATATGGTGCTGGCAGACTGCATCGCTACCGCCTACAAGAGCGAACCTAAAGCCGCCCAGGACGCCGGAAGCAGTGCCAGTGCGCTTATGGACTGGACCTATTTCGATCTGGAGCAAGCACCTCAAGCCGGTAGACCTCTGGTTGACCAGTTTCTGGCTCGTGATTATCACAATCCACTGGTCGAATCAGAGCGCCAAGGCGTTCGCTTTGAACTGCTCAAATGCCTGGACCTGTATCACAGCAAAGAGTTGGACAGCCAGGTAAAACAATTGGTCATCAATCCCCTGCATACCTATCGTCAGGACAACCCGCCGCGCCCCAAAAAGGATTGACCCTGTGTCGCGATTTAAGATGAGCAGCCGTTGACGGGCTTTCGGCCCAGGATGACGACTTAAGATCGTGCCGCCACGCTTCCGGTCCACAGGAAACTGAAAATGATTTCGAGGATGCAACGGCTGAAATACTTCCGCCGTTGCGTCTGCCTGATGCATCGCAAGTTCTGTTTTTGCGACTGCTGCGCAGCCGGACGCAGGCTTCGCCAGCTGCTACATGGAATGGATAGCAGCGGGCTATTTACCCTCTGGCACCGCTATCCACTGACCCAGAATTTTCTGGTAGTTCCCCGTCACCTTGGCCAGATGCAGCCATTGATCGACATACAACTTCCAGCTGATGTCCTCACGCGGCAACAGATAAGCCTTCTCCCCATACTGCATAAATTGCGTCGGGTTGACCGCGCACAAACCCGGTTTAAGTTTCTGCTGGTACAGCGCCTCCGAAGCATCGGTAATCATCACGTCAGCCTTCTTGTCCAGCAGCTCCTGGAAGATGGTCACGTTGTCGTGAAGTTTCAATTGCGCTTTGGGCAGGAAGGCGTGAACGAAGGCTTCGTTGGTGCCGCCGGCTGGTTCGACCAGGCGAACGGAAGGTTGGTTGATTTGTTCGATGGTCTGGTATTGCGCCTGGTTTTCGCAGCGCACCAGTGGGATTTTGCCGTCGACATCCAGCGTGGTGCTGAAGAAGGCTTTTTTCTGACGTTCCAGGGTGACGGAGATGCCGCCGACGCCGATGTCGCATTTGCCCGCGAGCATGTCGGGCATCAGGGTTTTCCAGGTGGTCTGGACCCACTCAACCTTCACACCCAGGCTGTCGGCCAACGAGCGGGCCATGGCGATGTCGATCCCCGAGTATTCGCCGTCTTCACCTTTGAAGGTATAGGGTTTGTAGTCGCCGGTCGTGCAAACGCGCAGTTGGCCTTGTTGCAGGACGGTGTCGAGATGGGAAGGGGGTTGCTCTGCCTGAACGCCGCTGGCTAGCGCGAGCAGGCCACAGAGCATCATTGTGCTTTTTATGGTTTTCATTGTTATCGGGCTTTTGTGATTGAGTGGGGTTCAAGCGGGAGTCAGTGTAGTGAAAGCGCTTCTTGACTGTCATCCACTGTCCCAGTACCCCATTCACTCCAGCACATGATACGTGTCAGGCAAGGCCCGACACGTATCCCTTCACATTAGTTGTTTATCCACAAGCCAAGGACTTCGAACTCTTAAGATGCGCTTCAATCGAGTTGCTGGCAGCGGATCAGCAACAAAATCGAAGTCTTGAATGCCGTCAGGCGGGAACTGAATATAAACCCGTGGCTCCAGTCTCGGGTTTGTCCACCCAGCAGAACCCACCAGACCAATTGCCGATATAGGTAGCTGCGGTGGGTTTTATTTAAGTAATTCAACTTGACGTCCACCGCTTTCATTGCTTTTTAATGCCATTGACGCTTGATTTCCTGCCACTGATTGTCTGACAGCCACTTATCTGCCGCCGGAAAGAAAATATGTTCCTCAGCGTCCATATGATCGTAATATTTTTTGATGAAATCATCGATAGTGTCAGCAATGACTCTCGTTTCCTGAGTTGTGTCCTCGAACATCTTCAGCTGTCCGGCAATGCGCCCAAATGCCTGATGATCTCGCTCGATATCCTTGACCCGTTGGTGGATCGGTGCCTCAGTTGTTAACAAGACCAGCCGAATAAGTTCTTCATTTTCATGGTGGTGTCGCTCTGCATCACCATGCAAGGCTTCCAGCATCTTGAACAACAGCTTGCAGTCATCAGCACCATCGGATTCATGCCTAATTTTCTTCAGCAACTCTTTGATCTGAGTAATTTTCATAGCTACTTCATGATGATAGGCCTGAAGTTCTTTTAATAAGACGTTCATATTAAATCCTCGTTATGACCAAACCATCACGGGTTCCTGCACCTTTAAATTTCAATACCTTGTCAAACACACTCGTCAGCACTATTTAACCTTTTTAGTATAGGTGAGCACAAAGCGCTCACCTCAGGAAATTTGCCGCTCTTGGAAAAAATTGAAATATCAGGTTTATGTTTATATGCACTATTTGATCTGCCGGATATCCGTCAGCGAAAACGGAAGGAAAAAGCAGCGCCCAAAATCGACGCGATCCACTTATTGACTGTCATCCATCACAATAAAGAGGTCGCAGCGGTCAGCACACTGGATGACGATGCCACGACTTCCACCGAGCCCGGGCTTAACGACAGCAACAACCGGCCCCACCGCACCCGGACGTTTTCCTGACCCGCTCGTGACTGTCTGCGGCCAACAGGCTTGCCGGATAACCAGCCTCCGTCAGCGCAGAAATCAGGGTGTTGCTTTGTATATCGCCCGTCACCTTGACCCGGCCATGGGCCAGATCGACCGTCACCTCGCCAACTCCCGCCAGCGGTTGCAGCGCCGCGTTGACGTGTTTGACGCAGCTGCTGCAACTCATGCCTTCGACGTGCAACTCAATACTGTTCATGGATAAACCTCTTTGGTGGCGGCGCCCATCAGCGCTTGAAGTCATCGTTGACCTTGTCACGATGGCAAGGTCAAGCGCTTGTTTCGTGCTCAGTCAATCGAGGCCTGGCGCAGGCGCAAGGCGTTAAACACCACTGAGGCAGAGCTCACGCTCATGGCCAGTGCAGCCACCAACGGAGACAATAGATGCCCGGTCAACGGGTAGCACAACCCGGCGGCGAGGGGGATGCCCATGGCGTTATAGGCCAGGGCAAAGGCCAGGTTCTGGTGCATGTTGCGTACGGTTGCCACCGATAGGCTGCGGGGGCATGTACCCGGGCCGCGCTGGCGGATTTACGGGTGCATGGGGCTTTTCGGTCGCCACCGACTCCGGTGCCTGCTCCTTCTGAGCAGGTGACTTGAGGTCATCCAGATGTCCGTTATGGCGATGCATGGGTCAGTGCCTGCCGCCGTGGTGATGGCCAAACAGGTGCATCAACGGGCACAGCAATAGAATCAGGTAAGGCAGAATCGGTGAGATATGGCCGTAATGTTCGCGAGCCAGGTAAAACAGACCGATTACTAGCAGCATGCCCAGCGCGATGCCGGGTTTACTGCGCCAGAAGGAGGAGGCTGGAGGCGTCGAGGGTGGTGAGTGGTTCATGTGGCGAGCTCCATTCCGACGAAGTCAGATTTATTGGCCCATCGGCATCTTCATCATGCTGGATTGCTGATCCATCATTTTCATCATCATGTCCATCATCGCTGTGCCCGAGCCGTCCTTGCTGCCGGACATGCCCTTGCCCATCCCCATGCCTGTGCAATGGCCGTGCATCATGCCCATGCTGTTTTTCATCGTGGTCATGGCTTCCTGCATCGCCGCCTGGCGTTCGGCCGGGGTTTTGGCGGCGATCATTTTGTCGTGGGCCGCCTGCATTCTTTGCATCTGTTCGCTCATGGTCTTGTCTTGCATGGGCGTGGTTTGGGTTGCGTCGTTCGTGGGGGCGGCAGGCGCTGTTTCGGGGTGATGTTCGTCGGTGGCCAGCACTGGCAATGGGCTGCTGATGAGCAGAGCGGCTACGAGCGATTTGACGTAGATGTGCATGACAATCTCCACAGTATTAAGGGGATCGGCAGCGCTAAGGCAGCTGCGGACCAGAGCATTTCGTGTTCCCGATAGAGGGAATGATTCAGAAATTACGCCCCGACCGGCGGACGTTGTTGATCCATATCAAATAATGCCTCCAGGCTTATTGCGCTGCCATTTCCATCTCCGGGCTCAACGTTCCGAGCCAGGCCACCAACCCCACAATCAGCACAGCAGCCACCCATTCCACCACCACGCTACGCCGCAACGCATTAGCGGCGACGGCGTATTGCCCGTCCCGCAACGATCGCTCCAATAACGGCCCAAGGTGAAACCGGTTCAACGCGGCGAGCACGAGCATCCCGGCAAACAGCACCACTTTGATAAACAGCAAAACCCCATAAGTACTGAGAAACACCTCATCCAGCTTCGGCCCAACGATGAACAGATAATTCACAACCCCCGTCACCGTGATGAGCACCACGATGACCGCGCCAATCACCTCAAATCGATTAACAGCACGAGCCAACAACTTGATGCGCGCTTCGGTTTGCAGCGCATTAATCTTCGCCATCAACGCAAACGCCATCAATGCGCCAAGCCAGGCTCCCGCCGTCAGCAGGTGCAGAATGTCCACCGTGAAATGCCAGAAGCGACGACTGCCTTCATCCATAGCGCCATGCCCGTTCCAGGCCAGGCTGGAAAGGGCAACACCGCCGGCAAAAGCTGCAACCCATAAACTGAAACCAGGCGCACGGAGCATCACCGCTAAACCCGCGACGACCAGCGCAACAATGCGAACCCCCCAAGCCAACCCGACGTTCGTCTCGAACAGCATCATCTCGATGTGCGGACGCAGCTCGGCGAAGTCCGATTCCCCGCTCATGGCACTCGCCATCATCACCATGCTGGCGACGGACAGCAGCGCACCCAGCACTGCCGTCCCCGCCAACATCGACCGAAACGGCAATACCGCTCCCGACAGCCTTTCCTGTCCTTTAAGGCTGTACAGCCCAAAGAGCGCCACCCCAAACAACAGCATCAAATCCACATACAACGCAAACCGCAGGGCAATGCTGACCGAGTCGCTCATCAATCACTTCACTTTGAACGTAACGTTGCCGGTGATCGGGTGAGTGTCCGAAGACACGGCGCGCCATTCGACTTTGTAGCTGCCGGTGGGCAGTGGTGAGAGCGGGGTGATGACCATGGTTTTCGGGTCGCTGCCGCCGGAAACTTTGGCCTTCATCGGCATGGGGGAATGGGCCATGCCGGGCATTTCGGTCATGACCAGTTTGGCGCCGGAGAACTGGGTCACGAGGTTTTCGGAGAAGTGCAGTTCGATGTTGCTCGGCGTCGCGCCTTCCGCGCCTTCGGCCGGGGTGGAGGAGAGCAGTTTCGGATGGGCTTGAGCCAGTGTGCTCATGAGCAGCCCGGTTGAAAGTGCGATGGCAACAGCGGTGGTTTTGATTGTGCGCATGCAAGGCCTCTTACCGCTTTAAGCGGTTGGTTTTTAGGTTTTTGAGTTAAAGCGTTTAGAACCACAACCGAACGCCGAGCACGAGGCGGGCTTCGCTGCGGTCCTCGCCTTCGTCCTTGGCGTAGTCGGCGGTTTTGCCGTAGGTGCGGTTCCAGGTCACCCCGATGTAAGGCGCGAATTCCCGGCGGATTTCATAGCGCAGCCGCAGGCCGGCTTCGGTGTTGGAGAGCCCGGAGCCGATGCCCCGTTGCGGGTCGTTTTTGCCGTAGACGTTGAGCTCGGCGGTCGGCTGCAAGATGAGCCGATTGGTGAGCAGAATGTCGTAGTCACCTTCCAGCCGTGCGGCGGTCTGGCCACCTTCGCCGATGAAGGCGGTGGCCTCGGCTTCGAAGTTGTACAGCGCCATGCCTTGCACGCCGAATGCGGCCCAGGTTTGCGGATCGCCGGGTTTGAAATCCTGGCGCACGCCGGTCACCACGTCCCACCACGGGCTGATCGCGTGGCCCCAAAGGGCCTGGACTTCGGCGTCTTCGGTCTTGCCATTGACGCGTTCACCTTCGGAGCGCAGCCACAGGCGATCGATGTCGCCGCCGACCCAGCCGGACAGATCCCACGCCAATGCGCTGCCGTCGTCGGCGTCCTGCCATTCGAGCTTGTCGGCGAGGAAGTAATAGTTGAGCGCGGTGTCATGCACATTATGGCCAGTGGGGCTGGCGTACACGGCGGCGCGGTCGGCGTCGGTCAATACCGGGATCGGTGTGCGGCTTTGAGTTGGCGCGGCGGGCTGCATCTGGCCGTCGTCCATGCTCTGCATTTGGCTGTGATCCATGCCCTGCATCTGGCTATGATCCATGCCCTGCATGTCGTCGGTGGCGGCCATGGCCGAAGAAACCGTGAGGCCAGCGAGTGCCAAAGCGAGGCGGGTAGAGCGATTCAGTCTGGTCATGGGTAGCGCCTCATTCTTCCACGCGAACTTCACGGAACATGCCCATTTCCATGTGGTACAGGAGATGGCAGTGATAGGCCCAGCGACCGAGCGCGTCGGCGGTGACCCGATAGCTGCGTTTTGATCCCGGCGGCATGTCGATAGTGTGCTTGCGCACCATGAACTGGCCGTTCTCGTCTTCGAGGTCGCTCCACATGCCGTGCAGGTGAATGGGGTGAGTCATCATCGTGTCGTTGACCAGTACCACCCGGATTCGCTCGCCGTACTTGAGTCGCAGCGGTTCGGCATCGGAGAACTTCACGCCGTTGAATGACCAGGCGAATTTCTCCATGTGGCCAGTCAGGTGCAACTCGATGGTGCGACCGGGCTCGCGGCCATCCGGGTCTTCGAAGGTGCTGCGCAGGTCGGAGTAGGTCAGCACACGGCGACCGTTGTCGCGCAGGCCCAGGCCCGGGTCGTCAAGTTTCGGCGAGGTGCTCATGGCTTGCATGTCCACCAGCGGGTTGTCTTTTTCCGTGTCGGGATGGGATTGCATACCGGCCATGCCGCCCATGGCCATGCTGCTGTGATCCATTCCGGCCATGCTGTCCATGCCCTGCATGTCACCGCCATCCATGCCCGTCATGCCTTGCGGTGCACTGTGATCCATCCCCGCCATGTCGCCGCCCATGCTGCCGTGATCCATCCCGCCCATGCCCATGTCATCCATGGTCACCAGCGGTCGCGGATCCAGCGGTGGCACTGGCGCCGACAAGCCGGCCTTCACCGCAAGGGTGCCTCGTGCAAAACCCGTTCGGTCCATCGACTGGGCGAACAGGGTATAGGCGTCCTGGGTCGGCTCAACGATGACATCGAACGTCTCCGCCACCGCGATGCGGAATTCGTCGACGCTCACCGGTTTGACGTGTTGGCCATCCGCGGCGACCACGGTCATTTTCAGGCCGGGGATGCGCACGTCGAAGTAGGTCATCGACGAGCCGTTGATGAAGCGCAGTCGCAGCTTTTCGCCGGGGCGGAACACGCCAGTCCAGTTCATGTTCGGCGCCTGGCCGTTCATTAAGTAGGTGTACGTGGCGCCGCTGACGTCGGCCAGATCGGTGGGGTTCATCTTCATCTCGGCCCACATCTTGCGATCGGCAACTGTCGAGCCCCAGCCTTTCTCGCTGACGTCGTGGATGAAATCGCCCACGGTGCGCTTGTGGTAGTTGTAATAATCGGATTGTTTCTTGAGTTTGCTCATCAGGCCGACCGCGTCTTCATCGGTCCAGTCGGTCAGCATCACCACGTAATCGCGGTCGTACTGGAAAGGCTCCGGTTCCCTGGCGTCGATCACCAATGGCCCGTAAACCCCGGACTGTTCTTGAAAGCCCGAATGGCTGTGATACCAGTAAGTGCCGTTCTGCCGGACCTTGAACTGGTAGACGTACATCCCGTCCGGCTCTATACCGTGAAAGCTCAGGCCCGGCACGCCGTCCATGTTGGCGGGCAGCAAGATGCCGTGCCAGTGAATCGAGGTGCTGTCCTTGAGTTTGTTCTTTACCCGCAGCGTGACGGTGTCGCCTTCACGCCAACGCAGCAGGGGGCCGGGAATGCCGCCGTTGATGGTCATCGCAGTTCGAGGGTTGCCGGTGATGTTGACCGGGGTTTCGCCGATGAACAGGTCGAACTCGGTACCGGCCAGCACGTTCGGTTCGCCGGGGCTGCTGACCGCCCAGACCGGCGTGCGCCATAGCCCGAGGCCCGCGAGGGCTCCACCCGCGGCCAGGCCCTTCACGAAAGTGCGTCTTGAGGTGTTGGAGTGCATGCCGTTTTTCCCATCCGTCAGCCTGATGAAGCCCTCAAATCCATCCTGAGCGGAGGGAGGAGAACTTAATGAGGTGAAGGTTAACGGGCGGCGCCTTTCAGCAGACTGAGGCCAAGATTACATTTCTGACAGTTTCACTCTGTGTTTAGTGACTTCTGTTCGGCTTGGACGAGTCCGCTACGGTGGCGTTACCGCAATTGATATACGAGGAAGACTTCAACCAGCGCTGATCCGGATAGTAAGAAAACAACAGCTGCCCATCTTTCATCGAGTCGATCAGCTGATGCGCAATCGCAGGCCTCACCGCCGGGCAACCCAGGCTTCTGCCGATTCGGCCATTCGCTCGCGCCAGATCCGGACTGACATAGGGCGCGCCATGAATAACGATCGCCCGCTCGAAAGCATTGTCGTTGAAACCCGGCTCCAGACCTTCCATGCGCAACGAGTAACCGTTCTGCCCGACATAGCTGGACTGGGTTCGGTACAAACCAAGACTGGTGGCGAAGCTGGCATTGCGGTTGGAGAACTGACGGGCCATGTTTTCGCCGCTGTTGCGACCGTGGGCGACCAGTTCGTGGAACAACAACTTGCGTTTCTTAAGGTCGAATACCCAAAGACGTTGTTCGGTGGAGGGCAGGGAGTAATCGATGACTGCTAGCCTTTGAGCCGGGGCCGCGCTTTGGGCCCGGCTGCATTGGGAAGCGCGTACGGCCAGGGCAATCACCTTGGCGTTGGCATTGGGGGCCGCTTTGATCAGCGCGGCTTCAAGCGAATCGGCGTAGGCTGCCGGTAAGGTAAAAGCGGTCAGCAACAGGGCCGTCATTAAAAAGCCGAAGCGGTCTAGGGCCATATGCAAGTCTCATCTGATTGTTTCGAGTCTAGCAGCGCGCACGACGCTAGCCGGTTGAAAACGGGAGATTAAGGATTATCCATGGGGCAGTTAACAAGGTTATTCGTCATAAGCCGCATATTTTTTATGGGCTTTCTGATAAGCGGCATGGCAATTGCGGAAACTTCGCCGATTGAGCCGCCATCTCCCGTTAGCGTCGTCGCGGATGCCGCGCCTGGGGATTATGTCGGTCAGGCGATTCAGGCGGCGTTGGCGCCATTGAGTTCGGCGTTTCCCCCGCTGCTCACGTCACCGGGCCATCAACGGGTCGACGTCAATCGAGCGGTGATGGACTTTTATAGCCATCGTGGCTATCGCGCCGCCTGGACGGACGATGACGATGTCGTCCAGTTATTGAAAAGCCTGAGCGACACCGGGGTTGATGGCCTGGACCCCGAGGATTTTCGAATTGCCGAACTGGTCACGGCCAGAAACTCGATGCAGAAAACAGCGCCAACCCCCGGGCAACGGGCGGCTTTTGATATCTCGGCGACCCAGACGTTCATCACGGCGCTGCTGCAGTTGCGGCGCGGCAAGGTCGACCCTTCGCGGCTGGACATCCATTGGAATTTCGACCCGGTCGGCATCGACCCTCGGGAGGACGTCAACCTTTTCTTCGCCGCCCTCGACAGTCATGACGTCGAGCGCGCGTTCGCCCAGGCGCCGCCACAAGAAGCGATTTATGGCACGTTGCGACAGGGCCTGGCGCAACTGCGCAGGGTTCGCGACAGTGGTGGCTGGCCAAAGATTCCAGCAGGGCAGACCCTCAGGCCAGGTATGGACGACGCCTCGGTTGCGCAGTTGCGCGCTCGTTTGGTGGCAGGTGGTTATCTGACCGCGAAAATGAACGCGCGCTCCGACTACGACGACACTGTCATGGCGGCGGTGAAGAAGTATCAGGCCGAGCAATACCTCGGGGCGGATGGTGTGGCGGGGCCGGCGACACTCGCGGCGCTGAACGTGCCGGTCGAGGCGCGAATCGATCAGGTCCGCGTGAACATGGAGCGGGCGCGGTGGCTGCTGTACAAACTTCAGGGCACCTTTGTCATCGTCGACATCGCCGGGTACAAGGTTTCGTTCTATCGCGATGGCAAGCTGATATGGCGCTCCCGGGTGCAGGTCGGTAAACCGTATCGCAGCACACCGATTTTTCAATCCGAGATCACTTACATCACGTTCAACCCGACCTGGACCGTACCGCCGACCATTCTGGTCAAGGACATGCTGCCGAAGATTCGCAACAACCCTGGCTATCTCGATGCAAACCGGATTCGCGTGATCGATCGAGAAGGCAACGTGCTCGACCCGTCGACCGTCGATTGGGACAACCCGCGCGGCCTTACGCTGCGTCAGGATGCAGGGTCGGATAACTCGCTGGGGCAGGTAGTCATTCGCTTTCCCAATGACTATGCGATTTACCTGCACGACACCCCGCATCGCGAGTTGTTTGCGCAATCCAATCGTGCGACCAGTTCTGGCTGTATTCGGGTAGAAAACCCGCTGCAATTGGTGGAGTTGTTGTTCAACGACCCGGTTCGCTGGAACAGTGCAGGGATTCAAAAGCAGTTAGCCAACGGCAAGACAGAGAACATCAGGCTCCCCGTGAAAGTGCCGGTGCTGTTGGCCTACTGGACGGTGGACCTGAGTCTTGACGGGCGAGTGACGTTCAAGCCCGATGTGTATGGGTACGATAAGCCGGTGTTGCGGGCGCTGAATCTGCCTTCGGAACGGCCAACGCTGGACGGGAGGCGAGCGGCGCCTCCCTCGATGGCGGTGGGGCAGAACAAGCTTTAAAGCCCCAGCCCTTCTTGCACCGCCAGAAGCAGGTTGTGTTCGGTCAGCGCGATCGCATCCGGTTGTTGTCCGGATTGCTCGATCGCCTGGAGCCACCAATGCGTCTCGCCGTGTTCATCGACGGTTCGCAATAGGGCGAGTTCCTTGCCTGTCGAGCGAATCTCGATCCGCCCGGCACCGTCGGCGGTGAAGCGAGCGACGGGATCGAAGGTGATGCTGTGGTGGTTGCCTTCGATCAGCAGTTGGTCGATGGCGTAATCGTAACTCGCCTCGTCCGGCGCCCTTTCGAACACGTGCGTGGAATTGCGTCGCAGCTTCAGGCCCACCTCGATCAATGGCTGCAGCCAGGTTTCGATCTGGTGATACAAGTCATAGACCTGGCCCGGCCAGCTGTCGATCGCCTGATCGGCGATGGTCGCGTCGGCACTGGTTTGCCGGGATTGTTTCAGCTTCTCGGCGAGCTCATCTGCTTTACTCATTTCGATTTCCTGTCGTGATGTCAGTTAATCGTAGCTCCTTCAAGGTCATGCGGTTTTGCCTTGCGTCATGCGATTGAAACACCCGCGGTCCTTAGGGATAAATGCCAGTCAGTTAAACGGTAATGCGATCCTGTAGCAGCAGCCTCGCGAGCTCGACAGCTGCTACAAAAAAGTGCGTCGAGGCTAATTGCTTAACTAAAGCTGTCGCGGGTGAAGGCGCTGATTACCCCTCGGCTCGTATTTCACTCGTCGGGAAGTCGATCTCTGTAGATCTGGCGCATTTACCCCGCACAACCCCGTAGACTAAGCTCACAAAAAATAAGGGTTTTGGGCCTTCGCCCATGCCTTACCCTTTCAGGACTCGCTTTTGCCTATCCCCATTCCCGATCCGCACCACGTGCCCGATGGTGCCTTGAGGCGGTTGCCCCTGCTCAAAGCCGCGGTGCTGTTTATTGCGGCGGTGTGCCTCTGCCTCTGCGGGCTGCTTTACCTGCAACTGGAGCAGTCGCGTCGGCACGACCTGGCGTTGGCCGAGGTGTCTTCGTCGAACCTGACCCGGGCCATGGCGCAGCAGGCCGAAGACACGTTCATGAAAGCCGATCTGGTGCTGACCAGTCTGGTGGACTGGATTCAGGCTGAGGGTTTCGACGCTGCCCAGACGCCACGCTTGCAGAAAACCTTCGCCCGGCGGGTGCAGACGTTGCATCAATTGCACGGGATATTTCTGTTCGACAAGCAGGGGCAACGGGTCGTGACGTCGTCCGAAAACCTGTCCCGTGGCCCAGGTGCGGCGGACCGCGAGTACTTCAGGTTTCACCAGCAGAACGTATCGTCCCCGGCACACATCGGCCCGGCGATTCGCAGTCGGGAAAATGGCGAGTGGATCATTCCGGTTTCCAGGCGAGTAAACGACCCGAGCGGCAATTTCCAGGGGGTGCTGGTGGCCGGGATCAAGATGTCGTACTTCGACCAGTTCTTCAAAAGCTTCAGCCTCGATAACAATGGCGCGATGTTTTTGGCGTTGACCGATGGAACACTGCTGGCGCGACGGCCGTTTGTGGAGTCGCAGATTGGCACGTCATTGGCTCAGGGGGAGATTTTTCAAAAACTTCTGCCCAGTGCGACATCCGGCAACGCCATGATCGACTCGGTGGTGGATGGCATCGTTCGGTTGTATGGCTACCGACAACTCGATACCTATCCGGTGGTGGTCGCGGCGGCATCTTCCAAAGACGCGATCCTCAAGGACTGGTATGACACGGCGATTCAATCCAGTGTGATCGTCGCTCTGGTCGTCCTCGGCGTGGGGTTGTTCGGTTGGGTGTTCATTCATCAGGTGCGCGCGGGCGAGCGCATCGAGGCGGATTTGCGCGAGGCGCAGAAAACCCTGGAATTGATCGCCACCCACGATAGCCTGACCGGGTTGGCCAACCGTCGATTGTTCGAGCGGGCGCTGGAGATCGAGTTCGGGCGCGGTGCCCGGCGGTCGAGTCCGCTGAGCCTGATCATGCTCGATATCGATTATTTCAAGCGCTATAACGACGCCTACGGTCATGTGGCGGGGGACCATTGCCTGGCCGAAGTGGCGCGGGCGCTGAAGAGTTGCTGTCACCGCAACGCCGATCTGGCGGTGCGTTACGGCGGTGAAGAGTTCGCGGTGTTGCTGCCGGACACCGATATTCATGGTGCACTGACGATCGCCGAGCAGATCCGCCGAAGCGTCATGGACAAAAACATCATCCACAGCGGCTCTCCCACGGGTTACGTCACGGTCAGTCTTGGCTGTTATTCGTTTGTGCCGACGGGGCACGATAGCACCGAAATGTTGATCAAGCGCGCGGATGCGGCGCTGTACCAGGCCAAGCATTCGGGACGAAATCGTTCGGCAGTGTTGTCGATGGAAGGGGGCGTCGAAGCGCTGATGCGCTCGGACCGCTAATGCTAGTCAGTTAAGTGCAATCCATGTGGGAGCGGGCTTTGCATTGGTCGTCATGGATTGCTTTTATGCGTGCCGCTGACTTGCGTTATTCAGGGACGGTGACCGGGCAGGGCTGCTATGGTCAGTGGAGAGCCTGGCTTTCATGACGACAGACCAGACCCGCAGGCCTCACCCGATAAGGCGATCGATCGACAGGATCAAGTGCATGGATTTGACTGCCATTACCACCGCTGCACCCGCACGTCATACACCGATTACCCGTAACCTGATATTCGTCATCGGCCTGCTTTTTGTGGTTGGGGTGCTGATTGCACTGATCGCCTTGTTCAGTATTGCCGGACGGCTCGATGCTCAGGATCTGAGCAAAACCACGTTCTACACGCAACGCGCACTTGAGAACCGCATCACCGCCTCGAAAAACTACATCGTCAGCTACGCCAACTGGACGACCGCCTACGACCACCTGAACGACAAGGTCGATGTGCAATGGGCCTATGTCGAGCAGAACGTGGGTAAAACTCTGTTTACCATCGATCACTACGACGCGGTTTTCGTAATCGATGGTCAGCGAACCAAATACGCCACGGTGCGCGGGCTGCTGGTTCAGGATCAGGCGACAGCCTATCTGTCGACCTCGATGGCGACGCTTGTAGACGAGGTTCAAAGTCAGGAAAGCCTCATCGAGCCCGTCAGCCGGTACACCTTGTTCGAAGGCAAACCGGCGCTGTTGACGGCAGCCGCGATCGTGCCCAATGACGAACGCCCTGCGGTCGATCCCAAGAGCACCTCAGTGCTTATATACGTCGACCAGTTGAACCCTGAAAAGCTCGCTACCTTGAGCGCCGATTACGGTTTGCATGACTTGAGCCTGACGGCCGACGACGTCATTGTTCCCGGTCAACCAGCCGTCGCTCTGACCGGCACCGGTTACAGCCTGGTCTCCCGGCTTGAGCAGCCGGGTCACCAATTGCTTTGGTCGTTGCTGCCACCACTGGGCGGGGCGCTGTTGATTCTGGCGTTATTGACGGCTTACTTCTTTCGTTATGTCCTGCGCACGTCGGGGCATGTGGATGCCAGTTACACCAGCCTCGATTTGTCGAACCAGGCGCTTGAGGCCAGTGAAGAACGTTTTCGTGCGGTGGCCGAAGCGGCGTCCGACTGGATCTGGGAAACCGACGACCAGCATTGCATCACTTATCTGTCGGGGCGCTTCAGCACCGTCACCGGGTTCTCGGATCAACAATGGCTGGGGCAGAACATCGGGCAACTGCTCAATTGCGAAACCATGCCCTTGTCGCTGTGGCTGAACAAACTTGATGAAGAGCAAGCCGTCAGCCACTTGCGCTGTTCCTACCGTGATCAATCGGGGCAACAGCGAGTGTGCCGGGTGTCGGCGCGACCGATCCAGCGCAAGGGCGCGCTATTGGGTTTTCGCGGGACGGCCAGCGACATCACTGATGAAGTCGCCGCCCATGCGCAGATCCAGCATCTTTCGATGCACGACGCACTGACGGGCTTGCCGAACCGCAACAAACTGGCGCGCTACCTCGAAGACGCACTGGCCCTGAAAGAGCAATCGACGGCGTTGACGTTGTTGATGATCGACCTGGATAACTTCAAGCCGATCAATGATTCCCTCGGCCACCCGGCGGGCGATGCGGTATTGCTGGAAGTGGCGATCCGTTTGCGCGAATGCACGCGGGATATCGATCTGGTTGCGCGATTGGGGGGCGACGAGTTCGTGCTGGTGCTTCACGGCATGGACAGCCACGCGGAAATCGACCGCTTTTGCGAGCGCTTGCTCGACAGCCTGCATCAACCGATTCATTACGATCACCACACGCTGCACATCGGTGCGAGCATCGGTATCGCCCTGAGTCGGCGCCAGGGGCATCTTCCGGAGGAGCTGATTCGCTGTGCCGATATCGCGTTGTATCAGGCCAAATCCAATGGCAAGAAGACCTGGTGCTACTTTGCGGCGCACATGAACGATCAGATCCAGCACCGCCGACAACTGGAAAGCGACCTGCGTCAGGCGATCAAGAACAACGAATTCGTGATGCATTACCAGCCGCGTTATCACGTCGATGGCAAGCAGATCGTCTCGGTCGAAGCGCTGTTGCGCTGGCAGCATCCGGTGCAAGGCTTGTTGAACCCCGACGCGTTTATTCCATTGGCCGAGCAGACCGACTTGATCGTGCCATTAGGGCGCTGGGTGTTGCGCGAGGCGTGCGAGACGGCCCTGACCTGGCCGGGCGCGATGATGGTCTCGGTCAACCTGTCGCCGGTGCAGTTTGCCCGTAGCGATGTGATCGAGGACGTCCGGGAGGCGTTGATTCAGAGCCGATTGCCCGCCAGTCGACTGGAACTGGAGATCACTGAAAACGTGATGCTCATCGACGTCGATGGCGCTCTGGCGACCATGAATGCGCTCAAGGAGTTGGGCGTACGGCTGAACATGGACGATTTCGGCACCGGTTATTCTTCGCTGGGTTATCTGCGTACGTATCCGTTTGACGGGATCAAGATCGACAAGCGCTTCATTGCGTCCATGAGCAACGGCAGCAATGATCGCGCCGTGGTGCAGGCGATCATCAACCTGGGCAAGGCCATGGGCCTGACTGTCACCGCAGAGGGCGTCGAGACGCTGGAACAACTGGACTTCCTGATCTCGGATCAGTGCCATGAAGTGCAGGGGTTCTACCTCAGTCGACCGGTGGACAGGCATGCACTGCTGCCGTTGCTCAAGGCATCATGGGACGATCACCCGCTGTAAGTCTCGCGCCTTTAGTCGCCTGTTTCATTCGCCGCGGCAACTGCCGTGGCGCACCCCGGTCACAACTGGATACCGCCTCATCCGTTGCGAGCGTCGGATCATGAAGAACCTGAAAATCGCCACCTTCAACGTCAACGGCATGCGCGCCCGCTTGCCGAATCTGCTGGCCTGGCTTGCGCGAGAACAGCCAGACATCGCCTGTTTGCAGGAACTCAAATCGGTGGATGGCGCATTCCCCGTCGCGGAGTTGGAGGCGGCCGGGTATGGCGCCGTCTGGCACGGCCAGGTGTCGTGGAACGGGGTGGCGATTCTGGCGCGCGATGCGCAGCCGTTGGAGAGCCGGCGCGGTTTGCCAGGTGATGACAGCGATACCCATAGCCGCTACGTGGAAGCCGCCGTGCATGGGGTTCTGGTGGGATGTCTGTACCTGCCCAACGGCAACCCGCAGCCGGGACCGAAGTTCGATTACAAACTGGCGTGGTTCGAGCGGCTGATCTCGCACGCCAAGGACTTGCAGAGCAGCGACCATCCTGTGGTGCTGGCCGGTGATTACAACGTGGTGCCCACCGATCTGGACATCTACAACCCGCGTTCCTGGCTCAAGGACGCGCTGCTTCAACCCGAGAGTCGCGCGTGTTATCAGCGCCTTCTGGACCAGGGCTGGACCGATTCGCTGCGTTATCTGTATCCAGAGGAGCGGATCTACACCTTCTGGGATTATTTCCGGCAGCACTGGCAGAAAAACTCGGGGTTGCGCATCGATCATCTGCTGCTCAACCCGGCACTGAGTCCTTACCTGCAGGAGGCTGGCGTCGATGCCTGGGTTCGCAACGAACCTCATGCCAGCGATCATGCACCGACATGGATTCGAGTGGGGTCGCGCAAGCGGCGATAGGTCTGGCACGTGCGGCGATTGGCTAAATCAATTGTCAGTCCGACCGTGTTATCCCTTATACATGGCGCCCATCGGCGGAGCGATCCGCGGACCTCTGCATAAAGGATTGAGCGATGAGCGAGACACGACTGACGAATCTTGCGCTGTACCTGCAACGCCTGGGCTTCGATGCGCCTCCGGCGCCAACCCTGGAAACCCTGCGCCAACTGCAACTGCGTCACACCGGTGCCTTCCCGTTCGAAAACCTCACCACATTATTGGGCGAACCGGTGCTTATCGATCTGCCGTCCATCGAGCAGAAAGTCCTGCACGAAGGTCGTGGTGGCTACTGCTACGAACTCAACCACCTGTTCCTGGCCTTGCTTCAGACGCTGGGTTTCGAGGCGCGCGGCATCACCGGTCGCGTGGTCATGAACCAGCCGGAAGGCGCATGGACCGCTCGCACTCACCGCTTGAGTCTGGTGACCCTCGATGGCGTGCGCTACATCACTGACGTCGGCTTCGGCGGCATGGTACCCACCGCACCGCTGATGCTGGATACCAAAGCTGAGCAGTTCACTCCCCACGAACCCTATCGCATCGAACCGCATGCCGACGGCTACACCCTGCGCGCCAACGTCGGTGGTGAATGGCGGGCGATGTACATCTTCGACCTGCAACGTCAGGAAGACATCGACTACACCCTCGGCAACTGGTACGTCTCGACCCATCCTGAATCGCCCTTTCTCAAGCAATTAATGGTGGCGCGGACGGGGGAGGGATGGCGACGCACATTGAATAACGGCAGTTTTGCCATTCATCGCACGGGCAGCGAGAGCGAGCGGCGGCAGGTGGCGGATGTGGATCAGTTGATCGGGTTACTGGAAAGCGAATTCGGGATTCGAGTGCCGGCGCAGGAAGTGTTGAAGCGGGCGCTGGGGCGGTTGATTGAGCCTGTGTCGCAGGCAAATTGAGCTCCACGCAAAGGGGCGGATTTGATCAATTCGCTCCTTCTTCTTTTGCTCGATCCAGGCGTGGGTGTGTTGGTTTTGTGCCTAGGAACGAACCTCAAGCTCCATCACGTGATGGATTTCGCTGAGGACCTCTGACAACTTTTTCTCCAGGCTTTTCAGCTCGGAGGCGGTGAGGCCTTTTTTGAGATGCCCGACATTGGCAACAGCCGTGTTCTGATCGGGCTTCGCCGCTTTGCCTTTATCGCTGAGCAGTGCCTGGCGCAGGGTATTGTTGATCACCGTCTGGTAGCCGTACCCCTCGCTTTCTGCCAGCACGCGCGCGGCCTCTATGACGACATCATCGAGCATGATGGTGATTCGGGTCTTGCCTTTGCTGGAGGCAACCGCTCCACGCTTGGCATTGCTGAAGTCGTATTCATCTTTCATCGGTCAAGCCTCCATATAGTGGCGACGCTCGTTTTTGGTGGCGATGCGCGCGGAAATGATTCGCACGAAATTCGGGTCGCGGTAGGTGTATGCAACGACCAGCAGTCGACCTTTGGCATCCAGCCCGATGATGATCCATCGCTGCTCATCATGGTTGTTGTCCTGAAGCATCAGAGCTCGTTCGTCATAAAACACGGGTTCTGTCTCGGCGAGGCTGACGCCTTGATGCTTCAGTTTGTTGGCCGCGTTCTTTGCCTTGTGGTACTGAATTTCGAATGACTTCATTATGCATACTTTATATGTATAAGCGAGGGGCGGCCGTGCCGGCGGTCGCTTGGAAAGCAAAAGATTAGCGGTGGGGAGGGAAAGGGGAGGAAGGATGTATTTCAAGAGTTTTTTAGGCCGGGGGCTCTACGGCGAAAGGGCTGTGTGAACATCTGTCCGTAATCTGACTGGTTAGTTGTATACAACTCTATAGACATTTGTCCTGACTATTGAATACAGTGTGCGCACAACAAAAAACCAGGGAACCCCCCAACCATGAAAACGCCCCATGTTTCACAACAACGGCCCGAGGATGAGAATCTCGGGATCGGCGCGAATATGGCTTACGGCCTGCAACACGTTCTGACCATGTACGGAGGTATCGTCGCGGTGCCCTTGATCATCGGCCAAGCGGCCGGGCTCTCGCCGGCGGACATCGGTTTGTTGATTGCTGCTTCATTGTTTGCAGGGGGGCTGGCGACGTTGCTGCAGACCCTGGGTTTACCGTTTTTCGGTTGTCAGTTGCCGCTGGTGCAGGGCGTGTCGTTCTCCGGCGTTGCGACCATGGTGGCGATTGTCAGTAGCGGTGGGGAGGGTGGCTTTCAGTCGATTCTCGGGGCGGTGATTGCCGCGTCGTTGATCGGCTTGCTGATCACGCCAGTGTTCTCGCGAATCACCAAGTTCTTTCCGCCGTTGGTAACCGGCATTGTGATCACCACTATCGGCCTGACGCTGATGCCGGTGGCCGCGCGCTGGGCCATGGGCGGCAACAGCCATGCCCCGGACTTCGGCAGCATGGCAAACATCGGCCTGGCGGCGGTGACGTTGGTGCTGGTACTGCTACTGAGCAAGATCGGCAGTGCAACTATCTCCCGTTTGTCGATCCTCTTGGCAATGGTCATTGGCACCGTCATCGCCGTGTTCCTCGGCATGGCGGATTTCTCGTCCGTCACCCAAGGCCCGATGTTCGGCTTCCCGGCACCGTTCCATTTCGGCATGCCGACCTTCCACTTCGCCGCGATTCTGTCGATGTGCATCGTGATCATGGTGACCCTGGTGGAAACCTCCGCCGACATTCTGGCCGTCGGTGAAATCATCGACACCAAAGTCGACTCCAAACGCCTGGGCAACGGCCTGCGCGCCGACATGCTGTCGAGCATGATCGCGCCGATCTTCGGCTCCTTCACCCAGAGTGCTTTCGCCCAGAACGTCGGGCTGGTGGCGGTCACCGGAATCAAGAGCCGTTTCGTGGTGGCCACCGGCGGTGTGTTCCTGGTGGTGCTCGGTTTGCTGCCCTTCATGGGCCGGGTCATCGCTGCCGTGCCAACCTCCGTACTCGGCGGCGCCGGCATCGTGCTGTTCGGCACTGTGGCGGCCAGCGGCATTCGGACACTGTCCAAGGTCGACTACCGCAACAACGTCAACCTGATCATCGTCGCCACCTCCATCGGTTTCGGCATGATCCCCATCGCCGCACCGAATTTCTACGACCACTTCCCCAGCTGGTTCGCGACGATCTTCCACTCGGGCATCAGCTCCTCGGCAATCATGGCCATCGTGCTGAACCTGGCCTTCAACCACCTCACTGCCGGCAACTCGGATCAACAATCGGTGTTTGCGGCCGGTACCGAGCGAGTCTTGCGTTATCAGGATCTGGCGGCGTTGCGGGAAGGGGATTACTTCAGCGAAGGCAAGCTGCGTGACTGCGACGGGAACGAGATTCCGGTGGTGGAGGCAGAGCATGGGCATGCCGAGCCGCGGGCGGTGCATGCGAAAAGCAGTGAGCATGTTTGACGGCGGTACCCGGTAAAAAGGCAGGTAGATCAAAAGATCGCAGCCTGCGGCAGCTCCTAAGGAAATTCGTGTGAGATGCGATCTCCGTAGGAGCTTCCGCAGGCTGCGATCTTTTGACTTTATGGCGAGCACAAAAAAGCCCCTGAATCTTTTTATTGGAGTTCTTTCGATATCCCTGGATCAGGAAAAAACATTCGAGTTCCCGCTCTTTTTGAGATAACGCGAGCATCTGAGTCGTCCCGCTGCCAACCGCCGCCCAATGCTTTGAACGTGGCCACTGCAGCGCGAGCCGATTCAGTTTGTGCCTGAGCTCTGCCATCAGATGCCGCTAAAAGGTGTTCATCGGCATCCAGCACTTCGATCAGGCTGACCACGCCTTTTTCATAAGCGACAAACGACGTCGCTCGGGCTTTCGCATACGCCGACTCACCCTGGGCGAGTTGTGTCGATTGTTGCTCGCGGTTGATCAGCGCTGAAAAAGCGCTTTCCACATCTTCGCAGGCCCGCAGAACGGACTGGCGGTAAGCGGCTAAGGCTTCGGCTTCCTGGCCTTTCGCCAAATCAATTTGAGCGTTGATGCGGCCAAAATCGAACAGCCTCCAACGTAATCCCAGTGCCGCCGAAGCCTGACTGGCGCCGTTGCTGAACAGGTTTGTGCTGGATACCGAGGTAGCACTGCCGAGCAGCGCCCCCACAGACAGTTTGGGGTAGTACTCGGACATGGCTTCGCCGATGCGTGCGTTGGATGCCGCAAGTCGGCGCTCAGCGACGATCAAGTCTGGACGCCGACGCAGCAGGTCGGCCGGAGCCCCCATGTCCGAGAGGCCTGGCACATCAGGGATGGGCGCCGGCTTAGTCAACTGCGCGCTATAAGTGCCGGGCGCCTTGCCCAACATGACATCCAGCGCATTCATTGCCGCGTCAATGCCTGCTTGCAGTACCGGAACGGTGGCCTGCGCTTGATTCAGCGCGCCTTGGGTCTGGTTCAACTGCAGTTCAGCCGCCAGGCCTTTTGCGTAGAGATGTTCGATGGTGGTGAGCAGTTGTTGTCGTGTGTCTACTTGCTGGCGGGCTATTTCCAGGCGTGCTTGAAGGCCACGGAGGCTAATGTAAAGATCGGCTGTCTGCGCGACCACTGCCAGGCGTGTGGCAATCGCCCCGGCTTGTGAGGCCTGATAATCGGCGAAGGCGGCTTCTTTACCTCGGCGCAGCCCGCCAAACACATCCAGCTCCCAACCGGCATTCAAATTCGCCTCATAGGCACTGCCGTAGCGATTGTAGGAAGGGGCTGAATTCAGCACTTGACCCAACGGAGTCTCCAATGACTGACGGGCTCGGGCCGCTTGACCGTTGACGGTAGCCGACGGCAGGAGAGCTGCGTTAGCTGCGCCCAAACCGGCGCGAGCCTGCTCGATCCTTGCGCTTGCCTGGGCTAAATCGAGGTTCTGTTCAAGTGCTCGATTTATCAGCTGATTGAGTATCGGGTCATTAAATGCGTTCCACCAAGCGGCGAGATCGGCATTTGCGGCGCCCACTTGTCGTGCCTTGGACGTTTGCGCCGAGAAATGCTCGGGCAATTCCACACTGGGTTCTGAGTAGTCGGGGCCCACTGCGCAACCTGCAACCATACCCAAACACAGTAAGACGGCGAAACGAGGAGGAGGGTGCATGCGATACCTGCGAAAGGGTCGTTTTGTGACGATATTACAATTTGGTCACAAGTTGTCAACCACCTTTGGGATGAGTAAGCTGCTCGCATGAATCAGCCATCAGTTTCTTCGCCCAGCGCCCGTGGCCCAGTCGATCATGACATTCGAGACCAGATTGTCGCGGCGGCCAACGAGCATTTCAGTCAGTACGGTTATGGCAAAACAACGGTTTCTGACCTAGCCAAGGCCATCGGCTTTTCCAAGGCTTACATCTACAAATTCTTTGAATCCAAGCAGGCGATTGGTGAAGCAATCTGTACAAATTGCCTGACTGAAATCGTTGCGGCAGTTGAGCAGGCCATCAATGTAGACGGCATCTCGCCGACTGAACGTTTTCGGCGCCTGGTCAAAACCTTAATCGCTACAGGTGTGAGCCTGTTCTTTAATGACCGTAAACTCTATGACATCGCAGCGTTCGCCGCATCGGAGCGCTGGCCCAGCTCACAAGTCTATGACGCTCAGATCAAGAGCTTCGTGTCGCAAATCGTGCGTGAGGGGCGAGAGCTCGGCGAGTTTGAACGCAAGACACCGCTGGACGAGACGGTAGAGGCGATTCATCTTGCTCTACGGCCCTTTATCAATCCTTTGCTATTGCAGTACAACCTCGATTTTGTTGAAGAAGCCCCTTCTCTTATCTCCAATCTTGTTCTGCGCAGCCTGATGCCTTAAACCGTCCGCTGACGGATGCGCTGCGCATCCGTATCAGCGTGTGCGCCTGAAAAAACCAGATATCAAGCCTCTCTGCCTTGCTCTGATCAAGTTGGGGAATGTTCATTCGTCTCGGTGGTGACTATTGACAGAATTGGTCACTTGAATAAGCATGGTGCATCCGCTACCAAGAGGTCTTTATGATCCAGCGCCATCGCATGTCACTCATTTTCATTGCCTTGTTGCCGTTTGCCCTGGCGGCCTGCAACGAGGCCACGCCTGCCGATCCTCGCCTTCAAGTGCCCTTGGTGCGCATCGGCGTGGTTCAACCCTCCGCGCCTGCGGCACGGGTATTCACCGGTATCGTCGCGGCTCGAGTTCAGAGCGATCTCGGTTTTCGGGTGCCTGGGAAAGTCTTGGAGCGCTTGGTGGACGCTGGGCAGAGTGTCAAACGTGGGCAGCCACTTATGCGCATCGATGCCAACGACCTGACGCTGACCGCCAGGGCGCAGCAGGAAGCGGTGCTGGCCGCTATGGCCCGAGCCCGGCAGGCCTCCGATGATGAACTTCGCTACCGTGATTTGGTGTCCGTCGGTGCGGTATCTGCCTCAGCTTACGCAGGGATCAAAGCGGCTGCCGACTCGGCGAAGGCTCAGCTAAACGCTGCCCGGGCTCAGGCTGATGTGGCGAAAAACGCGACCGGTTATTCGACGTTGCTGGCGGATGCTGATGGGGTTGTAGTGGATACCTTGGCGGAGCCGGGTCAGGTGGTTGGCGCAGGACAGATGGTGGTACGCGTTGCCCATTCAGGGCAGCGCGAGGCCGTGATCCAGTTACCCGAGACGCTACGTCCTGCGCTGGGCTCGGCGGCGACGGTTGAGCTCTACGGGCAGAACCAGCGTGCAGGCAGCGCCCGTTTACGTCAGCTGTCCGACTCTGCAGACCGACAGACCCGAACGTTTGAAGCGCGTTATGTGCTGGAAGGGGCGCTCTCCAACGCCACCCTGGGTTCGACGATCTCAGTGGTTATCGCCGACACGGATGTTGCTGATGCCAAGGAATTCCAGGTGCCCATGGGAGCCCTCTACGACGGGGGTAAAGGCCCGGGTGTCTGGGTGGTTGGGGGAGAGCCGGAGCATGTGGTATGGCGCCCGATCAAGGTTCGCAGCCTGAATAACGAGGCCAGCGTGCGCGTGACGGGGGATCTGCAGGTGGGTGATCGTGTTGTCGCATTGGGTGCTCACTTGCTGAGCGAGGGAGAGAAGGTCAGGACTGAACTCGCCGATGCTCCGCAAAATTCAGTGGTTGAGGTAAGTCGATGAGCGGCTTCAATCTTTCGGCGCTGGCCGTACGCGAGCGCTCAATCACCCTGTTTTTGATCCTGCTGATTTCTGTGGGTGGGTTGTACGCCTTCTTCAAACTGGGGCGTGCGGAAGACCCCGCATTCACCATTAAACAAATGACGGTGGTCACCGCCTGGCCTGGGGCGACGGCCCAGGAGATGCAAGACCAGGTGGTAGAAAAGCTGGAAAAACGCATGCAGGAACTGCGTTGGTACGACCGGACCGAGACCTTTACCCGGCCCGGCTTGGCATTCACCACGGTTTATCTGCTTGATAGCACGCCGCCCTCAGCCGTCCAGGAGGAGTTTTACCAGGCGCGCAAGAAAATCCTGGATGAGCAGAAGGGGTTGCCGTCAGGGGTGATCGGCCCGATGGTCAATGATGAGTATTCCGATGTCACCTTCGCGCTCTATGCGCTCAAGGCCAAGGGCGAGCCGCAACGTCTGTTGGTGCGCGAAGCCGAGAGCTTGCGCCAGCGTCTGCTGCATGTGGCGGGTGTGAAGAAGGTCAACATCATCGGTGAACAGGCCGAGCGCATTTTTGTCGAGCTGTCCTACGAGCGTCTGGCGACATTGGGCATTTCCGCACGAGACATCTTCAGTGCGTTGAACACGCAGAACATGATAACGCCGGCCGGCTCGGTTGAAGCTAAGGGCCCACAGGTTTTCATCCGCCTGGATGGCGCGTTTGATGACCTGCAGAAGATTCGTAATACCCCACTGACGGTGCAGGGCAGAACCCTCAAGTTGTCCGATGTGGCTGAGGTCAAGCGCGGCTATGAGGACCCTGCGACGTTCCTGGTACGCAACAATGGCGAGCCCGCATTGTTGCTCGGCGTGGTTATGCGCGATGGCTGGAACGGTCTGGATCTGGGGAAGTCGCTGGAGGCCGAGGCAACAGCGATCAACGAGCAGATGCCTTTGGGCATGAGCCTGACCAAGGTCACGGATCAGGCGGTGAATATTGGCGCATCCGTCAACGAGTTCATGGTGAAGTTTTTTGCTGCCCTGGGCGTGGTGCTGCTGGTGTGTTTCCTCAGCATGGGCTGGCGTGTCGGCGTTGTGGTTGCCGCGGCGGTGCCGCTGACCCTGGCGGCCGTGTTCATTGTCATGGCGGCCACGGGCAAAGACTTCGATCGAATTACCCTGGGTTCGTTGATTCTGGCATTGGGGCTGCTGGTGGACGATGCAATCATTGCCATTGAAATGATGGTGGTGAAGATGGAGGAGGGCTACGACCGAATCAAGGCCTCCGCTTATGCCTGGAGCCACACGGCCGCGCCGATGTTGTCGGGGACATTGGTGACGGCGATCGGCTTTATGCCCAACGGTTTTGCCAAGTCGACCGCAGGTGAATACACCGCGAACATGTTCTGGATCGTTGGCATTGCGCTGATCACTTCCTGGGTGGTGGCCGTGGTATTTACCCCTTACCTGGGCGTCAAACTGCTGCCGCAGATCAAGGTGCCTGAAGGCGGGCATACGGCGATTTACGGTACACCGAACTACCAGCGTTTCAGGCGCCTGCTGGGCAGTGTGATCCGCCGCAAAGGCCTGGTGGCTGCATCCGTCGTTGGCTTGTTTGTTGTTGCGATTCTGGGCATGGGCGTGGTCAAGAAGCAGTTCTTTCCAACGTCCGACCGACCTGAGGTGCTGGTTGAGGTGCAGATGCCTTACGGCACCTCTATAGAACAGACTGATGTGGCCGCGGCCAAGGTCGAGGCGTGGTTGGCTCTGCAGTCGGAAGCCAGGATCGTCACCGCTTACATTGGCCAGGGCGCACCGCGCTTCTATTTGGCGATGGCCCCTGAGCTACCCGATCCATCCTTCGCAAAAATCGTCGTCCTGACCACGAGTCAGCAAGAGCGCGAGGCGCTCAAGCTCCGCCTCAGGCAAGCCGTAGCCGATGGCTTGGCGCCTGAAGCCCGGGTGCGGGTGACGCAGTTGGTATTTGGTCCTTATTCACCGTATCCGGTGGCCTTTCGGGTGATGGGCGCCGACCCCGCAGTGTTGCGGGATATCGCCGCGCAGGTGCGTGAGGTCATGACCGCCAGCCCCATGATGAGGACCGTCAACACCGATTTGGGCGAGCGCGCGCCGGCACTTCATCTCACGCTGGATCAGGATCGCCTGCAAGCATTCGGCTTGACCTCGACCGATGTCGCGCAACAGCTGCAATTCCTGCTCACGGGGGTGCCTGTCACCGAGGTGCGTGAGGATATTCGTTCGGTTCAGGTAGTTGCTCGCTCGGCGGGAGAGACGCGTCTGGATCCGTCGAAAATTGCCGCCTTCACGCTGACCGGTGCCCAAGGGCAGCGCGTGTCGCTGTCCCAGGTAGGGGCGGTGGATGTGCGCATGGAGGAACCCATTCTGCGACGTCGTGATCGTACGCCGACGATAACTGTGCGTGGTGACGTGGCTGAAGGTCTTCAGCCTCCCGATGTCTCCAACGCCTTGATAACGCAGTTGCAGCCCATCATCGAAAAACTGCCGGCGGGCTACCGGATCGAGTTTGCCGGCTCGATCGAGGAGTCGGGTAAAGCGAACAAGGCATTGCTACCGTTGTTCCCGATCATGATCGCGCTGATGTTGCTGACCATTATTATTCAGGTGCGCTCGATGTCGGCAATGATGATGGTGTTCGCTACTGCGCCTTTGGGCCTGATTGGTGTGGTGCCAATTCTGCTGCTGTTCCAGCAACCCTTCGGGATCAACGCCTTGGTGGGACTGATTGCCTTGTCAGGGATTCTGATGCGCAACACGCTGATCCTCATCGGGCAGATTCACTCCAATGAGCAAGCCGGCCTGTCGCCTTACAACGCCGTGGTCGAAGCCACTGTGCAGCGCGCGAGGCCCGTGATTCTCACGGCGTTGGCGGCAATGCTGGCGTTCATTCCGCTGACCCATTCGGTGTTCTGGGGAACGCTGGCCTACACCCTGATTGGCGGTACGTTTGCCGGCACCGTGCTGACCCTGGTGTTCCTGCCAGCGATGTACGCCCTCTGGTTCAAGATCAAGCCCGAGCCCGCGTATGAGCTTGCAGCGAACACTCATGTTGCTTGATACCTGAGTGCTGACAAAACGCCAAAACGAAAAAAACCCGCCAAAAGGCGGGTTTTTCGGGGGTTCAGAGATTTTGGAAACTTTCTCTGTAACCTTGTCTGGCTCCACGACCTGGACTCGAACCAGGGACCCAGTGATTAACAGTCACTTGCTCTACCAACTGAGCTATCGCGGAATGGCGTCTATGTTACTGATTCAAAAAGAGAAGTCAAGCCTCTGTCGGCGGTTTGATGTTTTCATCGGATTGGAGGGGGTTATCGGCCATTGGCGGTTACCAGAATCGCGGTAGAGGTCTACCATGGTCGCCCGGAAGTGGTGACACGCGCTGCCGGCCCTCAGCCGAAAAGGTATGCGCCATGAATCATCCAGCCCTCACACCTCAAAACAGCGGGGTGTTCGCATGAGCATCGCTCAGATCAGCCTGCCCAAAGGCGTTGGTCCGCACGCCGAGAAACTGTTCGACGCAATCACTCAGGCCAGTACCGCTGATGAATTGAACCGGGCGGGCGGCAAGGCCGAAGGTTTTGTTTTGGGCCTGGAAAGCACCAAGGCGATCAAAAGCCAGGTGGCCGAGTCGCTTTATGTGGCCTATGACGACGCGGCCAGCCAGCGTGCAACCGAATTGGCTTAACCGCCGAAGGTAATGGTGCCGAGCATCAGCTTGGCGTACAGCATCGTGGCGGCCAGTTGCACCAGCCACAAGGCCAGGCCGCCAAGGAACACGCCAGCAGCCACTTGCAGCACCAGGTTATTACCGCGTTTGGCCGAAGTGCGGGGCACGAAATGGTCCAGCTCGTCGCGGTCGGCGCGTAGGTCATCGTTTTTCATGTGGGTTCTCAAGAATTCTCGGGTGTACTCATAACCTGTGGGAGCGGGCTTGCTCGCGAAGGCGGCGGCACATCCAGCATCAATGTGACAGATAGACCGCTTTCGCGAGCAAGCCCGCTCCCACATGTTTGATCTGCGTGCAGTCTAGAGCGACCGGTCGCCGAACTGGGAATTATCAAAGACAAATAAAAAACGGGAAACCCTATGGCTTCCCGTTTTCATATCACGCAACCACTCAGATCACCGCAACGATGGCCTTGGTCACGACGTCGATGTTGCTCTGGTTCAGCGCGGCAACGCAGATGCGGCCGGTGTCCAGGGCGTAGATGCCGAACTCGCTGCGCAGACGGGTTACCTGCTCAACCGTCAGGCCGGAGTAGGAGAACATGCCGCGCTGGCGACCGACGAAGCTGAAATCGCGCTGTGGAGCGTTTTTCGCCAGCAAGTCGACCATCTGGGTGCGCATGCCGCGAATCCGCAGGCGCATTTCTGCCAGTTCCTCTTCCCACTGGGCACGCAGTACCGGGCTGTTCAGCACGGCGGCGACGATGCTTGCACCGTGGGTCGGCGGGTTGGAGTAGTTGGTGCGGATCACGCGTTTGACTTGCGACAGTACGCGCGCGCCTTCTTCTTTCGATTCGCTGACGATCGACAGGGCGCCAACGCGCTCGCCGTACAGCGAGAAGGATTTGGAGAACGAGCTCGAGACGAAGAAGGTCAGGTCCGATTCGGCGAACAGGCGCACGGCCGCGGCGTCTTCATCGATGCCGTCGCCAAAGCCCTGGTAGGCCATGTCGAGGAATGGCACGTGACCTTTGGCCTTGACCACTTCCAGTACGTTTTTCCAGTCCGCCGGGCTCAGGTCCACGCCGGTAGGGTTGTGGCAGCAAGCGTGCAGCACAACGATGGAGCCGGACGGCAGGGCGTTCAGGTCTTCGAGCAGGCCTGCACGGTTAACGTCGTGGGTGGCGGCATCGTAGTAGCGATAGTTCTGCACCGGGAAACCAGCGGTTTCGAACAGGGCGCGGTGGTTTTCCCAGCTCGGGTCGCTGATGGCCACGACAGCGTTCGGCAGCAGTTGCTTGAGGAAATCAGCACCGATTTTCAGCGCGCCAGTACCGCCGACGGCTTGGGTGGTGATAACCCGGCCAGCGGCGATCAGCGGCGAATCATTGCCGAACAGCAGTTTTTGCACGGCTTGGTCGTAGGCAGCGATGCCGTCGATCGGCAAGTAGCCACGGGAAACGTGTTGAGCGGCGCGAATCGTCTCGGCTTCGACAACGGCGCGCAGGAGTGGAATTCGGCCCTCCTCGTCGCAGTAAACACCGACCCCCAGGTTGACCTTGTTGGTACGGGTATCGGCATTGAATGCTTCGTTGAGGCCCAGGATTGGATCGCGTGGTGCCATTTCGACAGCGGAGAACAGGCTCATTATTGCGGCGGCTCTGAATGGAGTGTGGAGGGACGTGTCGCGCTCCAGCCGAATGCACTAGAGCGGTGCACAAACGGGGAGCTAGTATAGAGGCCATCAGCGATTGATGGCGACAGGCGATTCGGCTTTTACCGTAAGTTTTTCCAATTATTTTTCGATCATGGGTCGAGTGGTGTCGTCAAAGGTTTTGCCCGATGTAGGACGTTTGCCTTGAAAGCGATGGCAATCGGCTCCACATTGAGCACAATCCAGTTTTTTCCTTGGGCGACATCGGTCGTTTGTGGTTTTTTTCGTCGCTGTCCGGTTTGACTGGGCAGGCGCGAATCCAGAGGTATGTATGTCTGAATTCCAGCTAGTCACCCGCTTCGAGCCCGCCGGCGATCAGCCGGAAGCCATCCGCCTGATGGTCGAGGGCATTGAGGCCGGGCTGGCGCACCAGACGTTGCTCGGTGTGACCGGCTCGGGCAAGACCTTCAGCATCGCCAACGTGATCGCCCAGATTCAGCGCCCGACGCTGGTGCTGGCGCCCAACAAGACCCTGGCCGCGCAGTTGTATGGCGAATTCAAGACGTTCTTCCCGAACAACGCCGTTGAATACTTCGTGTCTTATTACGACTACTACCAGCCCGAAGCCTACGTGCCGTCGTCCGACACCTTCATCGAGAAGGATGCCTCGATCAACGACCATATCGAGCAGATGCGCCTGTCCGCGACCAAGGCGCTGCTGGAGCGCAAGGACGCGATCATCGTCACCACGGTGTCCTGCATCTACGGTCTGGGTAGCCCGGAAACCTATCTGAAGATGGTGTTGCACGTGGATCGCGGCGACAAGCTCGACCAACGCGCGCTGCTACGTCGCCTGGCCGACCTGCAATACACCCGCAACGACATGGATTTCGCCCGGGCGACCTTCCGGGTGCGCGGCGACGTGATTGATATCCATCCGGCGGAATCCGATTTCGAAGCGATCCGCATCGAGCTGTTCGATGATGAAGTGGAGAGCCTGTCCGCCTTCGATCCGCTGACCGGTGAAGTCATCCGCAAACTGCCGCGTTTCACCTTCTATCCGAAGAGCCACTACGTGACCCCGCGCGAAACCCTGCTCGAGGCCACCGAAGGGATCAAGGTCGAATTGCAGGAGCGCCTGGAATACCTGCGCTCCAATAACAAACTGGTGGAAGCCCAGCGACTGGAGCAGCGCACCCGTTTCGATCTGGAGATGATCCTCGAGCTGGGCTACTGCAACGGCATCGAAAACTATTCGCGCTACCTGTCGGGCCGTGAATCCGGCCAGGCGCCGCCCACGTTGTTCGACTACCTGCCGGCGGATGCCTTGCTGGTGATCGACGAATCCCACGTCAGCGTGCCGCAAGTCGGCGCCATGTATAAAGGTGACCGTTCCCGGAAAGAGACGCTGGTGGAGTACGGCTTCCGTCTGCCGTCCGCGCTGGACAACCGGCCGATGCGTTTCGATGAGTTCGAAAGCATCAGTCCCCAAACGATTTTTGTCTCGGCCACGCCGGGCAATTATGAGGCGGAACATGCTGGCCGAGTGGTCGAGCAATTGGTGCGCCCGACCGGTCTGGTGGACCCGCAAATCGAAATTCGCCCGGCGTTGACTCAGGTCGACGACTTGCTCTCGGAAATCACCAAGCGTGTGGCCCTGGAAGAGCGGGTGCTGGTTACCACGCTGACCAAGCGCATGTCTGAAGATTTGACCGATTATCTGGCCGACCACGGCGTGCGCGTGCGTTATCTGCACTCGGACATCGACACTGTGGAGCGGGTCGAAATTATCCGTGACTTGCGTCTCGGCGTCTTCGATGTGCTGGTGGGGATCAACCTGCTGCGTGAAGGCCTGGACATGCCGGAAGTCTCGCTGGTAGCGATTCTCGATGCGGACAAGGAGGGTTTCTTGCGTTCCGAGCGCTCGTTGATCCAGACCATCGGCCGGGCGGCGCGCAACCTCAATGGGCGGGCGATTTTGTACGCAGATCGCATCACCGGCTCCATGGAGCGGGCGATCGGCGAAACCGAGCGTCGACGCGACAAGCAGATCGCCTTCAACCTGGCCAATGGCATCACGCCGAAGGGGGTGTTCAAGGACGTCGCCGACATCATGGAAGGCGCGGTCGTGCCGGGTTCGCGCAGCAAGAAGCGCAAAGGCATGGCCAAGGCCGCCGAGGAAAGTGCCAAGTACGAGGCCGAACTGCGCTCGCCGAGCGAGATCAGCAAACGCATTCGTCAGTTGGAAGAAAAGATGTACCAGCTCGCCCGCGACCTGGAATTCGAAGCCGCGGCGCAGTTGCGCGACGAAATCGGCAAGTTGCGGGAGCGGTTGATCGTTGTTTGATTTGTGGTGTCTGACAGGGCCTCTTCGCGAGCAAGCCCGCTCCCACAGTTGACCGAGTTGTCCAGGCGGATGCGGTCTACTGTGGGAGCGGGCTTGCTCGCGAAGGCGTACGACTGAACGCCATATTCATCAGCTAAAGTGCTTCCCCCAGCCCTCAACCCACCTCGGCCTACGAGTGATGTGGAGGTAAATACCCCACTCACTGGAGCCGGGCGGCTATCGCCTGTTACCATTCGCCTCTTGTTTGATCTTCGCTTTTATTCTTTTCGAGACATGCCATGACCACCGTCCGCACTCGCATCGCGCCATCGCCTACCGGGGACCCCCACGTAGGTACCGCTTACATCGCTTTGTTCAACTACTGCTTTGCCAAGCAGCATGGCGGTGAGTTCATCCTGCGGATCGAAGACACCGACCAGTTGCGTTCGACCCGCGAGTCCGAGCAGCAGATTTTCGACGCCCTGCGCTGGTTGGGTATCGACTGGAGCGAAGGCCCGGATGTCGGCGGCCCGCACGGTCCTTATCGTCAGAGCGAGCGCGGCGATATTTATCAGAAGTACTGCCAGCAATTGGTCGACATGGGTCATGCCTTCCCGTGCTTCTGCACGGCTGAAGAACTGGACCAGATGCGCGCCGAGCAAATGGCCCGCGGCGAAACCCCGCGTTACGACGGTCGTGCGCTGTTGCTCTCCAAGGAAGAAGTCGCGCGCCGCCTGGCTGCCGGCGAGCCACACGTGATCCGCATGAAAGTGCCGACCGAAGGCGTGTGCGTGGTGCCTGACATGCTGCGTGGCGACGTCGAGATCCCGTGGGATCGCATGGACATGCAAGTGCTGATGAAGACCGACGGCTTGCCGACGTACTTCCTGGCCAACGTTGTCGATGACCACTTGATGGGCATCACTCACGTTTTGCGCGGTGAAGAATGGCTGCCTTCGGCGCCGAAACTGATCCTTTTGTACGAATACTTCGGCTGGGAACAACCGCAGCTGTGCTACATGCCGCTGCTGCGTAACCCGGACAAGAGCAAACTGTCCAAGCGCAAGAACCCGACCTCGGTGACCTTCTACGAGCGCATGGGCTTCATGCCGGAAGCGATGCTCAACTACCTGGGTCGCATGGGTTGGTCGATGCCGGACGAGCGCGAGAAGTTCTCCCTGCAGGAAATGGTCGATAACTTCGATCTGAGCCGCGTCTCCCTCGGCGGGCCGATTTTCGACATCGAGAAGCTGTCGTGGCTCAACGGCCAATGGCTGCGTGACCTGCCGGTGGAAGAGTTCGCCGCTCGTCTGCAAAAGTGGGCACTGAACCCTGAATACATGATGAAGATCGCACCGCATGTGCAGGGCCGGGTTGAAACCTTCAGTCAAGTCGCACCACTGGCCGGCTTCTTCTTCGCTGGTGGCGTGAACCCGGACGCCAAACTGTTCGAATCCAAGAAGCTCTCGGGCGATCAGGTTCGTCAGTTGATGCAGTTGATTCTGTGGAAGCTGGAAAGCCTGCGTCAGTGGGAGAAGGACAGCATTACCGCGACGATTCAGGCGGTGGTCGAATCCCTGGAGTTGAAGCTGCGTGATGCCATGCCGCTGATGTTCGCCGCGATCACGGGGCAGGCCAGCTCGGTGTCGGTGCTCGACGCGATGGAAATCCTCGGTCCGGACCTGACCCGTTTCCGTCTGCGCCAGGCTATCGACCTGCTGGGCGGCGTGTCGAAGAAGGAAAACAAGGAGTGGGAAAAACTCCTGGGCGCTATCGCTTAAGGCTGTTTAACCTTGTGTAGGAGCTGCCGAAGGCTGCGATCTTTTGATCTTGCTCTTCGGCGCCACCCCCGTTTTTCGGGGGGAGGGCGGTAAGTGATTGTTATGTGGGCAAAAAATTTTGGAAATTGTTAAAAATAAGTTTGACAGCCTTCCGATGCGCCATTAAGATTCGCCCCGTCCTCAGCGATGAGGGGCTATAGCTCAGCTGGGAGAGCGCTTGCATGGCATGCAAGAGGTCGACGGTTCGATCCCGTCTAGCTCCACCAATTTACACTTCAAGGTCTGGCCACACCGGCCTTGAAGCGATCAACACTCAGCGTTGATCAGTTGTATAGAAGGGTTTGCGTCCCCTTCGTCTAGTGGCCTAGGACACCGCCCTTTCACGGCGGTAACAGGGGTTCGAGTCCCCTAGGGGACGCCAGTTTTACAGAAGCGATGTTGCAAGATGTCGCTCCGCCGCGAGGCGAAAAATCCGGGGCTATAGCTCAGCTGGGAGAGCGCTTGCATGGCATGCAAGAGGTCGACGGTTCGATCCCGTCTAGCTCCACCAATT
>NZ_JBXAOA010000027.1:0-26034 GCF_058802325.1 Pseudomonas sp. GW822-FHT02E03 | reverse complement strand
GTTTTACAGTTCAAGGTCTGGCCACACCGGCCTTGAATCGATCAGCTCTCAGCACTGATCATTGTATAGAAGGGTTTGTGTCCCCTTCGTCTAGTGGCCTAGGACACCGCCCTTTCACGGCGGTAACAGGGGTTCGAGTCCCCTAGGGGACGCCACGATTACCCGCTCTGCGGGATTTTTAAGGGTCATTCAATTATTGAATGGCCCTTTTGTTTGTCTGGCGTTTGGCCAACTCTCCTTTTTTCTCAAAACTGTTCTTCAGACCAGCGGTCACATCCACGACTTGCGAAAAATTATTATGAGAATAATATTCTAGTCGTAATATTCGGAGGCAACGATGAACGATAAAAAAGCTCAAACCCGCGAACGCATCCTCAAGGCTGCCAGTGCAGCGCTGATCCAGCGCGGCCCGGCCGAGCCGAGCGTGGGCGAAGTGATGGGCGCGGCTGGTCTGACGGTCGGCGGCTTCTACGCACACTTCGAAAGCAAGGACGCATTGATGCTGGAAGCGTTCAAGCAGCTACTCAGCCATCGTCGTGGCTTGATCGCCGACATGGATGCCGAGTTGACCGGCGAAGAGCGTCGCGCGTTGGTCGCAGCGTTCTACCTGTCGCGCAAACACCGTGATTCCACCGAGCAGGCATGCCCGATTCCGGCGTCGGTCGGCGAGCTGGGTCGTCTGCCGGACGAATTTCGTGTGGCATTGAATGAGCATGTCGAGTTGATGGTCGCGCAATTGGCGGCCAGTCCGGAAGACGCCGACAAAGCCTTGGCCGACATGGCCTTGATGGTCGGTGGTTTGGCTCTGGCGCGGGCGCTGGGGCCAGGAGAGTTGTCCGATCGATTGCTGCGCGCCGCCAAGTCGGCGGTGCTGTGACCTAAAGGCATCAGCCTGAGGAGATGAGCGATGAACACGTTGAGCTGGGTTCGTGGCGTTAATGGCACCTTGGGCTGGTTCGCGCCGAAGCTGGTGGCGAGCAAGATGCGCCTGGCGTTCATGACTCCGCGGGAATTGCCGCCGCGTGATTGGGAATTGCCGCTGCTGGCGAAATCCGAACGAATCACCTTGCGCTTCGGCCTCTCGGCGCTGCGTTGGGGGCAGGGGCCGGCGGTGTTATTGATGCATGGCTGGGAAGGCCGGCCGACCCAGTTTGCCGCGCTGATCACGGCGCTGGTCGATGCCGGTTACACCGTGGTTGCCCTGGACGGCCCGGCTCATGGTCGCTCGCCTGGTCGCGAAGCAAATGTGGTGCTGTTCGCCCGGGCCATGCTCGAGGCGGCCGCTGAGTTACCGCCGCTGCAAGCGGTGATCGGCCACTCCATGGGTGGCGCTAGCGCGATGCTCGCGGTTCAGTTGGGCTTGCGCACCGAAACCCTGGTCTCGATCGCCGCCCCGGCGCGAATTCTCGGAGTACTGCGTGGGTTCGCACGCTATGTGCGCCTGCCGCCCAAAGCGCGTTCGGCGTTTATTCGCCAGGTCGAGAAAGACGTCGGCATGCGTGCCGCTGCACTGGATGTCGCGCACTATCAGCTCGACATGCCGGGGCTGATCGTCCATGCCGAGGACGACAACTTTGTCCCGGTCAAGGAATCCCAGTTGATCCACGAAGCCTGGTTCGACAGCCGTCTGTTGCGCCTAGAAGAGGGTGGGCATCAGCGGGTGCTGGCCGATCCTCGGGTGATCGACGGCGTTCTTTCGCTGCTGGCCGGTCGCAGTCTGCAATCGCGCCAATCGGCCTGAGCATCCGTTACACTGCCCCGGTCGAAATAATCTGACCGGGAGTGGGGCATGGGCTGGGATCGGGCAACGCCGTTTATCATTGATCTGGAAGTGGACGCCGAGGACATCGACGGGTTGGGCCACGCGAACAACGCGGTGTACGTGACCTGGCTCGAGCGTTGCGCCTGGCGCCACTCGCAACGGCTGGGCCTGGATCTGGTCGAGTACCGGCGGCTGGATCGGGCGATGGCGGTGGTACGGCACGAGATCGATTATCTGGCGGCGGCCTATGAGGGTGATGAGTTGCAGTTGGCGACCTGGATCGTCGATTGGGACCAGCGCCTGAAAATGACCCGCCACTTCCAGCTCAAACGCCCCAGTGACAACACCACGTTGCTGCGGGCGCAGACCACTTTCGTGTGCATCGAACTGTCGACCGGCAAGCCCAAGCGCATGCCGGCGGAGTTTATCGAGGGCTATGGCCCGGCGTTGCAGGATTTGGATTCAGCGAAAATCTAATGTGGGAGCGGGCTTGCTCGCGAAAGCAGACTGACAGGCAGCACCATTGTTGAATGTTAAACCGCTTTCGCGAGCAAGCCCGCTCCCACAAGGAATCAGCGATGTTCTGCAGATTTCTCGCGCAATCCAGTAAACTGCCGCACGTTTTTCGTTGAGTGTGTTTTTCATGCAAATTGCTTTGGCGCCCATGGAGGGGTTGGTCGACAACATCCTGCGGGACGTGCTGACCCGTGTGGGCGGTATCGATTGGTGCGTGACCGAATTTATTCGGATCAACGATCAGCTGCTTACGCCTGCCTATTACCACAAGTTCGGCCCGGAACTGCTGACTGGCGCCCGAACCGCCTCCGGTGTGCCGCTGCGGGTGCAACTGCTGGGCTCCGATCCGGTGTGCCTGGCGGAAAACGCCGCACTGGCCTGCGAGTTGGGTTCCGAGGTCATCGACCTGAACTTCGGCTGCCCGGCCAAGACCGTCAACAAATCCCGTGGCGGCGCGGTGCTGCTCAAAGAGCCTGAACTGCTCAACCAAATCGTCGAACACGTCCGTCGTGCGGTGCCAGCGCACATTCCAGTGACCGCCAAGATGCGCCTCGGTTTCGACAGCCCGGACGGTGCGCTGGTTTGCGCCACGGCCCTGGCTGAAGGCGGGGCGGCGCACATCGTGGTTCACGCGCGGACCAAGACCGATGGCTACAAGCCGCCAGCCCACTGGGAATGGATCCCTCGGGTGCAGGACGTGGTCAAGGTCCCGGTGTTTGCCAATGGCGACATCTGGAGCGTCGAGGACTGGCGTCGTTGCCGCGAGATCAGCGGCGTCGAAGACATCATGCTCGGTCGCGGTCTGGTATCGCGTCCGGATCTGGCCCGGCAAATCGCCGCCGCCCGCGCCGGTGAAGACGTCGTTGAGATGACCTGGGCCGAGCTGCTGCCGCTGATTCAAGACTTCTGGCTGCAAGCCAAGGCGCAGATGACGCCACGCCAATCGCCGGGTCGCTTGAAGCAGTGGCTGGCAATGCTGACCCGCAATTATCCCGAAGCGGTAGAGCTGTTCACCGTCCTGCGTCGTGAGACCGAACTGGATAATGTCTCGCGTTTACTGGGGCTGCAGGTGTCTGAAGCAGCCTGAAAAAATCTTGAAATAATCTCTTGAAAAGCAATCAGCGGTCCTTATCTAAGGATTACGCGATGCCGAATTCGGGTCGCGGAGACAAAAAAACTTGCTGATTATGTTCAGGAGATTTGAATCATGAGTACTGCATTTTCCTTGGCCCCACTGTTCCGTTCCTCGGTAGGTTTCGACCGTTTCAACGACCTGTTCGAAACCGCCCTGCGCAATGAGCCAGGCAGCACCTATCCACCCTACAACGTTGAAAAATACGGTGATGATCAATACCGCATTGTCGTAGCGGCCGCCGGTTTCCAGGAAGAAGACCTGGACCTGCAAGTGGAGAAAGGTGTGCTGACCATCAGTGGCGGCAAACGTGACGCGGACGAAAGCGTCACTTACTTGTACCAAGGCATCGCTCAGCGCGCCTTCAAACTGTCGTTCCGTCTGGCGGACCACATTGAAATCAAGGCCGCCGAACTGCGCAACGGTTTGTTGAGCATCGACCTGCTGCGCGTGATTCCGGAAGAAGCGAAAGCCAAACGCATCCCGATCAACGGGACGGAAAAACCGGCTCTGCAGCACTGAGTCAAAGCAACAAAAAGGGCGCCATCCACCGGCGCCCTTTTTTGTGCCCATTCGTAGCAGCTGCTACAGCCGTACGTAGCGGTTCGGCAGTTGCTGCATCGCCTTATTTCAACAGTTTCTGAAACTCCTCAACCGGCAGCGGCCGGCTGTGCAAATACCCTTGATACAAATGGCAGCCCAGCCCTTGCAAAAACGCCAGTTGCTCCAGGGTTTCCACGCCTTCGGCGATGACTTCCAACTCCAGACTGCGGGCCATGGCGACGATGGCGCGAATGATTTCGGCATCGTTTGGGTCGGTGGTGGCATCGCGGATGAACGACTGGTCGATTTTCAGGGTGTCTACCGGCAGGCGCTTGAGGTAGGTCAGCGAGGAATAACCGGTACCGAAATCGTCCATCGCAAAGCTCACGCCGAGTTTTTTCAGGCGCCGCATTTTGCTGATGGTGTCGTCCAGGTTCTGGATGACGATGCCTTCGGTGATTTCCAGTTTCAGCAACGAGCAGGGCAGGCCGTGGCTGCCGAGGCTGTGTTCGATGCGTTCGACGAAATCGTTCTGACGGAATTGCCGGGGGCTGATGTTCACGCACAGGCTGAAATCGAGCGGATTGATCAGGCCCTTGGCGATCAGATGTTTGAAGGCAGCGCACGCTTCGTCGAGGATCCATGTGCCGACTTCCAGAATCAGCCCGCTGTCTTCCAGCACCTTGATGAACTCGGTGGGCGATTGCGCGCCCAGTTGCGGATGGTGCCAGCGTACCAAGGCTTCTGCGCCGGTAATGCGGTTATTGCGAGCGTCCACCTGTGGTTGGTATTGCACGCTGAACTCACCCCGGGAAAGGGCAAGGCGCAGGTCGGTTTCCATGCGCAGGCGTTCGCTGGCGGCCTTCTGCATAGTGTTGTGATACATCTGCGTGGTGTTGCGGCCTGAATCCTTGGCGCGGTAGAGGGCGATATCGGCGCGTTTGAGCAGGTCGGTCGGGGTCGAGCCGTGGTCGGGGATCAGCGCGATGCCGATGCTCGGTGTTACTTGCAGGCGCTGTCCGTCGAGGAACATCGGTTCGGACAGCAGTTCGCGCAAGGTATCCGCCAACTCCCGGACCTGAGCGCTGACGTCGCTGCGCGAACCTTCCAGGCCGCTGAGCAGCACCACGAATTCGTCACCGCCCAGGCGCGCGACGGTGTCCTCCATGCGCACGCTGGCTTCAAGGCGCGCGGTGATGATCTTCAGCACCGTATCACCCACCGGGTGGCCAAGGGAGTCGTTGATGTGCTTGAAGTGGTCGAGGTCGAGGAACATCAGTGCGCCACGCAGGTTGTGGCGTTTGAGCAGGGCGATCTGCTGGCTCAGACGATCCATCAACAGGGCGCGGTTGGGCAGGTTGGTCAGCGGGTCGTGGTAGGCCAGGTGACGGATCTGCGCTTCGGCGTTTTTCAGCAAGCTGACGTCTCGGGCGGTCAGCAGCAGGCACGCCGTTTCGTTGAGGGTGATCGGCTCCACCGAGACTTCGACGGTCAACAACTCGCCGCGTTTGTTGCGCCCGAGCATTTCCTGATGGTGAACCCGGCCCTTGATCTGTAGTTCCGCCAGCAACGCCGAGCGTTGTTTCTCTTCGGCCCAGATGCCCACCTGATACACCGTGCGGCCGACCACTTCATCGGCGCGGTAGCCAGTCAGGCGACAGAAGCCATCGTTAACTTCCAGGTAGCGTCCGGTGTCGCGCTCGGTAATGGTGATGGCGTCGGGGCTTGAGTGGAAGGCCTTGGCAAACTTCTCCTCGCTGGCCTTGAGCGCCGCTTCCGAGCGTTGCTGCTGGGTGATGTCGCGCAGGGTGGTGACGATGCAGGGTTGGTCGCCGACGCTGATCTGCCGGCTCGATATCACGCAGGTCAGGGACTGTCCGTCCTTGTGCCGGACGATGATCGCCACATTGTTCAGGCCCTGTTCGCGGATGACCCGCTCGATCCTTTGCAGGCTCTTCGCCGAAGCGTCCCACAGGCCGATTTCGTCGGCGCTGCGGCCAATCACGTCGACGGTGCTCCAGCCGAACGTTTGAGTGAAGCTGGAGTTGATCTCGATGAAGTGACCGGTGTCCTGGCGCGTGACGCAGATCGGGTCCGGGCTGACCTGGAACAAGGTGGCGAATTTCTCTTCCGACGCCACCAGTTGCTGTTCGCGCTCTACCTGATCAGTGATGTCCAGCAGTGTGCCGGCCATGCGCAACGGGTTGCCCTGTTCATCGCGGTAGAGTCTGGCGCGGCTTTCCAGGTAGCGCGAGCTGCCATCCGTTAGCTGCACGCGGTAAGTCAGCTGGTAATTGCCGGCCGGGCCTTCGCGCAGGCTGCGGTAGGCGTCGCGCATGGTGCCGCGTTCTTCGTCGGGCACGCCTTCGAAAAACGCATCGAAGGATTCATGGAAGGGTTTGGGGTCCAGCCCATGTAACTGGGCGGCCCGCGCCGAGCCGTAAAGCATGCCGCTGGGAATGTGCCAGTCCCAGGTGCCGAGTTGCGCCGAATCCAGGGCCAGGTCCAGGCGTTCCTGGCTGTCTTTGAGGGCGTGCTCGGCAATTTTACGTTCGGTGGTGTCGAGGAACGTGCTCAGCAGATAAGGCTGGCCTTCGAGTTCGACCTTTTGCGCGCTGAGGATGCCGTCGTGAACCTGCCCGTTGCTGGCGCGAAATTGCACCTCCATGTTGATCAGCTCGCCTTTGGCCTTGGTGGCCTTGACCAGTTGCACCCGTTGCTCCGGGTTGACCCAAAGGCCCAGTTCCAGCGTGGTTCGGCCGATGGCGTCTTGCACCGGCCAGCCGAACAGGCTTTCGAAATACTGGTTGGCTTCGCTGATCAGGCCATCTTCCTGGCGGGTCAGCAGGACCATGTTCGGGCACAGGTGAAACAGCGTGGCGAAGCGTTTTTCCGAGCTGCTCAGCGCCTGTTCGCGCTGGCGCTGATGGGTGATTTCACGAATGACCCCTATCATTCGTGGCCGGCCATTTTTGTCCGGCAGCAGGCTGCCGTTGATCTCCAGCCAATGCAGGCTGCCATCGGGCCAGCGGATGCGGTGGTGCATGGCCTGTTCCAGCGGTGCGCCGGCGATCACCGCATGGAAAGCGCGAATGGCTTTCGCCCGATCCTCCTGGGGCAGCAGGTCAAGGTATTCCAGGTCCTCGGGCAACGGTTGCCGGGGATCGAAGCCGAACAACGCCTGAGTACCCCGTGACCAACTGATTTGCCCCCGCTCGATGTCCCAATACCAGGCGCCGAGCCGAGCGCCGTTGAGGGCCGCCAGCAACTGCGGGGCGCTTTCCCAGCTCTGCTCGGACCGTTTGGGGTCAAGTGCCTGAATTCGCGGCATCGGCGGCATACGTTCAACAGATTTGGGCATGGATAACAGGCCTTGGGCTGAATTGGGCGTTAGGCACAGGGTTTTGGGGCTCTATAGGCGTAGCACAAAAAGAAGAAGCACAGCTTAGCCGCGAGTCCCTGGCTGATCGATTTGTGCATCCAGCAGAGCCATGAAGGCCCGCGCCGCGTTCGACAGCGTCCGTTCGGTGTGCAGGATATAGCCTAGCTGGCGAGTGAGCTGTATGCCCGGCAAAGGTATGCGCGCCACTTGATCGTCCAGCATGGTGCGCGGCAAAACGCTCCAGGCGAGGCCGATCGAGACCATCATTTTTATGGTTTCCAGATAATTCGTGCTCATGGCGATGTTCGGCGTCAGGCCCTGGGCCTCGAACAGGCGCTGCACGATGTGGTGGGTAAAGGTGTTGCCGCCGGGGAAAACCGCGGGATGCAGGGCAATATCCGCCAGGCTGACCGGACCGTTAGCGATCAGCGAATGCTCTGGGGCGACCACGAAATCCAGCGGGTCGTCCCACACCGGCGTGGCCTTGACCAGTGCATGGGGCTCCGGTGCAAGCGTGATTACCGCCAGTTCGGCGCGGCCATGGAGGATTTCTTCGTAAGCAACTTCCGAGTCGAGGAACTGAATATCCAGCGCCACTTGTGGGTAACGTCGGGTGAACTCCCTTAATAAGGGCGGTAAACGGTGCAGGCCGATGTGATGACTGGTGGCCAATGTCAGACGACCGGAGACTTCGCCGGTCAGGTTGGTCAGGGCGCGGCGGGTGTCATCCAGTACATTGAGGATCTGATAGGCCCGTGGCAGCAGGGCGCGACCGGCTTCGGTCAGGCTGACTTCCCGGCCCAGACGATCGAACAGCCGTACCTTCAATTGCTGCTCCAGCCCGGCGATGCGCTTGCTTATGGCGGGTTGCGTCAGGTGTAGCCGTTCGCCAGCGCCGGAGAAGCTTCCGGTCTCGGCAATCGCGATAAAAGCATTGAGGTTGGCGAGGTCCATGATGATGTCTCGGTGGCATTCCAGTTGGTTATGCAAAGCATGAAAAATATGAATTTGAGTTATTTAATGTAACCCCCTAGGATCGACCTCACAAGCCAAAGGGTTATTGAAGCTTTCAAAATCCGGGGCATAGAAACAAGCTGATGAGGAACCGTCTGATGGCCGGCAAAACGCTCTACGACAAGCTCTGGGATTCGCATTTGGTCAAGCAGCGCGACGATGGCTCGGCGCTGATCTATATCGATCGTCACATCATCCACGAAGTGACCTCGCCGCAAGCCTTTGAAGGCCTGCGTCTGGCCGGGCGCAAGCCTTGGCGCATCGATGCCAATATCGCGACCCCGGACCACAACGTTCCGACTACTGCGGAGCGCAAGGGCGGCATCGATGCGATTGTCGACCAAGTCTCGCGTTTGCAGGTTCAGACCCTCGACGATAACTGCGACGAATACGGCATCGTCGAATTCAAGATGAATGATGTCCGCCAAGGCATCGTCCACGTCATCGGCCCGGAGCAGGGCGCAACCTTGCCGGGCATGACTGTGGTTTGCGGCGACTCTCACACCTCGACCCACGGCGCATTCGGTGCCTTGGCTCACGGTATTGGCACTTCCGAGGTCGAGCACGTGCTCGCCACGCAGTGCCTGGTCGCGAAAAAGATGAAAAACATGCTGGTATCGGTCGAAGGTCAATTGCCGTTCGGCGTGACCGCCAAGGACATCGTCCTCGCCGTGATCGGCAAAATCGGCACCGCCGGCGGTAACGGCCATGCCATCGAATTCGCCGGTAGCGCGATTCGCGATCTGTCGGTCGAAGGCCGCATGACTATCTGCAACATGTCCATCGAGGCCGGCGCTCGCGTAGGGCTGGTGGCCGCCGACGAAAAAACCGTGGCTTACGTCAAGGGCCGTCCATTTGCTCCGAAAGGCGCGGAATGGGACTTGGCTGTCGAGGCCTGGAAAGACCTGGTTTCCGACGCGGATGCCAAGTTCGACACCATCGTCGAGCTCGATGCCACTCAGATCAAGCCGCAAGTCAGCTGGGGCACCTCGCCTGAGATGGTCTTGGCTGTCGATCAGAACGTTCCCGATCCTGCGAAGGAAATGGACCTGGTCAAGCGTGGCTCCATCGAACGCGCTTTGAAATACATGGGTTTGACTGCCAATCAGGCGATCACCGACATTCAGCTGGACCGCGTATTCATTGGCTCCTGCACCAACTCGCGGATCGAAGACCTGCGCGCCGCCGCCGTGATCGCCAAGGGCCGCAAAGTGGCGTCGACCATCAAGCAGGCCATCGTGGTGCCGGGTTCGGGGCTGGTGAAGGCTCAGGCCGAATCCGAAGGTCTGGACAAGATTTTTCTCGAGGCCGGTTTCGAATGGCGTGAGCCGGGTTGCTCGATGTGCCTGGCGATGAACCCGGACCGTTTGGAGTCGGGCGAGCATTGCGCGTCGACCTCCAACCGTAACTTCGAAGGCCGTCAGGGCGCCGGTGGCCGTACGCACCTCGTCAGCCCGGCCATGGCCGCCGCCGCAGCCGTGAACGGTCGTTTCGTCGACGTCCGTGAATTGATCTAAAGGAGCGCAGCATGAAAGCTTTTACCCAGCACACTGGTCTTGTCGCGCCTTTGGATCGTGCCAACGTCGACACCGACCAGATCATTCCGAAGCAGTTCTTGAAGTCGATCAAGCGCACCGGGTTCGGCCCGAACCTGTTCGATGAGTGGCGTTACCTGGATGTCGGGCAGCCGTATCAGGACAACTCCAAGCGTCCGTTGAACAAGGACTTCGTCCTCAACGCCGAACGTTATCAAGGCGCGAGCGTGTTGCTGGCCCGTGAGAACTTCGGTTGCGGCTCCAGCCGCGAACACGCACCGTGGGCGTTGGAAGAGTACGGTTTCCGCAGCATTATCGCGCCGAGCTATGCCGATATCTTCTTCAACAACAGCTTCAAGAACGGCTTGCTGCCGATCATCCTGAGCGACGCTGAAGTTGATGAACTGTTCCAGCAGGTTGAGGCGACTCCGGGCTATCAGTTGCAGGTTGATCTGCAAGCTCAGACCGTGACCCGTCCGGATGGCAAGGTGTTGAGTTTTGAGATTGACGCGTTCCGCAAGCACTGCCTGCTCAATGGCCTGGACGATATCGGCCTGACCTTGCAGGACCACGAGGCGATTGCCACGTTTGAGGCCAAACATCGTGCGAGCCAGCCGTGGTTGTTTCGTGATGCGTGATTGATTCGGAATTTGTAAGGATAGGACCGGCCTCATCGCGGGCAAGCCCGCTCCCACAGTGATTTGCGCTGTTCACAAAACCTGTGGGAGCGGGCTTGCCCGCGATGACGACAGACCAGGCACCACAAGACTCATTCCCAAAGGAAGTCCCCATGACCAGCACCGCCCAGCACAGTCAGGTAGTACAAAAGCAATTCGGTGAACAGGCCTCGGCCTATCTGAGCAGCGCCGTACACGCTCAAGGCACTGAATTCGCGCTGCTACAGGCTGAACTGGCGGGGCAGGGCGATGCTCGTGTGCTCGACCTCGGTTGCGGGGCCGGTCATGTGAGTTTTCACGTGGCTTCGCTGGTCAAGGAAGTGGTGGCTTACGACCTGTCTCAACAGATGCTTGACGTAGTGGCCGCGGCTGCTGTCGATCGCGGCTTGAGCAATGTGTCCACGGTACTGGGTGCCGCCGAGCGCCTGCCGTTCGCTGATGGCGAGTTCGATTTCGTTTTCAGCCGCTACTCAGCGCACCATTGGAGCGACCTTGGGCTGGCCCTGCGCGAAGTTCGTCGGGTGCTGAAACCGGGTGGGGTGGCGGCGTTCATCGATGTGTTGTCGCCGGGCAGCCCGTTATTCGACACTTACCTGCAAAGCGTCGAAGTGCTGCGCGACACCAGCCACGTGCGCGATTATTCTGCTGGCGAGTGGTTGCGTCAGGTCAGCGAAGCGGGGTTGCATACCCGCAGCACCACGCGCCAACGGCTGCGTCTGGAGTACACCTCCTGGGTCGAGCGCATGCGCACGCCGCAGGCGATGCGCGCGGCAATCCGCGAGTTGCAGCAATCGATGGGCAATGAAGTTCGCGAATATTTTGAGATTGAGGCCGATGGCTCGTTCAGTACAGATGTGCTGGTGCTGATGGCTGAACGATAAGCTTTGAACGGTAAGCTCTGAAGCATAGGCGCCGAGCGATAGAATTTTTCCGGGTGTGCCCAAGGGCGTGCCGACTGATGACATGAGGAAAGCATGAGCAAGCAGATTCTGATTCTCCCGGGTGACGGTATTGGCCCGGAAATCATGGCCGAAGCGGTCAAGGTGCTGGAGCTGGCGAACGACAAGTACAGCCTGGGCTTCGAACTGAGTCATGACGTGATCGGTGGCGCCGCCATCGACAAGCACGGTGTGCCGCTGGCCGACGAAACCCTGGCCCGTGCCCGTGCCGCCGATGCGGTATTGCTGGGCGCCGTGGGCGGCCCGAAATGGGACACCATCGAGCGTGACATCCGCCCTGAGCGCGGTCTGCTGAAAATCCGCGCGCAATTGGGCCTGTTCGGTAATCTGCGTCCGGCGATCCTGTACCCGCAACTGGCCGAGGCTTCCAGCCTGAAGGCAGAAATCGTGGCGGGCCTGGACATCCTGATCGTCCGTGAACTGACCGGCGGCATCTACTTCGGCGCGCCACGTGGCGTGCGTGAACTGGAAAACGGCGAGCGTCAGGCCTACGACACCCTGCCGTACAGCGAAACCGAAATCCGCCGTATCGCCCGTGTCGGTTTCGACATGGCCCGCGTACGCGGCAAGAAGCTGTGCTCGGTGGACAAGGCCAACGTGCTGGCGTCCAGCCAACTGTGGCGTGAAGTCGTCGAGCAAGTGGCCAAGGACTACCCGGACGTCGAACTGAGCCACATGTACGTCGACAACGCCGCCATGCAACTGGTGCGTGCACCGAAGCAATTCGACGTGATCGTCACCGACAACCTGTTCGGTGACATTCTTTCCGACGAAGCGTCGATGCTCACCGGCTCGATCGGCATGCTGCCGTCGGCATCACTGGATGCCAACAACAAAGGCATGTACGAGCCGTGCCACGGTTCGGCGCCGGACATCGCTGGCAAGGGCATTGCCAACCCGTTGGCGACCATTTTGTCGGTGTCGATGATGCTGCGTTACAGCTTCAATCTGCAGGACGCGGCCGATGCCATCGAGCAGGCCGTGAGCCTGGTATTGGATCAGGGCCTGCGCACGGGCGACATTTGGTCGGCCGGTTGCACCAAGGTCGGTACGCAGGAAATGGGCGATGCAGTAGTCGCCGCGCTGCGGAATCTGTAATCTCTTTGGCCCGCTGCAACTTTCAACCATGAAAGCAGCGGCCCACTTTTAAGAAGGTGTAGTTGCGATGAAACGTGTAGGTCTGATCGGTTGGCGCGGTATGGTCGGTTCCGTGCTCATGCAGCGGATGCTGGAAGAGCAGGATTTCGATCTTATTGAGCCGGTGTTTTTCACCACTTCCAATGTCGGTGGCCAAGGCCCGTCCGTGGGTAAGGACATTGCTCCGCTCAAGGACGCTTACAGCATTGAAGAGCTGAAAACCCTCGACGTGATTCTGACCTGCCAGGGTGGTGACTACACCAGCGAAGTATTCCCGAAGCTGCGCGAAGCCGGCTGGCAGGGTTACTGGATCGACGCCGCTTCCAGCCTGCGCATGCAGGATGACGCGGTGATCGTGCTGGACCCGGTGAACCGCAAGGTCATCGACCAGCAGCTCGACGCGGGCACCAAGAACTACATCGGCGGCAACTGCACCGTCAGCCTGATGCTGATGGGCCTGGGTGGCCTGTTTGAAGCCGGTCTGGTCGAGTGGATGAGCGCCATGACCTATCAGGCGGCCTCCGGTGGCGGCGCGCAGCACATGCGTGAACTGATCAAGCAAATGGGTGTGACCCACGCCGCTGTCGCCGATCAACTGGCCGACCCGGCCAGTGCCATCCTCGACATCGACCGTCGTGTTGCCGAAGCCATGCGCAGCGACGCATACCCGACCGAAAACTTCGGCGTACCACTGGCTGGCAGCCTGATCCCGTGGATCGACAAGGAACTGCCAAACGGCCAGAGCCGCGAAGAGTGGAAGGCTCAGGCCGAGACCAACAAGATCCTCGGTCGCTTCAAGAGCCCGATCCCGGTGGACGGCATCTGCGTGCGCATCGGCGCCATGCGTTGCCACAGCCAGGCGCTGACCATCAAGCTGAACAAAGATGTGCCGATCGCCGACATCGAAGGGCTGATCAGCCAGCACAACCCATGGGTCAAGCTGGTGCCGAACAACCGCGAAATCAGCATGCAGGAGCTGAGCCCTACAAAGGTCACCGGCACCCTGAATGTACCGGTCGGCCGTCTGCGCAAGCTGAACATGGGTTCGCAGTTCGTCGGTGCCTTCACCGTCGGCGACCAACTGCTGTGGGGCGCGGCCGAACCGCTGCGTCGCATGCTGCGGATTCTGCTTGAGCGTTGATCTGTTGAAGTAATGAAGAGCCCGCGCCTTGAAAGAGGTGCGGGTTTTTTTATGCGCGACAGACTGAGGGTGCTCGTTTGTCTGCTATTCCGTCATCGCGGGCAAGCCCGCTCCCACAAGGTTGGGGTCGTATGCAAAATATGGGAGCCCCACAAAACCTGTGGGAGCGGGCTTGCCCGCGATGAGGCCGGTATAGGCGCCACAAATCCTTGGCAGAAATTGCCTCACTGCCAACCACCCGGTAAAGTGCCGCTCCCCCCGTTTCGCCAGAGGTAGAACCATGAGCCAGTCCTTTGATATTGCCGTGATCGGCGCCACCGGTACTGTCGGCGAAACACTCGTCCAGATTCTCGAAGAGCGGGACTTTCCGGTCGGCAACCTGCACCTGCTGGCGAGCAGTGAATCGGCCGGTCATTCGGTGCCGTTTCGTGGCAAGAACGTGCGGGTGCGGGAAGTCGATGAGTTCGATTTCAGCAAAGTCCAGTTGGTGTTCTTTGCCGCTGGTCCGGCGGTGACCCTCAGTTTCGCTCCGCGTGCCACGGCCGCCGGTTGCTCGCTGATCGACCTGTCCGGCGCCTTGCCGGCTGATCAGGCGCCGCAAGTGGTGCCTGAGGCCAACGCTGAAATTCTGGCCGGCCTGAAAAAACCTTTCCAGGTCAGCAGCCCAAGTCCTTCGGCCGCGACGCTGGCGGTGGTGCTGGCGCCGTTGCTCGGTTTGCTCGACCTGCAACGCATCAGCCTGACGGCGTGTCTGGCGGTCTCTGCCCAAGGCCGCGAAGCGGTCACCGAGCTGGCCCGGCAAACCGCCGAGCTGCTCAACGTGCGTCCGCTGGAGCCGGCTTTCTTCGATCGGCAGATGGCTTTCAACCTGCTGGCGCAAGTCGGTAAACCTGATGATCAGGGCCATACGTTGCTGGAAAAACGCCTGGTGCGCGAACTGCGTCAGGTCATGGCGCTACCGTTATTAAAGATTTCCGTCACTTGTATTCAAGCTCCGGTGTTTTTTGGCGATAGCTTTAACGTGACCTTGCAGTCGTCGAGCGCTGTCGACCTGGCGAAAGTCAATGCAGCTCTGGAAGCGGCACCCGGTATCGAACTGGTCGAGGCGGGCGATTACCCGACCCCGGTAGGCGATGCAGTAGGGCAGGACGTGGTTTACGTTGGTCGGGTTCGTAGCGGGATCGACGACCCGGCGGAACTTAATGTGTGGCTGACGTCAGATAACGTACGCAAAGGCGCCGCGCTCAATGCTGTGCAGGTGGCTGAATTGTTGATAAAAGACCTGCTGTAAAAGATACTTGGCAACAATTTATCGAATGATTCCCGTCGAGCGTCATGCTTGGCCGGAATGCTTAAGGTGAGCCACCCCGCAGGGCTTCCCATTGCATGAATGAAATGATCGCGCGCGACGACCCTTCGCCGCCGCGCGCAATGCCTTACGGCAGCGGCAATCAACACCTTCTCGCTGGCCGAGGAATGTTCAAACAAAGGAAGAGGTTATGGTTCAAGTTCGCAAACTGGTGTTAGCAATAGCGGCCGCCTCGGCGCTGTCCTCCGGTATGGCGCATGCCCTCGGGCTCGGGGAATTGACCCTGAAATCGACGCTGAACCAGCCTCTGGTCGCAGAAATCGAGTTGCTCGACGTCAAGGACCTCACGGCTGCCGAAGTGGTGCCGAGCCTGGCCTCGCCCGAAGATTTCGCCAAGGCCGGTGTCGATCGTCAGGCATTTCTCAATGACCTGACCTTCACCCCGGTGCTTAACGCCAGCGGCAAAAGCATCCTGCGCGTCACGTCCAGCAAACCGCTGTCCGAACCGATGGTGAAATTCCTGGTTCAGGTGATGTGGCCCAACGGTCGTCTGCTACGCGACTACAGCGTGCTGCTCGATCCGTCCAAATTCTCGCCGCAGACCGCCGATGCCGCCGCACAACCAGCGCCAGCCCAAACGGTGACTGCGCCAGTCACTGGCGCGACCAAATCGTCGCAATACACCACCACGCCGCGCGATACCCTGTGGGAGATCGCCGCGAAGGCGCGTAACGGTGGTTCGATCCAGCAGACCATGCTGGCCATCCAGGCGCTGAACCCGGATGCGTTCATCGACGGCAACATCAATCGACTGAAAACCGGTCAAGTGCTGCGTCTGCCTGATCAGGTGCAGAGCACCAACCTGTCACAGCCCAAGGCCATCGCTGAGGTCGCCGCGCAGAACACCGCGTGGCGTCAGGGCCGTCGCTACGTGGCGAAACCGGGAACCGGTCAGCAGCAACTCGATGCCACCAAGCGCGCTCGCGGTGAAGGTGCTTCATCGCAGCCTGCCGCAGACAAACTGAGCCTGGTGTCTGCCGACACCGGCAAGGGCGGCAAAGGCGCCGCCGGTGATGCGAAAGCGTTAAGCGATAAACTGGCCGTTACCGAGGAAAGCCTAGATGCGACTCGTCGTGACAACGCCGAACTGAAAAGCCGCATGAGCGATCTGCAAAGTCAGCTGGACAAGCTGCAACGCCTGATCGAACTGAAGAACAACCAATTGGCCAAGTTGCAGGCCGAAGGCGGCGCGGATGCATCCGCTTCGAGCGCTCCGGCAATGTCGGCTGAGCTGGCGGCCAACACTGCGGCAACGCCAGCGGACGCGTCTGCGACAACATCTGCGCCGCAGGCTGCTGCACCAGAAGCCGTCGAGCCAGCGCCTGCAACATCTGAGAATCAGAAATTCAACGAGCTGCTGACCAATCCGATCCTGCTGGGTCTGGTGGGTGGCGGTGCGGTGGTGCTGTTGCTCTTGCTGCTGTTGCTGGCCCGTCGCCGCAAAGCTCAGCAAGAAGCCGAGAAGCATCTGCGCATGGCCCGTGCCCTGGAGGAGGAGCAAGAGTTCTCCGTCGACCAGGACCTGCCGCCAAGCAGCTTCGAAGGCCTGGAAGTTCCGCCGCCGAGCGTGAAACTTGCGACCGCGCCAACGCCTGCACCCGCGCCGGCCCCGGTGATTGCTCCGGTTGTGGTGACGCCGCCAATCGCTGCGCCACTGGTGTCGCCTGCCGCCGAGCGTTCCGACCGTTCTGACGACGTGCTGGCTCAGGCGCAGTCGCACATTACAGGCGGTCGTTTGAATCAGGCCGCCGCATTGCTGGAAGACGCTATCAAACAAGCGCCGCAACGCAGTGACTTGCGCTTGAAGCTGATGGAAGTCTACGGTCAGCAGGGCGATCGCGATGCGTTCGTCGCTCAGGAGCGTCAACTGGTGGCCAACGGCGATAACTTCGCCCGGGTTGAAGAATTGAAAAGCCGCTTCCCGGCCATGGCTGTTGTGGCGGCTAGCGGTCTGGCTGCCGCCGCCATCGCCGCTGAGCTGGATGCGCAGTACGTCAAGGACCTGCTGCTGGACGAGCCGCAAGCCCCGGAACCGTCATTGTCCGACTTCGACAGCGCATTCGATCTGAGCCTGGACGATCTGGAGGCGGCTACTCCAATCTCGCCTGCCATTGCTCTGGTGCCAGAGCCAACACCAGAGCCAACACCAGCACCAGAAGCTCTGGCTGAGCTGGACGAATTCCCGCTGGACGACGATCTGAGCTTTGAGTCGGTGTTGCAGCAACAGACTGAAATCAAGGAAAACCTCGACGATCTGTCGGACTTCGACCTGGACATGGATCTGGGCGGCGACGCCTCGCCGGCAACCCTGGCCGAAGATGACTTCCTGCTGAGTCTGGATGAAGATCTCAAGGATTTGCCTGTCGCCGAAGCGGCGCCCGTGACCGAGCCGACGCTCGACGACCTGGAGCTGCCTGCGGATTTCGACCTGTCGCTGGCCGATGAAATGGACGCCGCTGCCCCGGATCAGCCTGATGCCTTCGAAAGTGAACTCAACGACGTCAACGCTGAGCTGGATCGTCTGTCCCAGAGTTTAGGTGAGCCTAGCTTCACCGCCGAAGACGCTTTGGCCTCCGCGGCTGATGAGCCGGACTTCGATTTCCTCTCCGGCACCGACGAAGTCGCCACCAAACTCGATCTGGCCCAGGCCTACATCGACATGGGCGACAGCGACGGCGCTCGGGACATCCTCAATGAGGTGGTGACCGAGGGTGATGCGGGTCAGAAGAGCGAAGCCAGGGAAATGCTGTCGCGTCTGGCGTGAGTCATCGGCAAGGCATAAACAAAACGGCAGCCCATCGAGGCTGCCGTTTTTGTTTGGGCGCGGATGCGATGGCGTCTACGAGATTGCTATCGCGGGCAAGCCCGCTCCCACAAGGATCTTTGGCGCCCGCAAAACCTGTGGGAGCGGGCTTGCCCGCGATGCTTTTAAAGCGCCAACGGCGCCCGTTCACACAATGCGTTCAACGCCTTGGCCCACTGCGGATCATCATTGAGGCACGGCACCAGCACCAACTCCTCCCCTCCCGCTTCGCGGAACTGCTCCTTCCCGCGATCACCGATCTCTTCCAGGGTTTCAATGCAATCGGCGACGAACGCCGGGCACATCACCAGGACTTTCTTCACGCCGCTTTTGGCCAACTCATCGAGGCGTGCTTCGGTGTAGGGTTCGATCCACTTGGCCCGGCCCAGACGCGACTGGAACGACACCGACCACTTGCCGTCCGGCAGGCCCATGCGCTTGGCAAACTCTGCGGCGGTGCGCAGACACTGACCGCGATAACAGGTCGCGACCACTTCCGGCGGCGCACCGGCGCAGCAATCGCCGCCACCTTCGAAGCAGTGACCCGGATTGAGCTTCTTCAGGTGCCGTTCCGGCAAACCATGAAAGCTCAGCAGCAGGTGATCGTAATCCTGCTGCAAATATGGCGTAGCGCTGGCCACCAGAGCCTCGAGGTATTCTGGCTGATCGTAGAACGGCTGGAGGATCGAGAACTGCACGTCGAGCTTCTTCTCCCGCACCACCCGTTTGGCTTCCTCGACTACAGTGGTCACTGTGCTATCGGCAAACTGCGGATAGAGCGGCGCCAGGGTGATTTTTTTGTGACCCTGAGCCGCCAGACGAACCAGCGTCGACTCAATGGATGGCTCGCCGTAGCGCATCGCCAGCTCCACCGGCCCGTGGGTCCATTGCGCGGTCATGGCCCGTTGCAGACGACGGCTGAGCACCACCAGTGGCGAGCCGTCCGCCCACCAGATCGACGCATAAGCGTGGGCCGATTGCTCTGGGCGCTTGATCAGAATCAACGACACCAGTAAACGCCGCACCGGCCACGGCAGGTCGATCACATACGGGTCCATCAGAAATTGATTGAGGTAGCTGCGCACATCCGCCACCGAGGTGGAAGCGGGTGAACCCAGGTTGACCAGAAGCAACGCGTGATCGGTCATGCAACGTCCTATTTCTCAAGGCGGCTGGACACATCGTCCAACGCCGCGCGCAAATCAGTGAACTGGAAAGTGAAGCCCGCTTCCAGCAAGCGAGCCGGCATGGCCTTCTGGCCACCCAGCAGCAACAATGACAACTCGCCCAGGCCCACCTTCAACACGAGGGTTGGCATCGGCATGAACGCCGGACGATGCAACACGCTACCCAACGTTTGGGCGAATTCGCGATTGCGCACCGGCTTGGGCGCGCAGGCATTATATGGACCGCTGGCCTCATTGCGGTGCAGAAGAAAATCAATCAGGGCTATTTGATCCTTGATATGAATCCACGACATCCACTGCCGACCACTGCCGAGAGGCCCGCCCAGCCCCAGTTTGAACGGCAACAACAGCCGCGACAAAAAGCCGCCCTCGGCGGACAGCACCAACCCGGTACGAATGAGGATCACGCGAATGCCCAAGGCTTCGGCGCGTTGCGCGGTTTCCTCCCAGGCGACGCACAATTGGCTGGCGAAATCATCAATGACCGGTGGAGATTCTTCAGTCAACTCCCGCTCACCACCGTCGCCGTACCAACCGATCGCGGAGCCAGAAATCAATACCGGCGGTTTCTGCTCGCGGCTTTCGAGCCAGGCCAGCAGGGTTTCGGTCAGGGTGATCCGGCTGCTCCACAACAATGCCTTGCGTTTGTGCGTCCAGAGCCGATCGGCAATCGGTGCGCCCGCGAGGTTGATAATTGCATCCACCGGTTCTTGACCCAGGTCCTCAAGCCGTGCGATTCCACGCACCTGAGTGCCACAGACTTTGGCGACTTTTGCAGGCGTGCGACTCCAGACCGTCAGGCGATGTCCCTGGCTCAACCAGTGTCGGCAGAGTTGACGTCCTATCAAACCAGTACCGCCGGTCAGCAATATGTGCATGACATCTTCCTCGCGTGGCGTTTTACCCTGATCACTAGTCTATTTTTATAAGCAGGGATCTTTGGTATTGGGCAGGCTCTGTGCTTAACAATAGGCCAAGCTGTCAGAACGAGGACGCTAAAAGTTATACCAAAAAACAATATTGTACAGGTTTGAACCACGGCGTAGTCTGTACAGAAAGGTAAACGAGGCCCCTATGACTGTACCTATCGCAATCATCGGCACCGGCATCGCCGGACTCTCAGCCGCCCAGGCCCTGACGGAGGCCGGGCATGTCGTTCAACTTTTCGATAAAAGCCGCGGCAGTGGCGGACGCATGTCGAGCAAGCGCAGCGATGCGGGTGCTCTGGACATGGGCGCGCAATATTTCACTGCTCGCGACCGCCGCTTCGTCACCGAAGTCCAGCGCTGGCAAACCAATGGTTGGGTCGCCGTATGGACGCCGCAGCTCTATACCTTCCACGGCGGCCAGCTCAGACCTTCGCCGGATGAACAGACACGCTGGGTCGGCACACCACGCATGAGCGCGATCACGCGCGGCCTGCTCGGTGATCTGGAAGTGCATTTCGCTTGCCGCATCACTGAGGTCTATCGCGGTGAAGAACATTGGCATCTGCAAGACGCCGAGGGCTTCACCCATGGCCCGTTCAGTCATGTTGTGATCGCCACGCCAGCCCCTCAGGCAACCGCGCTGCTGGCGACCGCACCGAAACTCGCCGGAGCCGCCGCCGGGGTAAAAATGGAACCCACCTGGGCCGTCGCACTGGCGTTCGACACGCCACTGGAAACCGCCATCGAAGGTTGCTTCGTGCAGGACAGTCCGCTGGACTGGCTGGCGCGCAACCGCAGCAAACCAGGACGCGACACCACCCTCGATACCTGGGTGCTGCATGCCACCAGTGCCTGGAGCCGGCAGCATATCGACCTGCCCAAGGAAGCGGTGATCGAGCAATTGCACGGTGCTTTCGCCGAGCTGCTGAACGATGCCATGCCTGCTCCGACCTTCAGCCTCGCTCACCGCTGGCTGTACGCCCGGCCGGCCAGCAGCCATGAATGGGGTGCCCTGGCTGATGCTGATCTGGGCCTGTATGTGTGCGGCGACTGGTGCCTGTCTGGCCGTGTCGAAGGTGCCTGGCTCAGTGGTCAGGAAGCAGCCCGCCGGCTGCATGAACACCTGCAGTGAATTGAATCGCTGCTGTCGACATGGGCAGCAGCACCGCAAAAAAACTTATACAAAAACTTTGACTTGTACACCTTTGAATCTATGATGAAGTCATGTTGTACAGATCTAATAATCTGTACAGGTCTGGATTCGAGGCGCCCCGATGCCCCCTACAGCCATGAAACCCAAAATCGCCATCAGCGCTTGCCTAATGGGAGCCGAGGTGCGTTACAACGGTGGGCACAAGGCGTCACCTCTGTGCAGCCGCATCCTCTCTGACTATTTCGATTTCGTCCCGGTGTGCCCGGAAGTCGCCATTGGCCTGGGTATCCCTCGCGAACCGATCCGCCTGGTCGGCAACCCCGAGCACCCGGAGGCTGTCGGCACCGTCCACCCTGAGATCAACGTCACCCGACCTCTGGCCGAGCACGGTCAAAAAATGGCGCTGGAGCTGGATGACATCTGCGGCTATATCTTTATGCAGAAATCCCCTTCGTGCGGGCTGGAACGGGTCAAGGTCTACCACGCCAACGGCGCGCCAGTGGACGGCGGTAGCCGTGGTATCTACGCCCAAGCCTTCTGTGCATTGCATCCTGATTTACCGGTGGAAGAAGACGGCCGCCTCAACGACCCGGTGCTGCGGGAAAACTTCCTCACCCGCGTGTTCGCCTACAGCGCCTGGCAGCAATTGCTGCAAACAGGCTTGACCCGGCGCGGCCTCATTGACTTTCACTCGCGCTACAAATACCTGCTGATGGCCCACAACCCGGTGCAATACAAAACCCTGGGCAACTTGTTGGGCAACATGGGGCAAACCGATCCGCAAGTGCTCGGCCCACGCTATTTCAGCGAGCTGATGGCGGCCCTGAAAAAGTGCGCCACACGCCGCACCCACACCAACGTGCTGCAGCACCTCAGCGGTTATCTCAAACAGGCCATCAGCACTGAAGACAAACAGGAAGTGCAGCACGTCATCGGCCAATACCGCAGGGGCATCGTGCCGCTGGTGGTGCCATTGATGTTGCTCAAACACTACTTTCGCCAATACCCGGATCCGTACATTGCGCAACAGGTTTACCTGCAACCGCACCCGGAAAACCTCAGCCTGCGAAACGCGATTTAATGAAAAATCCACCGGATTCCAGCGCCAGCGAAGACCTCGGCACTGACTTCAAGAAGGCCTTGGACGCTGGTTGGCTGCCCATTCGTGAAGTGTCCCGGCAGACCGGAGTCAATGCTGTCACCTTGCGCGCCTGGGAACGGCGCTATGGGCTGATTGTGCCCCAGCGTACGCCCAAGGGGCACCGGCTGTTCTGTGCCGAACACGTGCAACGGATCCTGACGATCCTTACCTGGCTCAATCGCGGCGTGGCTGTCAGCCAGGTCAAACAATTGCTCGACACGCCACAGGGGCTTACCGCCCCCATCGGGAACGATTGGCTGGTGCTGCGCAAGTCATTGCTGCAAGCGGTCACTCAGCTGGCCGAACGCACCCTCGATGACACGGTAAATCAAGCGATGGCGCTGTATCCGCCCCGCACCTTGTGTGAACAATTACTGATGCCGTTGCTGGCGGAACTGGAGCAACGCTGGCAAGGCCAGTTCGGCGCGCAAATGGAGCGGGTGTTTGTTTATTCCTGGTTGCGCAGCAAATTCGGCGCGAGGATCTACCATAACAACCGTCAGTTGCGCACCGCGCCGCTGCTGCTGATCAATTACTCGGACCTGCCACTGGAGCCTTATCTGTGGCTCACCGCCTGGCTGATCAGCAGCGTCGATTGTCCGGTAGAAGTCTTCGACTGGCCGCTCCCCGCTGGCGAACTTGCGCTGGCGGTCGATCACCTGCAAGCCCGCGGCGTACTGCTGTATTCCAGCAAAGCCATGAATCTTTCACAGCTGACGAAACTTTTGAACGGCGTCAGCTGCCCAAAAATGATTGCCGGGGCAACGGTGTGCATCCACCACACCGAGTTATCCGCAAGAACCACTGCCATTGCTGACTTGTCCCTGGCCGAAGACCCATTATCGGCTCATCAGGGCCTGATTCAGCGCGGGCTCATTTAATGGCGTATTTCAATGATCGTGCGGATACCACCATGCAATTGATCTGGCTGCGCAGCGACTTGCGTCTACACGACAACACCGCCCTCTCGGCCGCTGCAGCCCGCGGCCCGAGTGTGGCGGTGTATTTGCTGAGTCCGCAGCAATGGCTGGCGCATGACGATGCGCCGTGCAAAGTGGATTTCTGGCTGCGCAACCTTGGCGAGTTACGCCATGCGCTGGACGCCCTGAACATCCCGCTGCTGATTCGCAAGGCATCCCGCTGGGATGAAGCACCAAAGGTGCTGCTCGAGTTGTGCCAGCAATTGAAAATCGGCGCAGTGCACGTCAACGAAGAGTACGGCATTCATGAAACCCGTCGTGATGCCGCGGTGGCCCAAGTCCTGAAAGCCCAAGGCATCGACTTTTACAGCTATCTTGATCAATTGTTGCTCAAGCCCGGCACCGTGCTGACCAGAACCGGCACCTATTTCCAGGTCTTCAGCCAGTTCCGCAAGGTCTGCTACGAACGCTTGCATGCATCATTGCCGAGATTGGTTACCGCCCCCGCCATCCAGGCGCCGCTGGGTATCGCCAGCGACGAACCGCCCTCTCGTGTCGAGGGCTTCGACACGCCCAGCGACAGTTTGCGTGCTCTCTGGCCGGCCGGCGAAACTGAAGCCCGACGCCGCCTCGAGACTTTTACCGACACACAGATCGACTATTACCACAGCGAGCGTGATTTCCCGGCAAAACCCGGCACCAGCCAGCTCTCGGCCTATCTCACCGCCGGGGTCATCTCCCCTCGCCAGTGTCTGCACGCCGCGTTGCAAAGCAATCAGGGGGAATTCGAAAGCGGCAAGGTCGGTGCCGTCACCTGGATCAACGAGTTGCTGTGGCGAGAATTCTACAAACACATTCTGGTGGGCTACCCACGGGTTTCCCGGCACCGCGCCTTTCGCCCGGAAACCGAAGCCCTGGCCTGGCGTGATGCCCCGGAAGACCTCAAGGCCTGGCAACAAGGCCGTACCGGCCTGCCGATCATCGATGCCGCCATGCGCCAATTGCTGGAAACCGGCTGGATGCACAACCGTTTGCGCATGATCGTGGCAATGTTCCTGACCAAAAACCTGCTGATCGACTGGCGTGAAGGCGAGCGTTTCTTCATGCGGCATCTGATTGACGGCGATCTGGCGGCGAACAACGGTGGCTGGCAGTGGAGTTCGTCCACCGGCACCGATTCGGCACCCTACTTCCGGATTTTCAACCCCTTGAGCCAGTCGGAAAAATTCGACGCCGAAGGGGTTTTCATCAAACATTGGTTGCCGCAGATCAACGAAATGAATAAAAAAGACCTGCACAATCGCGCGAGACTCGACGGATTATTCGGTGTGACGGATTATCCATCGCCGATTGTCAACCTGAGCACTTCCCGCGAACGGGCCTTGGCCGCGTTCAAGAACCTGCCGTCGCGACAGGGTTTATCGCCACCGGAATCACCTTGATAGCGCAGTTTTACGTATGAACATGGGATTGAATCAGGAAGATAAAGGAGATTGAGATGAGTCGTACACCTCCAAGGCGATACTGGTTGACCGGCGCAAGCAACGGTATTGGTGCCGCGTTGGCCGAAGAAATACTGAAAACCGGTGCCCATCTGGCCGTCAGCTCCCGCTCATTGGCGCCATTGAAAGCCTTGTCTCAGCGTTATCCCGGGCAAGTGTTGGTGGTTGCCGGTGATTTGACCAACAGCCAACGGGTGCGCGAAATCGGCGAGCAGATTGCCAGCCAATGGGGCTCTCTGGATACCATGATCCTCAACGCGGGGACCTGCGAATACGTCGACGTCAATCAGTTCGACTCATCAATCATCGAGCACATCGTGCGCACCAACCTGCTTGCCAGCAGCTATTGCATCGAAGCTGCCCGCCCCCTGCTGCGAGCGGGCACTGCGCCGCATCTGGTGGCCCTGGCCAGCTCGGTGACCTACCTGCCTCTGCCACGGGCCGAAGCCTATGGCGATTCAAAGCCCGGATTGCGTCACCTTTTCGAGTCCTTGCGCATCGACGTGGCGCCGGAAAACATCGAAATGACCGTAGTCAGCCCAGGACTTATCGATCCCCCCCTGAGCAACAACGTTTCACAACACCTCGATTGGTCGGCGGACAAAGCTGCGCGGTACCTCTTCGACCTGCTCAAGCATCGGCCACTGGAGCTCCCTTTACCGGAACTGCTCATGCCTGTCCTTTGGCCTCTGCCGCAAAAGCCCGGCCAGAGGGGACTGGAAATCGGCAAGCGCATGGAGCGAAGCAATCCGCCAATCGAAGATCTGCCGTGAAGCCCGAGCGTCTGTCAGGCCTTTCACACAGCGCGGTCCCACTGGCTTACACTGCGCGCCATGAAAACTATTCCCCATACGCAAATCGCCGAACCGGCGGTCACCTGCTCGACCTGCGCGGCCTGCTGCTGCCAGCTTGAAGTCATGTTGATCACCGACACCGGCGTGCCCGAGCGTTTTATCGATACCGATGATTGGGGCGGGGAAGTCATGCTGCGACTGGATGACGGCTGGTGCGCCGCGCTGGATCGCGACAGCATGATGTGCACCATCTACGAAAAACGTCCGCTGATTTGCCGGGAATTCGAAATGGGCGCACCGGAATGCATCACCGAACGCCAGGGGATTGCGACGGCGTATCGGTGAGCGAATACAGCAGGCCATGAAGATCCAATGTGGGAGCGGGGGGGGGGGGGGGGGGGGGGGGGGGGGGGGGGGGGGGGGGGGGGGGGGGGGGGG
>NZ_JBXAOA010000026.1:0-86773 GCF_058802325.1 Pseudomonas sp. GW822-FHT02E03 | reverse complement strand
TCACAAATGCTGGTCAGAAAAGTCCGGCAAAACGGTTCAATGAAGTGGAAAGGCGGAATGGTATTTGTCAGCGAATCGCTGGTGGGTGAGGCACTAGGGCTGAAGGAGGTGGAAGATGAGGTCTGGGAAGTGTATTTGTGCAATTACCTTTTAGGTCGTTTGAAAAGCGGTGAAAACCGCCTTTCAAACCCACAAAAACGTAAAGGATGTCCCCGGTCTCGATTGTAAAGGATGTATCCGTTTCTACATCGCGAAGGCGGCGTTCCAGTCACTTTGATGCTGAATGTGCCACCGCTTTCGCGAGCAAGCCCGCTCCCACAAGGAGGGTGGGTTTTTTTTGGGGAATTGTGGAAAACAATATTCACGACCTCTCAAAGCGCGACATAAAGCCGCTGCAAATTGCTGTTTTATCACGGTTTTGACTTGTCCCCGTTTGCTGTGGAGCTGGCTGTGAATAACGTGGGAGTAGCTGCCTGCAAGCCTTTTAATACGTGGCTTGCAGCGATGTGGTTGTTTTTTGATCAGGAGTTTTTGCTGGACCTTGAGCCGGCTTTGTCAACCTTTTTGTTAGGGGCAATCCAGGTATGAATCGAGGTGGACAAGCCTGTGGATAAGTCTGTGGTTAAACTCTGGAAAGAGTCGGCTGAGGGCCGTAGTTACTGGCTTGGAGCCATCGTCGGTTTGACCGCCCGGTCGTGCAAATTGCCCGGGGGTACACAGCAGGCACCTGAGGGTCAAGCAAAAAACTTTCTAATCTGCCCGCAAAGCCTTATAGGCAGCGGCTTGCAGCTTTTGCACTTGCCCCCGGAAACTGTGGACCGGCCTGTGGATAAGGTGCGCGTACATGGCTGCAAGCCACAGCCCATATGGCGTTGCCGGTGTTGATTGTTTTTTGTACGGTTTTTGCGATGGTTGCCGCTGTGGACAAGGCCGGGCATGCTGGCAACTGATTTTCTATTCCAAGGGCTGTCGATCAGCCGAAGCAAGGAGAACACGATGTCCAACACCCTGTTTATTACCGGCGCGACTTCCGGTTTTGGTGAAGCCTGCGCCCGTCGTTTTGCTGAAGCCGGCTGGAAACTGGTGCTGACAGGTCGTCGTGAAGAGCGCCTCAATGCCCTGTGCGCCGAGTTGTCGAAGCAGACCGAGGTCCATGGTCTGGTGCTCGACGTACGGGATCGCAAGGCCATGGAGGAGGCGATTGCCAACCTGCCGCCGTCCTTCGCCAAGCTGCGCGGGCTGATCAACAACGCCGGCCTGGCCTTGGGCGTGGACCCGGCTCCCAAGTGCGATCTTGATGATTGGGACACCATGGTCGACACCAACATCAAAGGCCTGATGTACAGCACTCGCCTGTTGTTGCCGCGTTTGATCGCTCACGGTCGTGGCGCCAGCATCGTCAACCTCGGTTCCATCGCCGGCAACTATCCGTACCCGGGCAGCCATGTGTATGGCGCGAGCAAGGCGTTCGTCAAACAGTTCTCCCTGAACCTGCGTTGCGACCTGCAAGGGACTGGCGTGCGGGTCAGCAACATCGAACCGGGCCTGTGCGAGAGCGAGTTCTCGCTGGTGCGTTTCGCCGGTGACCAGGAGCGTTACAACGCCACTTACGCTGGCGCCGAGCCGATCCAGCCGCAAGACATCGCCGAGACCATTTTCTGGGTGCTCAACGCACCGGCCCACATCAACATCAACAGCCTTGAGCTGATGCCGGTGAGCCAGACCTGGAGCGGGTTTGCGATTGAGCGCAATACGAAGGCTTAAGACCGCGTAACGGCCATCGCGGGCAAGCCACGCTCCCACAGGGTTTGTGTTGAATCGCTATTTCGCGAACGACACAAACCCTGTGGGAGCGGGCTTGCCCGCGATAGCTATCTATCCTTCAGCGAAGATACTCGGCCAACCCGCGATAGCAAGTCGCCAAGTGATAAGGCGTGGTTGAAGGCATGTCCTTGCGGCTCACTTCGCCCTGCTCATCGCGACACTCATACCAGCCGCCCGCATGTAAAAAGCGCTGTTGCAGCGCCTGCAATTGGCGCTGCACAGAGGCTTCGCTGCCCGGGCGCAAGGTCAGGGCACGCAGGTATTCGGCCTGGGCCCAGATGCGTTGGGTTGCATCACGAGGATGGTCGTCCAGTTCCAGCATCGCGCGCACAGCGCCTGTGTGCTGATCCACACCCAGTTGCTCAGTCAGCGTAAAGGCGTGGTCCAGCGAGGCATGCAGTTTGGAGCCGCGCAGCAAGGGTGAGGACTCCAGCAGGAAATACCATTCGAACTGATGGCCTGGCTCGAACCAGTTATCCACAGCCCCAAGCGGCTTTTCCATCAACACCGCATGTTGCGGATCGATGAAGCGCTTCTGCATGGCTGTGCATAACTCGACAAGCGCACTCTGCACAGCTACGTCCTCGCGCACCGAAAGGATGGCGAGGAAGGCTTCGGCCAAATGCATCAATGGATTCTGCAGCGGCCCGGAGTTGAGCGACGACCAATCACGGTCCAGGCTGGCCTCATACAGGCCGTCGCCCATGGCAAAACGCCGGGCCACGACTTCCAGCGCGGCGTTGAGTACCGACTCCACCAGCGGTTCGCGAACCTTGTCCCAATAATGGGCGCAGGCGAACAGGATGAAGGCGTGGGTGTAGAGGTCTTTGCGCTGATCCAGCGGCTCACCTTGCGGGTCGATGCTGTAGAACCAGCCGCCATGCTCGGCATCGTGGAAATGCTGTTGCAAGGAGCGGAACAGCGCCGCCGCCCGTTCTTCGGCCTGAGGCACTTGGCCGATCAGGCTGGAAAACAGGTACAGCTGCCGCGCGCAAGCCATGGCCCGATAGCGCTGCGGTGGCAGCGGCTGATGCTCGGCGTCCAGCGCTTCATAAGGCAATGCCATGTCGGCATTCCAGCCGGGGCCTTGCCAGAGCGGCACGATCACGTCCTGGAAGTGCTGTTGCACCGAGGCGAACAGGGCGGTCAATTCAGGCTGGGAAGCGGAGCGGGAAACATGCGGCATTGGCTGGCGTCGTCACGGCAGGGGCGATTGCGCGACATGGTAGCAGAGAGGCAGGCACGAGAGACGCGGTGTCTGATCGGACGCTATCGCGGGCAAGCCCGCTCCCACAGGGATCATCGGTATTCACACGATCTGTGCTGGCGGCGAATATCCTGTGGGAGCGGGCTTGCCCGCGAAGAGGCTGGTTCAGGCGCTAGAGAATCAACCCGCCAGCAACCACACCCCAGTCGCCGCCGAAGCCGCACCCACCAGCCGAACCAGTGGTGCGGCAGCCTGAGGCAAGACGCGAACCACCGCATAACCCGCTGCATGCAAAGCCGCCGTCGCCACCACAAACCCAGCCGCATACGCCCAAGGGCTCGACATGTCCGGCAATTCCAGGCCATGCGCCACACCATGGAACAGCGCGAACAACGCAGTCGCACCCACCGCCACGCTCAGCGGCGGACGCACCGCCAAAGCCACTGCCAGGCCCAACGCCAATACCGATGCCGCAATCCCGCCCTCCAGCGCCGGCAGGTTCAACCCTTCAAAGCCCAGCAGCCCGCCGATCAGCATAGTGCCCACGAACGTGCAGGGCAGCGCCCAGCGCGCGGCACCTTTCTGCTGCGCAGCCCACAACCCCACGGCAACCATTGCCAGCAAGTGATCGAGGCCGCCGATCGGGTGGCTGATGCCGGCCATCAAGCCATTATCGCCGTGGCCCGGATGTGCAAAGGCGATGGCCGGGGTCAGCAGCAGGGCCATGGCGCCCAGAATGCGTTTCAGTGTCATGGATAAGCTTCCTTGTTGATAAGTGTGATCAGGCCGCAGTCAGCAAGCCCTGGCGTTCGATGAAGGCGATGATTGCTTCCAGACCCTGGCCGGTTTTCTGGTTGCTGAAGACGAATGGCTTGCCGTTGCGCATGCGTTGGGTGTCGCTGTCCATCATCTCTAGCGAGGCGCCTACCAGCGGCGCGAGGTCGATCTTGTTGATCACCAGCAAATCGGATTTGCAGATCCCCGGCCCGCCCTTGCGCGGCAGCTTGTCGCCGGCCGAGACGTCGATCACGTAAATGGTCAGGTCGGACAGTTCCGGGCTGAAGGTTGCCGAGAGGTTGTCGCCACCGGACTCCACCAGGATCAGGTCCAGCCCCGGGAAGCGCCGGTTCAACTGATCCACGGCTTCGAGGTTGATCGAGGCGTCTTCGCGGATCGCGGTGTGCGGGCAGCCGCCGGTTTCCACGCCGATGATCCGCTCGGGCGCCAGGGCTTCGTTGCGCACCAGGAAGTCGGCGTCTTCGCGGGTGTAGATGTCGTTGGTCACGACGGCCAGGTTGTAGCGGTCGCGCAGGGCCAGGCACAGGGCCAGGGTCAGGGCGGTTTTGCCGGAACCGACCGGGCCGCCGATGCCGACGCGCAGAGGTTGTGTGTTCATGTGGTTCTCCAAAATAAAAGGCCCAAAATAACAGGCCCTAGGAACGGAACAGACGGCTGTACTGGCGCTCATGGGCCATGCACGCCAGGGACAGGCCGAAAGCGGCGCTGCCAGAGTGTTCGGGGTTGATTCGGGTGGCGTCTTGCTGCGCCTGTTGCAGCAGCGGCAGCAGTTCACTGGTCAGGCGCTGCGCGGCTTGCTGGCCCAGAGGCAGGGTTTTCATCAGCACCGCCAATTGGTTCTCCAGCCAGCTCCAGAGCCAGGCGGCCAGCGCATCTTGCGGGCTGATCTGCCAGGCGCGGGCCGCCAGCGCCCAGCCAAGGGCCAGGTGTGGTTCAGGGCATTGGTCGAGAAAGGCCCGGGCCGGCGCATCCAGTTCCGGTAAACCGTTGAGCAGTTGCTTCAATGAATATCCCATCTGCCGGCTTTCCTGATGCAGCTCACGGGTTTCCCGGCTGGCGCGATGTTCTTCGCAGCGTTGCAGCAGTTCGGCCCAGTTTTCTTCGGCCGCAGCAGTGCAATGGGCGAGCAGTAGCGGCGCTTCGAAACGCGCCAGGTTCAGCAGCAACTGATCGCTGATCCAGCGCCGCGCGCTGTCGGGATCGTCCACTCGGCCGTTATCCACAGCCATCTCCAAACCCTGGGAATAGCTGTAGCCGCCAATCGGCAGCTGCGGGCTGGCCAGACGCAGCAGCGCCCAGGCCGGGTTCATAAGCGCACGCCGAACTGGTGCAGTTTCGGCGGGTAGTTGAAATCCTCGTCACCGTGCCGCGAATGGTGATGGCCGCCGCCGTAGGCACCGTGTTCCGGCTGGAACGGCGCTTCGATGTTCTCGGCGTTGGCGCCCAGTTGCTCGAGCATGGCCTTGAGTACGTAATCGTCGAGCAGGCGCAACCAGCCATCGCCGACCTGCAGGGCCACATGGCGATTGCCCAGGTGATAGGCGGCGCGGGTCAGTTCGAAAGCGTTGGCGCAGGTGACGTGCAGCAGTTGTTCGGGGCGAGCACAGACGCGCACTACGCGCCCGTCTTCGGCTTGTAGGCATTCGCCGTCATACAGCGGCGGCTGGCCGCGCTCCAAAAACAACCCGACGTCTTCACCCTCGGCACTGAAACAGCGCAAGCGGCTTTTGCTCCGGGCTTCGAAGGTCAGGTGCAACTCGGCGGCCCAGACGGGTTGAGGGTCGATTCTGCGATGAATCACCAGCATCGGAAGGCTTCCAGCAATGGACAATGCTCAGGGACAGAGCAAGGGGCTTGCCAATCGGGGGAAGCGTAGGAAATGGCTGTCGGAGTGCAGGGGGATGATTCAGGAAGTGGCGGGCTTTGGCAGGGATTGGTGCGTGCGGGGAAGGTTGTGCGCAAAGTTGGTGCGTGCGCGGTGCTCCAGATCGTTCCCACGCTCTGCGTGGGAATGCAGCCCGGGACGCTCTGCGTCCCAAGAGCGGACGCAGAGCGTCCATTGAGGCATTCCCACGCAGAGCGTGGGAACGATCATCAGTGGGGGATTACTCGGTACTACCGAGCCCTTGCCAGTGTTTCAGGCCGATGAAGATGAAGCGCAACTGCTGAGTGATTTTTGCTTGAGGCGTCAGATGATCCGGCAACGCCTGCGCCGGCGGATCGATAATGTCCGGCAAGGTGGCGAACACGCTTTTGACGATCAGATCAGCCATGACACTCAGGCCTGCGATGTCCAGATGCTGCAGTTTGGGCATCAGCGACAAGTCCGCTGCCAGGTCCGAGCTGATGTCTTCGCGCAAGCGGCCAATGGCCTGGCGCACCGGCAGTGAGCCGCCGTACTGCTCGCGGGCAAGAAACAGGAACTGCGAGCGATTGGCGGTGACCACATCGAGAAAGATCCGCACCGAGGCATCGATGATGCCGCCCATGACGAACTCGTTATGGCGCACCAGGCGAATGGTTTCGCGGAAGGTCTGACCGACTTCGCTCACCAGCACCAGGCCCAGTTCATCCATGTCGGCGAAGTGCCGGTAGAAACCGGTGGGTACGATCCCGGCGGTTCTGGTCACTTCGCGCAGGCTCAGGCTGCCGAATCCTCGGCCGCTTTCCATCAAGTGGCGGGCAGCGTCCATCAGGGCGTTGCGGGTCTGTTGTTTCTGTTCGGCGCGGGGCAGCATCGCAAGGGTGTTTTCTGGACAGGACAGCGGCGCACTCTAGCAAATCGGCTTCGCTGGCGTCGAACGACTATCGGGAGATCACGCGGGGAAATGCAGCGTCTATAAAGTCAAAAGCCCAATCCGGGGATTGGGCTTTTTTTCGGGGCCGCCATGGGCTTAGCTCACAGCGCTGTTGCGTTCGATCACACGGTCACCACCGCCTTCAGCAAGGGTTTGACCTTGTGGAGTGCGATCGGAACCACCTTCAGCAAGGGTTTGACCTTGTGGAGTGCGGTCGGAACCACCTTCAGCAAGGGTTTGACCTTGTGGCGTGCGATCGGAGCCACCTTCAGCCAGGGTTTGGCCTTGTGGAGTACGGTTGGAACCGTCAGCGGCCAGCGTTTGACCTTGTGGAGTGCGATCCGAGCCATCTTGAGTGATCAGGCCTTTTTCTTTCAGGCGATCATTACCACCTTCGGCCAGGGTCTGACCTTGTGGAGTGCGGTCGGAACCATCAGCGGCAACGGTCTGGCTGAACACCGAGTGGCTGTCTTTGACTTGTGGTGTGGCCTGATCAGCAGCCGGCAAAGCAAAAGCGGTGCTGGCTAACATTGAGAGGGTCAGGCTAAGCAGTAATTCGCGTTTCATGATGGGTTGCTCCTTGGGAGGGCGATAAAGTGGGTACGAGGGCAATGCTACTCTCGAGAAATCGATATAAAAGTTCATAAACGCAATGGTAATAATCAACAGAATTGATTGTTCGGCCGCAGCGCTCTAGAACGGTTGTTTCCGGCGAGCTTTTTTGCACTGAGGTGGGGGTTTTCGACCCACTCTCGCCTCGCAAAAGTGCGGGTGCGGTAACGCCGGATGAGGGGGCAGGATGTCCCCGGCCGATTATTTGAGTGTTAAGTGCCTATTCGGTTAAACCTGCGCGCCATTTCCCAGTCCTAGATTTCATGGCAGGCCGGTTCTGGCCTAACGTTTCATCAGTGCGTCGCTGTCGGGGCGCTGAGTCGTATTCAGGAGCCCTGTGCAATGACGCGCACTCGTAAAATTCTTGCCTGGACCTTCGCCAGCCTCGTTGTCCTGCTGGCCGTCCTGGTGCTGATCATCGCGTTCTTCGATTGGAACCGGATCAAACTGCCCCTGAGCGACAAAGTGTCCGAAGAACTGCATCGTCCGTTCGCCATCAATGGCAACCTTGCGGTGGTCTGGCAGCGCGAGTCTGATGAGGGCGGCTGGCGGGCCTGGGTGCCGTGGCCGCATGTGGTGGCTGAGGACCTGACCCTGGGCAATCCGGACTGGTCGAAGCAACCGCAGATGGCCACCCTCAAACGCGTTGAACTGCGCATTTCGCCGCTGGCTCTGCTGGCGCAGCGGGTGGTGATCCCGCGTATCGACCTGAGCGAACCCAATGCAAATCTGCAACGTCTGCCCGACGGCCGTGCCAACTGGACGTTCAAGTTCGACCCCAAAGACCCGAACGCCGAGCCTTCGAACTGGGTGCTGGACATCGGTGCCATCGGCTTCGACAAGGGCCACGTCACGCTCGACGACCAGAAGCTGAAGACTCAGCTTGATCTGCTTATCGATCCGTTGGGCAAGCCGATTCCATTCAGCGACATTGTCGGAGACAAAGCGGCAAAAAAAGCGGTTGAAAAGGGTGGTTCACCCCAGGATTACGCCTTCGCATTGAAGGTCAAAGGCCAATACCACGGTCAGAATCTCGCGGGCGAGGGCAAGACCGGCGGTTTGCTGGCTTTACAGGACGCCTCCAAGCCGTTTCCGCTTCAGGCGCAAGCGAAGATCGCCGACACCAGCGTCGAGCTGGCCGGTACGCTCACCGATCCATTGCACCTCGGCGCCCTGGATCTGCGCCTGAAACTGGCCGGTGCCAGCCTGGGCAATCTCTATCCGCTGATCGGCGTAACCCTGCCGGATACTCCGCCTTACGCCACCGACGGACACTTGATTGCCAAGCTGCAAGAGCCGGGCGGGGCGGTGTACCGCTATGAGGCGTTCAACGGCAAGATCGGCGAGAGCGACATCCATGGCAACCTGAGCTACGTGGCGAGCCAGCCGAGGCCCAAACTCAGCGGGGCGCTGGAGTCCAATCAATTGCTGTTTACCGACCTGGCCCCATTGATCGGTGCCGATTCCAACGCCAGGCAAGAGGCCCGCGGCGGTGCAGGCAAGCAGCCGGCGGACAAGCTGCTACCGGTCGAGGAGTTCAGGACTGAACGTTGGCGCGACATGGACGCTGATGTGGAATTCACCGGCAAACGCATCGTCCACAGCGCAAAACTGCCATTCAACGATCTCTATACCCATGTGGTACTGACTGATGGTGTGCTCAGCCTCGAGCCCCTGCGTTTCGGCGTGGCTGGCGGCAATCTGGATGCGCAGATTCGTCTGGACGGACGCACCGAGCCCTTGGAAGGCCGGGCCAAGCTGACGGCGCGCAAGTTCAAGCTCAAGCAGCTATTCCCCACCCTGGAGCGGATGAAAACCAGTTTCGGTGAGCTTAATGGCGATGCCGATCTTGTCGGTCGGGGCAACTCGGTAGCCAAACTGCTGGGCACTGCCGACGGCAATTTGAAGATGCTGATCAATGACGGCGCGATCAGTCGTGAGTTGATGGAGTTGGCGGGGCTCAACGTCGGCAACTATGTGGTCGGCAAGATCTTTGGCGACAAGGAAGTGAAGATCAACTGCGCGGCGGCCGATTTCGAGATCAAGGCCGGACTGGCGACCACGCGGCTGTTCGTCTTCGATACCGAGAATGCAATCGTCTATGTCGACGGCACGGCGAACATGGCGACCGAGCAACTGGACCTGACTATCAGCCCGGAATCGAAAGGCTGGCGCGTGATTTCATTGCGCTCGCCGCTGTACGTGCGGGGCAAATTCATCAAGCCGGATGCGGGGGTGAAACCTGTGCCGTTAATGCTGCGTGGGGCCGGGATGGTTGCGCTGGGTGTGATTGCCGCGCCGGCGGCGGGCTTGCTGGCGCTGATAGCGCCCAGCGGTGGTGAGCCGAATCAGTGTGCACCGTTGCTGGAGCAGATGAAGGCGGGCAAGGCGCCGGTGACGGTCAAGCCCACCAAGTAACTTTCAGCGTCTGTTATGACGCCTTCGCGGGCAAGCCACGCTCCCACAGGTTTTGCGTCGTGCCTATCGTCGGCATGCGACACAAAACCTGTGGGAGCGTGGCTTGCCCGCGAAGGCGGTTTGACAGTCGCTACAGGTCTTTCAGAATATCGGCCATGTCATCGGCATGCTCTACGTCCCAGGTCAGGATGTCTTCGATGCGCCTACATTGGAATGCGTTCTGCCGGCGCTGCCGCTGGCTGCGATCTTGGCAATAGACCAGACAATCTGGCTTCCTCCTGCAACCACGCAAAAAACGCACGCACCGGCGGGTGCCGTTCGCGGCCCGGTACGCACAGCGCGCTGTATCCAGCCCCGTCGACCTGAATGTCCCCTCGATAAGGCAGCAGCAAACCGCTGGCCACACTTTCCGACACCAGAATGTTGCTCGCCAGCACCAGGCCTTGCCCGGCGATGGCAGCTTGCAGGGCGTAATGCTCTTCGTCGTACTCACGCACCGCCGGTTGTTCGGCCAGCCAGGTTTCGCCGGACTGCGCACACCAGGCCTCCCAGCCATGGGCGTACAGCTTGGAGTTGTGCCAGTGCACGCTGATCAGGGTCGGTACCCGATTGGCCGCCAGAGCCACTTGTTCAGGCGAGCCATAGACCCCGAAGGATTCGTCGAACAGGCACAAACCATACAGGTTCGGGTAATCGTCGAGGCTGTAACGCAGCGCCAGATCGACGCTGGCGTCCTGATGCAAATCGATCACTTCGCAGTGAGTGTCCAGGCGCAGGCTGATGTTTGGATGGCGGGCGTAAAAACGTCCCAGTCGAGGCACCAGCCAGAGGGCGGCGAACGCAGCCGTGGTGGAAATTGTCAGGCTCGTGCCGCTGCGTTGCGGGCGCAAGGTATCGACGCTTTGCGCCACTTCCAGCAGGGCGCCGTGCAGGCTGCGGAACAGCCGTTCGCCGCACTCGGTGAGGCGCACCTGCCGTGGCAGTCGCTCGAACAACGGCACGCCGAGCCAGTTTTCCAGGGAGCGGATCTGGTGCGAGACCGCCGTCGGCGTCACGGAGAGTTCTTCGGCGGCGGCTTTGAAGCTCAGCAGGCGCGAGGCGGATTCGAAGGCACGCAGGGCGGTCAGCGGCAACGAGGCAAACATTTTAGAACTCCATGGGTGAAATTGATTCATCCAGACTGATTTTTGTTCATTTGAAGATAGACAGCCACGCGCTTCAAGCTGCAAGCACAAGCCGTTTCAGTTTAACCCTTCAAGGAGATTCAGATGAGCAGAATTCTTGCCATTCACGCCAGCCCCCGTGGCGATCGTTCACATTCGCGGCGTCTGGCCGAGGTGTTTCTTTCCGCTTGGCAGGTCCGCAACCCACAGTCGCAATTGACCCGCCGTGAAGTCGGTCGGGCGTTGATCCCGGCCGTCAACGAAGCGTTTGTGGCGGCCGCTTTTCATCCGGAACCTGAAGCGCGACCGCTGTCGATGCAGGCCGACCTGGCACTGAGCGATGAATTGGTGGGGGAGTTGCTCGGCCATGATCTGTTGGTGATTTCCACCCCGATGTACAACTTCAGCGTGCCCAGCGGTCTCAAGGCCTGGGTCGACCAGATTGTGCGACTCGGGCTGACGTTCAATCACACCCTGGACAACGGCATCGCGCAGTACGAACCGCTGGTGCGGGGCAAGAAGGCGTTGATCGTCACCAGTCGCGGTGGGTTCGGCTTCGGGCCGGGTGGTGAGCTTGAGGCGATGAACCATGCCGATCCGTTTTTGCGCACGGCACTGGGGTTCATTGGCATCACCGACGTCACGGTCGTTGCCGCCGAGGGCGAAGAGTCCGCCGAACGCACCTTCCAGGTGTCCGTGGCCGAGGCCGAGCAGCGTTTGCTGGCGCTGGCCAGGGCGTTCTAGATGGCCTGGTTGTTCTTGCTGATCGCCGCCGGGTTCGAAGTCACCTTCGCCATGGGCATGAAGTACACCGAAGGCTTCACCCGGCTTTGGCCTTCAGTGATTACCGTAGTGGCGGCGGTGGGCGGGATTTATTTTCTGACGCTGGCCATGCGCGAATTGCCGGTGAGCATCGCCTACCCGATCTGGACCGCCATCGGTTCACTGGGCACGGTGTTTCTCGGCTTTGCGCTGCTTGGCGAAAGCCTGACCGCGCTCAAGCTGGTGTCGGTCGGGCTGATAGTGGCGGGCGTGGTGGGGTTGAAGTGAGCGATGTCATAGACTGGTCGTTGAGTTGTCATCTTGGGTGGCGATGCTTGGCTGATGCCTTGCATCCGGCCTTGCTTCATCTCACCGATCACAAGGATGTTCATCCATGTCGCAAGGTTCCGCCACGCGTTACCCCTTGGTGCTGGTCCCGGGGATGCTCGGGTTTATCCGTTTGCTGCTCTATCCCTATTGGTACGGAATCATTTCGGCGCTGCGCCGGGATGGGGCGACCGTGATCGCGGTGCAGGTCTCGCCGCTCAATTCAACCGAGGTGCGCGGTGAGCAATTGCTGGCGCGGATCGACGAGATTCTGCGCGACACCGGGGCCGAGAAAGTCAACCTGATCGGTCACAGCCAGGGCTCGCTGACCGCCCGTTACGCTGCGGCTAAACGCCCGGACCGGGTGGCTTCAGTCACTTCAGTAGCCGGGCCGAATCACGGCTCGGAGCTGGCAGACTATCTGCATACTCATTATCCGGCAGACAGTGCCAAGGGCCGGCTCCTGAGCTTTTTACTGTGGCTGATCAGCGCGCTGATGTGCCTGTTGGAAACCGGCTATCGCGGGCCGAGACTGCCGGTGGATATCCCAGCGTCGCACCAATCGCTGACCACGGCAGGCGTGGCGCTGTTCAATCAGCGTTATCCACAGGGCCTGCCTGACACCTGGGGCGGGCACGGCCCGGAAGTGGTCAATGGCGTGCGGTATTACTCCTGGTCCGGGACTTTACAACCGGGCAAGACCGATCGCGGGTGCAACCTGTTCGATGGGACCAATCGCAGTTGCCGGTTGTTTGCCAGGACCTTCGTGCATGAGGCGGGGCATTGCGACGGGATGGTCGGGCGTTACAGCTCGCATTTGGGGACGGTGATCGGTGATGAATACCCGATGGATCACTTCGATATTGTCAACCAATCACTGGGGTTGGTGGGCAAGGGCGCTGAGCCGGTGCGCTTGTTTGTCGAGCATGCAGCGCGATTGAAGGCGGCGGGAGTTTAGACCGCGTTATCGTTCTTCGCGGGCAAGCCACGCTCCCACAGGTTTGGCGTCGTGCTCAATGCCGGCGTCCGACACAAAACCTGTGGGAGCGTGGCTTGCCCGCGAAGGCGTCATATCAGGCAACGCAGATATTACGGCCCAACACGGTGGTCCAGCGCTCTGAAAGAATCACCCCACCCAACGTCAACACCCCACCCACCAGGTGATACAGCGCCAACTGCTCATGCAGCACCACCGCCGCAATCAGCGCGGTGATCAACGGCAGCAGATTGAAAAACAGCGTGGTCCGGCTTGGTCCCAGGCGCACCACGGCCTGCATCCACGCCAGCGGCGCAAGCATCGAGGCCAGCAGGCAAGCGTAGAGCACCAGCGGAATGTTGTGCAGGGTCGGGCCGATTTTCGGTGAGGCGAGGAACAGCGGAAACAGCACCACCACCGCGACCAGCACCTGCAAATACAGCAACACCAGCGGCGGCAAACGCAACTGCCACTTTTTCAAAAGGGTGCTGTAAATCGCATACGCCAGCGTGGCGATCAGCATCATCGCATCGCCCAGGTTCACCCCGTGTTCCAGCAATGCGCCAAGGCTGCCGGACGACACCACCACTAAAACACCCGCAAACGACAGCACCGCGCCGGCCAGTGCTCCGGCGGTCAGGCGTTGGCCGAGGCTGACAATCGCCATGGCCAGCGACATCAACGGCATCAGCGACAGAATGATCCCCATGTTGGTGGCTGAGGTCAGCGTCGCGGCGAAGTAGGCCAGGCTTTGATAAACCGCCATACCGAGTACGCCGAGGATGAAAATCCTGCCCAGATTCGGGCGGATCAACGGCCAGTGGGTGATCACCGGTTTAAGCATGAAAGGCGTGAACAGCATTGCGGCCAGCAACCAGCGGTAGAAGCCGATTTCGGCGGGAAAGATCGCGCCGACTGCGAGTTTGTTGATCACGGTGTTGCCGGCCCAAATGAAAATGGCCAGCAGGGGATAAGCGTATTGCATCGGGAAAAACCAGAACGTTAATGAAGGGTGATTATCCGCTTGTCTGAATCAATGCCTATACTTCGATCCAGACAACCTGCCTCTGATTCCGGACAGCATGAACAGCAAACACATCGACCTGCTGGATTTCAGCGAGCTGCCGGCCCCGGTCTATTTCCGTTATGCCGATTTCAACACCCATGAATACGCCTCGGCCCACCATCACCCTTGGGGCACTCTCGAGTACTCGGCCAATGGGGTCTTGCACATGGAAATCGGCAGCCGCCGCTTCATGTCGCCGCCGCAATACGCGGTGTGGGTGCCGCCCGGGACCGAGCACAGTTTCTATAGCAATCAGCCGATCAACTATCGCGCGGTCTGCCTTGCGCCGGCGCTGTGCCGTGATCTGCCGCAGCAGGCTTGCACCCTGGCGATCAGCGACATCCTCAAGGCGATCCTGAAAGACTTCGCCGCCCGCGATGTGAAAATTCCCGAGCACGATGCTGACAAGCGTCTGGCTCAAGTGCTGGTGGACCAACTGCAACAGGCGCCGAAGCATGAGTGTTATTTGCCTTACGCCAGCAGTCCCGGGTTGCTTGGAATTCTTGAGGCCTTGCAGGCCGAGCCTGGGGATAACCGACCATTGGCGCACTGGGCCGCGCAAATTCACGTCAGCGAACGCACGTTGGCCCGGCAGTTTGTCCGCGAGTTGGGCATGAGTTTCGGGGAGTGGCGGCAACGGTTGCGGTTTCTGGCGGCGATCGAAGCGCTCGATAGCCAGCGCAGCATTCAGGAAATCGCCTTCGACATGGGGTACAGCACCGGCTCGGCATTCATCGCGATGTTTCAGCGTCAGGCCGGGTGCACACCTGAGCAATATCGACGCAGCCACCTCGATAGCAGGTGAACGTGTAACAGGCTTTGTCTACACTCCGAAACAAGGCCGCATCCATCGGTGCGGTAACAAGGAGAACACTCCATGAAGATGTTGCGTGCCCCGTTGTTGATGGTCGGTTTGCTGCTCTGCTCCCAGGGTTTCGCCGCCACTGCCCAGCAGAACAAAATGACCACCTGCAATGCCGACGCTACCGCAAAAAGCCTCAAGGGCGACGAGCGCAAAGCCTTCATGAGCACCTGCCTCAAAGCCGCGCCGGCCGCCGATGCCGCCAAGCCCATGACCCCTCAACAAGAAAAGATGAAAACCTGCAACGCCACCGCCACCACCCAGGCCCTCACGGGTGATGCACGCAAAACCTTCATGAGCGATTGCCTGAAGAAAAAATAAACAGCGCGGTCAGCTCGGGAGGCTTTGTGGCGGTTGTGCTGGCCCCTTCGCGAGCAAGCCCGCTCCCACATTTATTCTCAGGCGTGCACAGATGGTGTGTTCACAGGAGATCCAGTGTGGGAGCGGGCTTGCTCGCGAAGGGGCCGGTAAGGTCGACCGACACAATCCCTAGTGCTCGCCCCGGATCGCTGGCAGACTGCCAATCCTTTTACGTCGTTCGTTTTGAGGCTGTATGTCAGCGTTTTCTCAGCGTCAGGTCTTGTTGCTTATCAGCTGGGTCATCATTTTTGGTGGTTTGCTGCTGGTGCTCCCTCTGCGATTACTGCCCAGCCTGCTGGCCGGGTTGTTGGTGTTCGAACTGGTCAACATGCTCACGCCGCAATTGCAGCGGCTGATCGAAGGCCGCCGTGCGCGTTGGCTGGCGGTGGCGTTGCTGGGGACATTAGTAGTCAGCGTGCTGGCGCTGATCTTTGCCGGTGCGATCAGCTTTCTGCTGCACGAGGCGGAAAACCCTGGCGCTTCTCTCGACAAATTCATGGTCGTGGTCGACCGCGCGCGGGGGCAGTTGCCGCCGTTCATCGACGCTTATCTACCGGCCAGTGCCGCCGAGTTTCGCGTGGCCATCGGTCAGTGGATGAGCAAGCACCTCAGTGATTTGCAACTGGTGGGCAAGGACGCGGCGCACATGTTCGTGACGCTGCTGATCGGCATGGTGCTGGGGGCGATCATTGCCTTGCAGCGAGCGCCGGATGTGACCAAGCGAAAACCGTTGGCCGCGGCGCTGTTCGACCGTTTGCACTTGTTGGTCCAGGCGTTTCGCAACATCGTTTTCGCCCAGATCAAGATTTCCCTGCTCAACACCTTCTTCACCGGGATTTTTCTCGCGGTGGTCCTGCCGATGTTCGGGATCAAGCTGCCGCTGACCAAAACCCTGATCGTGCTGACCTTCCTGCTCGGCCTGCTGCCGGTGATCGGCAACCTGATCTCCAACACCTTGATCACCATCGTCGGCTTGTCGCTGTCGATCTGGGTGGCGGTGGCGGCGCTGGGTTACCTGATCGTTATCCACAAGCTCGAATACTTCCTCAACGCGCGCATCGTAGGCGGGCAGATCAGTGCCAAGTCGTGGGAGTTGCTGCTGGCAATGCTGGTGTTCGAAGCCGCGTTCGGCCTGCCGGGGGTGGTGGCGGGGCCGATTTATTACGCGTATCTGAAGAGTGAGTTGAAGCAGGTGGGGATGGTGTAACCCCGCCCGATCATTCCCACGCTCTGCGTGGGAATGATCCCGTGACGCTCCGCGTCACAGCCTCAACAGCGGACGCAGAGCGTCCATGGCGGCATTCCCACGCAGAGCGTGGGAACGATCATTATGCGAGGGTGCCGTAGCGTTTCATCGCCTCGATCGCCAACCCGCTGCCGATGCTGCCGAAGATGTTCCCTTCCACATGCCGCGCATTCGGCAACATCGCCGAGACGCTGTTGCGCAGCGCCGGGATTCCGCTCGAACCTCCGGTGAAGAACACGGTGTCCACCTGATCGACCCGCACATTGGCGTCTGCCAGCAATTGGGTCACGCTGTTGCGCACTCGCTCTAGCAGATTGTCGATGGCCGATTCGAACAGTACCCGGCTCAGTTCCACGCTCAAACCCGGCTCGATCCGATCCAGTGGCACATGGCGGCTGTCGGCGTGGGTCAATTGAATCTTGGTTTCTTCCACTTCCATGGCCAGCCAATGCCCGGCGCGCTGGTCGATCAGCTTGAACAGGCGATCGATGCCGCCGGTGTCTTCGATGTCGTAACGCATGCTGCCCAGGGCCAGGGTCGACTTCTGCGAGTACACCGAGTTGATGGTGTGCCAGGTCGCCAGGTTCATGTGGTGACTGGTCGGCATATAGGCGCCGCTCTTCATCCGGCTGCCGTAGCCAAACAGCGGCATCAGGCCTTGCAGGCTCAGCTGCTTGTCGAAATCGGTCCCGCCGATATGCACGCCACCGGTGGCGAGAATGTCGTCGTGACGGTTGTCGTGGTTGCGGCGCTCAGGCGACAGGCGCACCAGCGAGAAGTCCGAGGTACCACCGCCGATGTCGACGATCAGTACCAGCTCTTCTTTTTCGATGGTCGACTCATAGTCGAACGCCGCCGCAATCGGTTCGTACTGGAACGAGACATCCTTGAAACCGATGGCGCGGGCCACGTCTACCAGGGTGTTTTCTGCTTCCTGGTCGGCCATTTCATCGTCATCGACGAAAAACACTGGCCGGCCCAACACCACTTCCTCGAATTCCCGACCGGCAGCGGTTTCGGCACGCTTCTTCAACTGGCCGATGAACAGGCCGAGCAGGTCCTTGAACGGCATCGCCGTGCCGAGGACGCTGGTGTCGTGCTTGATCAGTTTGGAACCCAGCAGGCTTTTGAGCGAGCGCATCAGCCGGCCTTCGTAACCTTCCAGGTACTCGTGCAGCGCCAGCCGGCCGTACACCGGGCGGCGTTCTTCCATATTGAAGAAGACCACCGAGGGCAGGGTGATCTTGTCGTCCTCCAGCGCGATCAGCGTTTCCATGCCGGGGCGCAGCCAGCCGACGGTGGAGTTGGATGTGCCGAAGTCGATACCACAGGCACGGGCTGGAGATGCGTTTTTCATGTCTTTCAAGTTCCGGTTAAAAAACGGCCGCGCAGTGTATGTCAGTGCGGCGAAGATTCGTAGGCCGACTATCCGTTAAATCGCAGTGCTCAGCGCTTGAAAGATGCCCAATCACCCCCAAACTTCCCTGCATAGACTTGGTAACCCCTGGGGCGACTGCAAGAACCGCGCCCTGCTGCCGATAAACTTCTGATGCGCTGCCCGGTCACAACCTTGAGATCGGTCAATCCAAACGCTGCAAACAAGAGCATGCTGTGCCTGGCTGCGCGATTTCGATAATGGATGGTGATTCCCTCGATGGACTTCAAAGACTATTACAAGATTCTCGGTGTGGAGCCGACCGCGGACGATAAGGCGATCAAGGCCGCCTATCGAAAGCTGGCGCGCAAATACCACCCCGACGTCAGCAAGGAAAAGGACGCCGAGGCCAAATTCAAGGACGCTTCGGAAGCCTATGAAGCGCTGAAAAGCGCCGACAAGCGCGCCGAATACGACGACTTGCGCAAATACGGCCACCACGGTCAGCCCTTTCAGGGCCCACCGGGTTGGCAGAGCCGCGGTGGTTTCGGGGGTGGCGGTCAGGACACGGGCGATTTCTCGGACTTTTTCAGTTCGATCTTCGGCAACCGTGGTCCGGGTTTCGGTGGTGGTGGACGGTCGGGCCATAGCGCCGGGCGTCGAGGGCAAGACGTGGAAATGGAATTACCGGTTTTTCTTGAAGAAACCCTCTCGACCGAATCGAAGAAGGTCAGCTTCCAGGTGCCGCATTACAACGCTGCCGGCCAGCATGTCAGCAACACCAGTAAAAGCCTGAACGTGAAGATCCCCGCTGGCGTGACCGACGGTGAGCGCATCCGCCTCAAGGGCCAGGGTGCTCCGGGCATCGGTGGCGGAGCCAATGGCGACTTGTACCTGACCATCCGTTTTGCGCCGCACCCCAAATTCGACGTCGAAGGCGAGAACCTGATCATCACCTTGCCGCTGGCGCCGTGGGAGCTGGCGCTGGGGACCGAAGTCGCAGTGCCGACCCTGACCGGCAAGATCAACCTCAAGGTTCCGGCCGGCAGCCAGAATGGCCAGCGCATGCGCGCCAAGGGCCACGGCCTGCTGCACAAGCATGGTCACCGCGGCTACCTGTTCGTGCAGCTCAAGGCAGTGATGCCGAAAAAACTCGACCATGACGTCAAAGAATTGTGGGAGGAGCTGGCGAAAAAAGCCGCTTTCGATCCGCGAGAGAACTTTTGATTTTGAGATAAGGAGTAGCCAATCATGAGCGAGCCCGTGATCGTTCTATTGGACCTGGCGGAATTCTGCGAGGCGACCGAACTGTCGGACGTGCATGTGATCGAGATCGTCGAACACGGCATCCTCGAACCTCAGGGAGCACAGCCCAAGGATTGGCGTTTCACCGATTATGAACTGGCACTGGCCAAGCGCGCAGCCAAGCTGCGGCGCGACCTGGAGCTGGAATGGGAAGGCGTCGCCCTGGCGCTGGACCTGCTGGAAGAAGTCCAGCAACTGCGGGCCGAGAACCGCATGCTCAAGCAGCGGTTGGGGCGGTTGGTGGTTGAGTAGTCGTTCTGGTGTTTTTGTGTTGCCCTAGAGGACGCTTTCGCGAGCAAGCCCGCTCCCACAGGGGATTTGCGGCGTACACAAATCAAATGTGGGAGCGGGCTTGCTCGCGAAGAACGATAACGCGGTCTACCGCCGTCAGAGCTTTCTTGGCAACACCACGGTAAACATCGTGCCATCAGCCTCATTGGAGCTGACGTCGATCGTCCCTTGATGGGCCTTGACCACTTCCTTGACGATGAACAGTCCCAGACCAAGGCTGGTGGTCGGCCCGTTAAGCGCTTCGTCGGCATTGCGTACCAGCGGATCGAAGATCGTGGGGAGCACCTCGGGTGGAATCGGCGCACCGTCGTTGTGCACGGTGAGCCGAACGCTGTCCGCTTCGCCCCTGAGGGTGAGCTTGACCGCGCTGTTGTTCGAACCGTGTTGCAAGGCATTGCCGATCAGGTTCTGCAGCATCTGATCCAGCCTTCGGCCATCCCACACACCTTGGGTATCGCCTTCGACGCTCAACGTCAGATCGCATTGCGGCTGAGCGGCGCAGGCCTGGGCAATCGCTTCACGCGCCGTATCGGCCAGATCCATGGGCGCCGGTTCGATCGGCAGGCTCTTGCCCAGGCGACTGCGGACCAGCTCCAGCAAATCGCCGACCATCACCGCCATGTGGCGGGTGCCACGCTTGATGTGGAGCGCACAGGTCAATGCGTCGCCCTCAAGGTTGGTTTTACGCATCAGTATTTCGGTGGACATGCTTACCGCTTGCAGCGGTGCGCGCAGGTCATGGCCAAGAATTGCCAGAAAAATGTCCCGGGAATGATTGACCTGCTCGGCATAGGCCGCCGTAGATTCGGCCAGGGCTTCGTCGATGGCTTCGTTGAAACGGATCATGTCCTGGAAATAGGCGATGTCGGGGGTGTCCAGGCTGTTGACCCACAAGCGGATCACGCAGGCGCGCAGATGGCGGAACTCGCTGGTCATCTGTACCAGGTCAAACCCCACGGTATGCCGCAGCTCGCCATGGCTGGCGCCGGCTTCGTCCAGGCTCGGGGTCTTTTCCGGGCCTTCGCCACGGGCTTTGGCCAGCTGCTCGCTGGCGCTCTGGGGCTTGGTCATGTCCCGCGCAGCCGCCAGCAGGATCGACCTTGAATGGTCACGCAGTGCGGTGCGGTCCATGGATTCGGCGGCAGGGGTGATGGTTTTGGCGAATTGCTCCCATTCATCGACGATGCGGTCAACGTGTAACACGATGAATTCGGAAAGGCGCATGGCGGTTACCTGAGTGCGAGACAGCGAGTCGCATAGTAGCGCTTTTGATTGCGAAAAGAAGACCGCTCACCGGTTGGCATACGCCCGCGGCTGCGTGGTGGTATCTGTGTATTTTCGGCCACATGATTTTCGAAGGTTCCAGTGCCTTTTCAAGGAGGGCTTACCCGATATTTCGTCTTTTGTTTTTGCCGAGGGTGAATAAAGCTGTTGATTCCCGACCTGACAGCAAGGTGATTGAACAGTGGCTGATTTGCATGGAAGCAATTCGCTGGAAACGTCTGAAGCGTCTCAAATAGAAAACAACGGCAGGCATTACAGTCGCGTACTCGGTGTTATCCCGGACTCGATCAAGTGTGCATCGGCGCCAAGGTTGAAAGCCCTTACGGAACTGGATCCACAGATTCCCGATTGGTATGGCGACGCGCGAGCCATTGACCGCCAACAGCTTAAAGCACTGATTGAACGGCGCTGGCGCTTGCAGGCCGTGCTGGACAAGACGCTGGCTAATTTGCAACAGGAGATAAAGGCATTCGCCGAGCCTCTGCTAGGTTCGTTATTAAAAGCAAACTTTGATGTGGTCGAAAACGTTGATGATTGGGTCGTGCAACTTGAAGTGCCGAGCAAGATTATCTTTGGCATCGATACCGGTGCCAGTCGCGTCCGCTCATCTACCTTGTTGGAGGCGGCATTACATAATTTCGAAACGTCTGAAACCGAGCAAGATGCATGGCGCAGCAGCTCGGGTATCTATCGCAAGGATGCCCGTGGCGTTCTTGCGCGGGTCCCGCAGATCACGTTGCCAAGGTTTGCGTCGTTATGCCGACGTCTGAATATTGGTGAGCAGTACCAGCAACACATCAAATCCATCCTGTTGCCCGCAACACCCATGGCGCAGCGAACCTTGCAGCAAGATTCAATCGCCAGCGAGAAGGCAGCCTTTCAGGTGGCGGCGCTGGTTGCCCGATTGAAGGGCGATATCAGCGATCACGCCTACGCCAAACTGTGCGATGTCTGTGAGAACCGCGCGGGTATCACGTTGTACGACCGCCCGTTGCACGCTCATCGTTTATCGCTGATGGGTTTCAGGTTGACCGGCATCGTGTTGTTCAGCGCGGTCAGCGAACCGTCGCAGATCAAACGCGCCATCGATGCCCTGACCCCCGTCACCTTGAAGTTCTGGCTGGACTGGTCGCAGCGCATTCCAGTGTTGCAAGGGCGAGAATACGAGCAATACAAACTGTTGCAGGCGTTCTTTGCCAATGGTGCGCAGGGTGTGGACGATGAACTGTTGCGCAGAGAAGATATTTACCGGCAGAGCCGTTTATCCGGTCCGCTGATCGCTTATGTGCCGGAGGATCCGCAACAGCCGTTGAAGGAATACCCATCGCTGGTCGCGTTCATGACAACCCTGCTCGGTCAGTTGCGAGATACCGGGTACCAGACCTTTTTCAGCCGATTTGTGGCACACAAAGATAAAGGTCACTTTTTCGCCCGGGTCAACGAACGCCTCACGACCTTCACCTGGCAGCAGCGCGAACCTCTCGACATGGGCCCGTGGTGGCGCGAAACGGCGGTCGAGAATCCCAACGCAGAACCGTTCACCAACCTCATTACCGGTGAGTTGTGGCAGACACTGTTTCTCGAACGCCGCGACAAGGCCATTGCCGATGCGCGATGCATCGCCGTGCCGACCGACGACGAAGACGCTACCGCCCGCTTCAAACGCTTGACCAGCTATCTGTCGGTTGGCTGGAACCTCTTCAATTTCACCGCGATGCTGGTGCCCGGTCTTGGCGAAGCCATGCTGGGAATCATGGTCGCGCAAATGCTCGCGGAACTGGCCGAGGGCATCGAAGACTGGAGTAAGGGTGATAAGGCGCAGGCCTCGGCGTACATCAACGGCGTGTTGATCAACTTTGCGCAGTTGACGCTCATGGGCGCCGGGCACGTTTTGCCCAGTGGCAGGCATGCCCCGATCAACATCTCGCCATTTGTCGAAGATCTCAAACCGGTGGAGGTGGCCGGCAAGGAGCGGTTGTGGAACCCGGACCTGAAACCCTATGAACAAGCGATGGTCTTGCCGGTGGATGCACCGGTCAGCGAAGAGGGCCTGTTGCGGTATCAAGAACAGGACCTGCTGCGGCTCGACGACAAATGCTATGCGTTGATGCAGGATCCGGAGACCGGGCAGCATCGCCTCCAGCATCCGAGCCGGCCCGATGCTTATCAGCCGCTGCTGGAGCACAACGGCGCCGGCAGCTGGAAGACCGAACTCGATCAACCGCTTGAATGGGACAAGAGCCGGTTGCTCCGGCGTCTGGGGGCTTCAGTGGATAGGTTCTCCGATGAAACCCTGGAACACATATCGGTCGTCAGCGGCGTGCATGAGGATATGCTGCGCTGGCTCCACGTGGAGCACGAAACGCCGCCCGCCTCATTACGCGACACGCTTAAGCGCTTTAACGCGTATGCCGATGCCGAGGATTGTGCAGGACGAATTCTCGGCAATCGGATCGATGACGAATGGGCTGAGCTTGTACCGCGGTTCATGACTGAGGTGCGGAGCTGGCCCGAGGGCAAGGCCATCGAGGTTTTCGACGCAGCGAATCTGTCAGGCGCGTCGATCAAGGAGGGTTTTGCCGGTGCGTTACCGGCGCATACATTGCGCATGAGCCGACAAGAGCTTGTCGCCGGCATGTTACCTGAGCGGGTTGTCGAGTTCCTTGATGAACATGAGCTTCGTGAACTCCTTGGCGAGTGGCTGGGCGGTGACCGCCAGGCGCGTATCAAGGCCACCCGAGAGCTGCTTGGCGGGCAGGCACGACAATCGCAAAGACGACTTTTCGACTACCTGTATTCGCGTCGCGAACGCTCGGACAATCTGTTGGTGCGACGGCTCAAAAGCGACTATCCGGATCTCTCGATCAGCATGGCCGAGGATCTGTTGCGTCATGCAGATCCCGCGGACTTGCAACATTTGAACGAGAAACAACGCACGCCCCTGAACCTGGCGCAACAGGCCCGACACGCGGAGCAGCAAATACGCTTGGCTCGCGCTTATGAAGGGCTATACCTCAAAGAACTGTACAGCACCGACACGACCCGGCTGGTCTTGCACTCGCTTGAGACCCTGCCAGGCTGGCCGAGTGATCTGCGGCTGGAAATTCGCGAATACTCGGCTCATGGCCGGTTATTCGACAGTATCGGCCCGGTGGACGCTCCGATGCGCAAGCTGTTGATTCTCGGGGAAGACGGCCAATACCAGGCACGGGATGCGCTCAATCAGCACCTGCATGGTGACGACACACTATATGCCGCGGTGCTGCACGCGTTACCCGATACCCAGCGCACCACCCTGGGCTTTGATATCCACGAGGCGCAACGGCTGGAAAACAGGATCCAGACACATCCGCTGGTGCGCGACCAATTTGCGCCTGTATTGCTGGAAAACCCTGTTCTCAAGCCTTTTTATGATCCGTCCATCATGCGTCTTCGTGGCGGTATGCAAAGTTACGCACAGCAAGCACCGCACGGTTTGGGGTTGCGTCGTCGAGCCTGTTCGCTATATCCGGGGTTCACACAAGAGCAGGTCGAGACCTTGCTGGCGGGGTTCACTCAGAATGGCGGCTCGGCGCATGAGCGTCTTGCAGCGCTGGAGGTTGAGTTCAATCAGTTGAACCGGGCGCTGCAACGCTGGCTGAAATCGCCCACCGCCTCGTTTCGATTCAGCTCGGCGGGTCTGGCGGAGGGGCGGTCGCGAAACCTGCTCTATAAAACGATCAGGCAATGCTGGCGCCGAGCCGGGCCACCGGGATCCGAGGCAGCGGGTGTGGTTCTGCCCCAGGCATTGCTGCTGGACAACATTCCAATGATGGGTCGCCACCTGGCGACCCTGCCGAAGCTGGAAGCCAACTTTGACCATGTCACCATGCTGAGCCTGAGCAATGGCGAGCTCACTGCGCAGGCTGAGCCTTTTTTGGAGGCGTTCCATCGGGTCAGGCAGCTCAACCTGCAAGGCAACCGGCTGACCACTATTCCGCAGGCGGTCAGTGACATGAGCCATCTCACCGATCTGTACCTCAATGACAACCGCATCGAACTGGATGTGCTGGCGGTCGCACGTCTGAAGAGGTTGACCCGCCTGAGGTCTTTAGACTTGAGCGGCAACCCGTTGAAGCTCAATCCTGACGTCAGTCGGATGCCAGGCCTGCAGACACTGTTGCTAAGCGAGACGGGTCTGGACAGTTGGCCTGTGGGTCTGTTTTCTCACCCGCGCCCACACAATATTCATCTGGATTTGCGCTATAACCCGATCACTCGGGTACCGGATGTCGCTCCCGGCTCATTTCGCGCCGAATTGTTGGCGCGCACTTTGATCAGTCAAGAGCCGCGCTGGATCTCGCCGGACAATCTGAACACCCTCAGGTTATACATCGAGTCGGTCGGCCTGGACCCCGAGCGTCTGTATCCGCCCCGAGGCACGCTGGACAGTCTGGAGTGGTCTCAGGGGTTGACAGAGTCGCAATGGCTGGCCGTGCAGGAAGTCTGGTACGACGTTGAGGATGAGTTCGACTCGCTACCGTTCTTCAATGAAATCCGCAGGCTCACCCAGTCCGCCGACTTCACGGCCGGCGGCGCCTATCGGGTGGACTTGACCGCCAAGGTCTGGCGGATGCTCGAGGCCATGGCACAGAACAGCGAACTGCGGGTCAGGTTGTTTGCCGAAGCCGCCGCGCCCACCGAATGTGTGGACGGTGGAACGCAACTGTTCAACGCCATGGGGGTGCAGGTGTTGATCCATGAGGCCTATGCCCTGGGTCGTCTGGACCTGATCGAACCACAATTGCTGGAACTGGCGCTGGGCAAATCTCGCCTCGATGAGATCGGCGCCATCGCCCGTCACCGAGTCGCCGCGCGGGTGGCGGCAGGCGAGCAGTTCCGACGGGTTGACGAACATGGCGATGTCACCGGCACGATCGATGAAGTGGAAGTCCACTTGGCCTACATGACCGACCTGGCCGAGCGTCTGTCTCTGCCATGGCAGGCCCGGGGCATGCAGTTTCGCAAGATCGCCGGGGTGACCCGGCAGATGATCGACGCGGCGTTCGAGCGGATCGTGGCGCTGGAGGAAGGTGATCTGCTGCCGGATCGGTTGCTTGAGCAACCTGTCTGGAAAACCTGGCTGGAGACTTCGTACCCTGATGAACTGAATGGCTTGAAACGACGGATTGACGCCATCACCGAATTACAGGAGGCGTTGCTACGTCGGGCCGAGGCGGTTACCCCGAAGGCGAAGTCTGCCCTGGATGTGCAGGTCAACCAGTTGTGTCGCGAGTTGGGCAACGACGAAAACGACTTCGCCGAGGGGCAGCTCATGAGTGACGATGACTACACCCAGGCGCTGGAGGACATCGATCAGCAAATCAGGCAACGGTTGAGAATACTTACCCGGCAAGCGATGGATCGGGCCCGCTTAGCGCTGCTTGGGGTTGCACACCGTTAGCAATGCGGGCAAAACCAAAGGCCTCGACACAGATGTTCGAGGCCTTTGCTTGTGACGTATCAGCGACTCAAAACAGGAAGTAGCGCTGAGCCATCGGCAGGGTTTCTGCCGGTTCACACCATAGCAACACACCGTCGGCCTTGACCTGATAGGTCTGCGGATCGACATCGATGTTTGGCAGGTAATCGTTGTGGATCAGATCGGTTTTCTGCACGTCACGGCAACCTTTGACCACCGCGATTTTCTTTTTCAGGCCCAACGTTTCGGGCAAACCGGCTTCCTGCGCCGCCTGGCTGATAAACGTCAGGCTTGTGGCGTGCAGCGAGCCGCCGTAGCTGGCGAACATCGGGCGGTAGTGCACCGGTTGCGGCGTCGGGATCGAAGCGTTGGCGTCACCCATCAGGCTGGCCGCAATCGCACCGCCCTTGAGGATCAGCGTCGGTTTTACGCCAAAGAACGCCGGGCGCCACAGCACCAGATCCGCCCATTTACCCACTTCCACCGAGCCCACTTCGTGGCTGATGCCGTGGGTGATCGCCGGGTTGATGGTGTACTTGGCGATGTAGCGTTTGGCGCGGAAGTTGTCGTTGCCTTCGCCATCACCGGGCAGCGGGCCGCGCTGCTTTTTCATTTTGTCGGCGGTCTGCCAGGTGCGCGTGATGACTTCACCGACGCGGCCCATGGCCTGGCTGTCGGAGCTGATCATCGAGAAGGCGCCGAGGTCGTGGAGGATGTCTTCGGCGGCGATGGTTTCGCGGCGAATGCGGCTTTCGGCGAAGGCCACGTCTTCGGCAATGCTCGGGTCCAGGTGGTGACAGACCATCAGCATGTCGAGGTGTTCGTCGATGGTGTTGCGGGTGAACGGCCGGGTCGGGTTGGTCGAGCTCGGCAATACGTTGGCAAAACCGCAGGCCTTGATGATGTCCGGGGCATGGCCGCCGCCGGCACCTTCGGTGTGGTAGGTGTGGATGGTGCGGCCCTTGAAGGCGGCGAGGGTGGTTTCGACGAAGCCCGACTCGTTGAGGGTGTCGGTGTGGATCGCCACTTGAACGTCGTACTGGTCGGCGACGTTCAGGCAGTTGTCGATGCTCGCCGGGGTGGTGCCCCAGTCTTCGTGCAGCTTGAGGCCGATGGCGCCGGCCTTGACCTGCTCGATCAGCGGTTCCGGCAGGCTGGCGTTGCCCTTGCCGGTGAGGCCGATGTTCATCGGGAACGCGTCGGCGGCCTGAAGCATGCGCGCCAGGTGCCACGGCCCGGAGGTGCACGTGGTGGCGTTGGTGCCGGTGGCCGGCCCGGTGCCGCCGCCAATCATGGTGGTGACGCCGCTCATCAGTGCTTCTTCGATCTGCTGCGGGCAGATGAAGTGGATATGCGTGTCGATGCCGCCGGCGGTGAGGATCATGCCTTCACCGGCAATGACTTCGGTGCTGGCGCCGACGGCGATGGTGACGTTCGGCTGGATGTCCGGGTTGCCGGCCTTGCCGATGGCGGCGATGCGCCCGTCCTTGAGGCCGACGTCGGCCTTGACGATGCCCCAGTGGTCGATGATCAGGGCGTTGGTGATCAGGGTGTCAACGACCTCTGCGGCCAATAACTGGCTCTGGCCCTGGCCGTCGCGAATGACTTTGCCGCCGCCGAATTTCACTTCTTCGCCGTAGGTGGTGAAGTCCTGTTCCACTTCGATCCACAGCTCGGTGTCGGCCAGACGGACCTTGTCACCGACGGTGGGGCCGAACATGTCGGCGTAGGCCTGACGGGAAATCTTCATTGCAGTTCCTTCATTGATCGTTCCCACGCTCTGCGTGGGAATGCCGCCATGGACGCTCTGCGTCCGCCGTTATGTGACGCGGAGCGTCACGGGGTGCATTCCCACGGGGACCGTGGGAACGATCAGTTAGTCGAGGTCGCCCATGATCCTGCCGGCAAACCCGAACACCCGGCGATGCCCGGCCAGGTCCACCAACTCGACCTCGCGGCTCTGCCCCGGCTCGAAGCGCACGGCGGTGCCGGCGGGGATGTTCAGGCGCATGCCGCGGCTGGCGGCGCGGTCGAAGGTCAGGGCGTCGTTGGTTTCGAAGAAGTGATAATGCGAGCCGACCTGGATCGGCCGGTCACCGCTGTTGGCCACCTTCAGGCTGAGGGTGCGGCGGCCGACGTTGAGTTCGATGTCGCCGGGCTGGATCTGGTATTCACCGGGAATCATCAATGGGCTCCTTGGAGAATCTTGTAATAGAGGGCAGTCGGTTTGTAGCGGCCATTCGGGTCGCAGGCGTAGTCGGGGATTTCGCCGGCGCGGGTGTAACCCAAAGCCTTGTAGAAGTCTTCGGCGGGGGAGCCGGCTTCCGTGTCGAGGTAGAGCATGCCGCGTTTGTGTTGGCGGGCCGCGAGCTCAACGGCATGCATCATCTGTTGGCCCAGGCCACGACGACGGGCATGTTCACGCACCAGCAGTTTCTGCACTTCGGCGCGATTCAGCCCATTGGCTTTCTGGCACAACGTCAATTGCACGCTGGCCTGTACCTGTTCGTCCTTGACCACCACCCAGAGCAGCACGTTGCCTTTGTTCAGGTTCTCCTGGACTTCATCGAAATAGGCTCGGGCCTGGGTCGCATCCAGATCCGCCATGAACCCGACACTGGCGCCATAGCCGACGGCGTCGAGCAGCAAATCAATCAAACCCTGACGATAGTGCGCAAAGCTTTCAACATTGACGCGGCGCAGTTGGGCGGCGTTCATGGGTATCACTCCTTGTGGGGACCGGGCGGCATTGCGCCCGGGTCGAGGATCAGTTGCATGAAGGTCAGGTCCAGCCAGCGGCCGAACTTGGTACCCACCTGCGGCATTTGGCCGGTGACGACAAAACCGGCCCGGTCATGCAGCCGGATCGAGGCGCCGTTACCGCTTTCGATGGCCGCGACCATCACGTGTTTGCCGCAGCCTTTGGCGCGTTCGATCAGTGCTTCCATCAGTTGCGGCCCGAGGCCATTGCCCCGCTGGTCGTTGCGCACGTACACCGAGTGCTCGACCGTGTGGCGGAACCCGTCGAACGGGCGCCAGTCACCGAATGAAGCGTAGCCGAGTACGCTGTTGTCGCCGTCGACGATCACCAGGATCGGATAGCCCTGGGTTTGCCGGGCGCTGAACCAGGCCTGGCGGTTGCCCAGGTCCACGGCCTGTTCGTTCCAGATCGCCGTGGTGTTGAGCACGGCGTCGTTGTAGATGTCGCGGATCGCTGGCAGGTCGGCGAGCAGCGCATCACGGATGTGGTAAGTCATGGCGCGGCCTCAGGCGATCGGTTGGTGAACGGTGACCAGTTTGGTGCCGTCGGGAAACGTCGCTTCGACCTGGATCTCCGGGATCATTTCCGGGATGCCTTCCATCACTTGTTCGCGGCTGAGCAGGGTGGTGCCGAAATGCATCAGCTCGGCCACGGTCTGGCCGTCACGCGCGCCTTCGAGCAACGCCGCGGAAATGTAGGCCATGGCCTCCGGGTAATTGAGCTTCACGCCGCGAGCCAAACGCCGCTCGGCCACGAGGCCGGCGGTGAAGATCAGCAGCTTGTCTTTTTCGCGTGGGGTCAGGTCCATCGTTGAGATCCATCAGGGGCAGATTAAAAAGAGTTGGATCTGCTTACACAGATCCCCTGTGGGAGCGGGCTTGCCCGCGATTGGGTCATCACATCCAATAGAGATGTGGTCTGTAAGACCGCTATCGCGGGCAAGCCCGCTCCCACAAAAAGCACACATCAGGTGCTCCATATTCTGGGCGGGACGGCTTCTCGCCCCAGCAACGCCGGGCGCAACAACCGCCACAAATCGATCAGCCAACCACGTGCCAACAGCGCTTCACTGGCCAGGCAACGAGCCACCAAAAGCCCCGGCAACTGCGTCAGATCCCCGCGTACGTCATTGGGCAGCGAGCGGCACCTCTCCAGCAATTCGCTATCAATGTCGCCCGTCACCAGCAACGTCGCAAACACCGGTTGGCCATCCAGCCCTATCGGCGAATCCAGCAAACCATCATTGCCGACAATGCGCTGGCGTTCGTGCCAGAGCAACTGGCCGTCGCGACGGATATCCAGGTGCGCCTGAAAATGCCCGAGGTCAAAGCGCTCACCGCTGGCCGGGCGTCCCAGTGCCACCACGTCCCAGTAGAACAACCGCGCATCGCCCTCAAGGTCGATGCGGGTGCTGAGTTCCGCCTGAGCGTCGCTGAAGATAATCGTCTCTTGCGGCAGCCACTCCAACGTAGCACCGGCGGCCACGCGCAGGTCGAGTTTCTGATAAGCCGGCCCTGCCGCGCGATACCACTTGGCGGCGCCGGGGCTGGTGATTTGCGCCCAGGCATGCGTGCCGACGCAGGCCGAGATGTCCAGCCGATCACCACCGGCAATCCCGCCCGGCGGGTGGACGATGATGTGCTGGCACACCTCGGGGCCTTCGGCGTACAGATGCTTCTGCACCCGCAGCGGGCCTTTGTGGCGACGCTGCACCGGGCGTGTGCTGTCGCCGAAACGGGCGTAGCCGAGTTCCAGCTCGGCATGCCAGCTGGGGGTGAACAGCGTGATAGGGGCAGGTAAATTCATGATTTCTAACTTATCGTCAGGAGGCTGCAGGTTAGATCGTAACCAGACCACGGACACCTTCGGCTTCCATATTTTCGCCGCGCCCTTGTTGCACGATCTCGCCTCTGGACATGACCAGGTACTGATCGGCCAGTTCGGCGGCGAAATCATAGAACTGCTCCACCAGCAGAATTGCCATATCACCGCGAGCCGCGAGCTGCTTGATCACCGCGCCGATTTCCTTGATCACCGACGGCTGGATGCCTTCGGTGGGTTCGTCGAGGATCAGCAAGCGTGGACGACTGGCCAATGCTCTGCCGATCGCCAGTTGCTGTTGTTGCCCACCAGACAAGTCACCGCCGCGCCGCTGTTTCATTTGCAGCAGCACCGGGAACAGCTCGTAGATGAACGCCGGGACTTCCTTGGCTTCGGAGCCGGGAAAGCGCGACAGGCCCATCAGCAGGTTTTCTTCCACGGTCAGTCGGCCAAAGATTTCCCGACCCTGAGGCACGTAGGCGATGCCGGCATGTACCCGTTGGTGCGGCTTGAACGTGGTGATCGGTTTGCCTTCCCAGTTCACCGCGCCCTCCTTGGCCGGCAGCAAACCCATCAGGCATTTGAGCAGGGTGGTCTTGCCCACACCGTTGCGCCCGAGCAGGCAGGTGACTTCGCCGACCTTCACCTCAAACGTCAGACCCCGCAGGATGTGGCTACCGCCGTAGTACTGGTGCAGCGTGTCGACTTGCAGCATGTTCAAAATTCTCCCCCAGTGATCGTTCCCACGCTCTGCGTGGGAATGCATCCCGTGACGCTCCGCGTCACCCGTGCGCAGGACTTGAGCCCTGCATTGTCAGCGGGACGCGGAGCGTCCCCGGCGGCATTCCCACGCAGAGCGTGGGAACGATCATCTCCACAGCTCTCAGCGACCGAGGTACACCTCGATCACCCGCTCGTTATCCTGCACCTGTTCCAGCGACCCTTCGGCCAGCACGCTGCCTTGGTGCAACACGGTGACGTGGTCGGCGATCGAGCCGACGAAGCCCATGTCGTGTTCCACCACCATCAGCGAATGCTTGCCCGCCAGGCTCTTGAACAGTTCGGCAGTGAATTCGGTTTCGGCGTCGGTCATGCCCGCCACCGGTTCGTCGAGCAGCAGCAGTTGCGGGTCTTGCATCAGCAGCATGCCGATTTCCAGAAACTGTTTCTGACCGTGGGACAACATACCCGCCGGGCGATTGACCGAGGCAGTCAGGCGAATGGTTTCCAGCACTTCGCTGATGCGATCTTTCTGCTCGCCACTGAGGCGAGCCCGCAGGCTGGCCCACACCGACTTGTCGGTTTTCTGCGCCAGTTCCAGGTTTTCGAACACGCTCAAGGCCTCGAACACCGTCGGCTTCTGGAACTTGCGACCGATGCCGGCCTGGGCAATCTGCACTTCACTCATCTGCGTCAGGTCCAGGGTTTCACCGAACCAGGCTTTGCCATGACTTGGGCGAGTCTTGCCGGTGATCACGTCCATCAGCGTGGTCTTGCCCGCGCCGTTGGGGCCGATGATGCAGCGCAATTCGCCGACGCCGATGTACAGGTTCAGATCGTTCAGCGCCTTGAAACCATCGAAACTGACGCTGATGTCTTCCAGGGTCAGGATGGTGCCGTGACGGGTATTCAGGCCAGGGCCGACGCGTTGGCCGAGGCCGATGGCATCGCGGCTGCTACCTGCATCTTTGTTGGGCTCTACGGGGAAAAACGCCGGTTCGAGCATGAATTCAGCCGTTGCAGTGATTCTCATGATTCGCCCCTTTTCTTCAGCAGACCGATCACACCCTTAGGCAGATACAACGTCACGACGATGAACAGCGCACCGAGGAAAAACAGCCAGTACTCCGGAAACGCCACGGTGAACCAGCTCTTCATGCCGTTGACCACGCCGGCACCGAGCAGCGGGCCGATCAGCGTGCCGCGACCACCCAGCGCCACCCACACGGCGGCTTCGATGGAGTTGGTCGGCGACATTTCACTCGGGTTGATAATCCCGACTTGCGGCACATACAGCGCGCCCGCCAAGCCGCACAGCACCGCGCTCAACACCCAGACGAACAGCTTGAAACCGCGTGGATCGTAGCCGCAGAACATCAAGCGGTTTTCCGCATCGCGCAACGCGGTCAGCACACGGCCAAACTTGCTTTGCGCCAGCCGCCAACCGATGAACAGGCTCGCCACCAGCAGCAACACCGTGGCGAAAAACAACACTGCACGCGTCCCCGGTTCAGTGATGCCAAACCCGAGAATGGTGCGGAAGTTGGTGAAGCCGTTGTTGCCGCCAAACCCGGTTTCGTTGCGGAAAAACAGCAGCATCCCGGCGAAGGTCAGGGCCTGGGTCATGATCGAGAAATACACGCCTTTGATCCGCGAACGGAAGGCGAAGAAACCGAACACCAGCGCCAGCAGTCCAGGCGCCAACACCACCAGACACATGGCCCAGAGGAAGCTGCTGGTGCCGGTCCAGTACCACGGCAATTCGGTCCACGAGAGGAAGGTCATGAACGCCGGCAAGCCATCGCCCGAGGCCTGGCGCATCAGGTACATGCCCATCGCGTAACCGCCGAGGGCGAAGAACAGACCGTGACCCAGCGACAACAGGCCGGCGTAACCCCAGACCAGATCGAGGGCCAGGGCGACGATGGCGTAGCAGAGAATCTTGCCCACCAACGTCAGGGTGTAGGCCGAGACGTGAAAAACACTGATGGGCGATAACAGCGACAGCAGCGGCAACGCCAGCAGTAAAACAAGGATCACCGCGCCAACAGCGAGGGTGACTTTTGGGCCGGCCTTTTGTGTGGCCGTGAGCAGTAGGGGCTGATTCATCAGTCGATCACCCGTCCTTTCAGTGCGAAGAGGCCTTGCGGACGTTTCTGGATAAACAGAATGATCAGCGCGAGGATCAGGATTTTGCCCAGCACCGCACCGATCTGCGGTTCGAGAATTTTGTTGGCTATCCCTAAGCCGAAGGCGGCCAAAACACTACCGGCCAATTGACCGACACCGCCGAGCACGACCACCAGGAACGAGTCGATGATGTAGCTCTGACCGAGGTCCGGGCCGACGTTGCCGATCTGGCTCAGCGCCACGCCGCCGAGGCCGGCGATGCCCGAGCCGAGGCCGAAGGCGAGCATGTCGACGCGCCCGGTCGGTACGCCGCAGCAGGCGGCCATGTTGCGGTTCTGGGTGACGGCGCGCACGTTGAGGCCCAGTCGCGTCTTGTTCAGCAGCAGCCAGGTCAGCACCACCACAAACAAGGCGAACGCGATGATCACGATGCGGTTGTACGGCAGCACCAGATTCGGCAACACCTGAATCCCGCCCGAGAGCCAGGCCGGGTTGGCCACTTCAACGTTCTGCGCGCCGAACACCAGGCGCACCAACTGAATCAGCATCAGGCTGATGCCCCACGTGGCGAGCAGGGTTTCCAATGGGCGGCCGTAGAGGTGACGAATCACCGTGCGCTCCAGCGCCATGCCAATCCCGGCGGTGACAAAAAACGCTACCGGCAAGGCAATCAGCGGGTAGAACTCAATGGCTTGTGGGGCGAAGCGCTGGAACATCAGCTGCACCACGTAAGTCGAGTAGGCGCCGAGCATCAGCATCTCGCCGTGGGCCATGTTGATCACGCCGAGCAGGCCGAAGGTGATCGCCAGCCCCAACGCCGCGAGTAGCAGGATCGAACCGAGGGACATACCACTGAACGCCTGCCCGAGCATCTCGCCGATCAGCAGTTTGCGCTTGACCTGGGCCAGGCTGGTTTCGGCGGCGGTGCGCACATTGGCATCGGCTTCGACGCCGGGTTCGAGCAACCCTTCGAGGCGGGTGCGGGCCAGCGGGTCGCCGGTTTCGCCGAGCAAGCGCACAGCGGCGAGGCGCACAGTCGGGTCGGTGTCGACCAGTTGCAAATTGGCCAGTGCCAGGCTCAGGGCGGCGTGAACGGTTTCGTCTTTTTCGCCAGCCAGTTGCTGGTCGAGGAATTTCAACTGCGCCGGTTTGGCGCTTTTCTGCAATTGCTGCGCGGCGGCCAAGCGGATTTTGGCGTCGGCGGCGAGCAATTGGTGGCTGGCCAGCGCGGTATCGATCAGACCGCGCAGGCGATTGTTCAGGCGCAGGGTTTTTGGTTGGCCATCGATGGTCAACTCACCTTGTTGCAGGGCGTTGATCAATTCGATACGAACCGGATCGGGCTGCGCGGCCCAGGTTTCCAGGAGTTTGGCTTGCTGCACGGGATTGGCCGCGACGAAGTCTTCGGCGTCGCCGGCGTGGGTGGCCATCGGCAATAACAGCGCGAGGGCGAGGATCAAGCGGTAAAGGGTGGGCATAACGAGTGTCCTGTATTGATCGTTCCCACGCTCCGCGTGGGAATGCAGCCCGGGACGCTCCGCGTCCCAAAGCGGACGCAGAGCGTCCGTTGAGGCATTCCCACGCAGAGCGTGGGAACGATCAGGCTAAGCGGGGTGAATCAGTTGCTCTTCACCGCATAGTCCGGCTTCTTGTCGTTACCCTGAATGAACGGGCTCCACGGCTGGGCGCGGATCGGCCCTTCGGTCTGCCACACAACGTTGAACTGACCGTCGGCCTGAATCTCGCCGATCATCACCGGTTTGTGCAGGTGGTGGTTGGTCTTGTCCATGGTCAGGGTGTAGCCGGACGGCGCGGCGAAAGTCTGGCCGGCCAGGGCTTCGCGGACTTTGTTGACGTCGGTGGACTTGGCTTTCTCCGCCGCTTGCGCCCACATATGGATACCGACATAGGTGGCTTCCATCGGGTCGTTGGTCACCGCTTTGTCAGCGCCCGGCAGGTTGTGTTTCTTGGCGTAGGCCTTCCAGTCGGCGACGAACTTCTTGTTCTGCGGGTTCTCGACCGACTCGAAGTAGTTCCACGCCGCGAGGTTGCCCACCAGCGGTTTGGTGTCGATGCCGCGCAGTTCTTCTTCGCCCACGGAGAACGCCACGACCGGAACGTCGGTGGCTTTCAGGCCCTGGTTGGCCAGCTCTTTATAGAACGGCACGTTGGAGTCGCCGTTGACCGTAGAGATGACCGCCGTCTTGCCACCGGCGGAGAATTTTTTGATGTTGGCGACGATGGTTTGATAGTCGCTATGACCGAACGGGGTGTAGACCTCTTCGATGTCCTTGTCCGCCACGCCTTTGGAGTGCAGGAACGAGCGCAGGATCTTGTTGGTGGTGCGCGGGTAGACGTAGTCGGTGCCGAGCAGGAAGTAACGCTTGGCGCTGCCGCCTTCTTCACTCATCAGGTATTCCACTGCCGGGATCGCCTGCTGGTTCGGCGCCGCGCCGGTGTAGAACACGTTCGGCGACATTTCTTCGCCTTCGTATTGCACTGGGTAGAACAGCAGGCCGTTGAGTTCTTCGAACACTGGCAATACCGACTTACGCGACACCGACGTCCAGCACCCGAACACCACGGCGACTTTGTCCTGCGTCAGTAATTGCCGGCCCTTTTCGGCGAACAGTGGCCAGTTCGATGCCGGGTCAACCACCACCGGCTCCAGCATCTTGCCGTTGACGCCGCCCTTGGCGTTGATCTCGTCGATGGTCATCAACGCCATGTCTTTGAGCGAGGTTTCGGAGATCGCCATGGTCCCGGACAACGAATGCAGAATACCGACCTTGATGGTCTCGGCGGCCTGGACAGTCCAGGCCATGCCCATCGCGGCAATGCTTGCCGATAGTGTGAAAGCCTTGATCAAACTGCGACGCTTCATTGTGCGATCTCCATGAACGTTAAAGTTTTTTATGGTTGGCAGATGCGGACGACTGAAGGGTCTTTAGCAAGGGCTGTGCCCGGTCGGGGAAGGGCAAGGAAATGTCGTATTAGAGCGGTTGCGGGGTTTGGATGACGCACCATGAAGGATCGCGTCTGGCGCGTTGGTGCGAGAAGATGCGCCACATTGGGGCGCAGGTGTCGTGCGCTGAATCTATGCACGACACAAGTCCTGTGGGAGCGGGCTTGCCCGCGATAGCGGTGTGTCAGGGGCGGGGATGTTGAATGTGCCACCGTCATCGCGGGCAAGCCCGCTCCCACAGGGACAGCGGTCATTAACAAAATTTGTGTACGGCACAAATCCTGTGGGAGCGGGCTTGCCCGCGATGAACGATAACGCGGTCTACGCCGGGTCGACGTTGTCCAGCGCCCGGTTCACCGCCAGTTCCGCGAGCATGATGACCTGCTGAATCGCCATCGCTGTATGGCGCTGCGGGCCGATCAGGTTGTTGGCGAAATCGCTGGCCAGGACACTCGCCGAGGCCAACGATTCACAGGCGTGGGCCAGCAGGCTTTCGGTGCCGGCATCCGGGGCAACCAGGAACAGGGTGCTGGGGCGGCGGGGTTTTTCGGTGTATTGCACCGGGGGATCGAGGTAGTAGTCGAGGGCGCGTTTTATGGCTTCGCGATCTTTGAGGAGGTCGTCGTCGCGTGATTTTTCGGCTTCGGGAATGGTGATATCGATGGGTGGATCGGGAACAATTTTCTTACTCATTGAAACGTCCTCTAAGCAATTGGAACCATCACTCGTCGTTTCTCACGCGACGGAGTGGTGGCAGCTATGTGCGGGGTGAGAAACCGGTAGAGAGGACTAATTCCGGCCGGACCGAAGTCCGCCCGCACACAGCCGCCATAGGACATTGCAGGCAGCGGATAAGCTGGCGGCAATTATGGTGGTACTGGCGGTGGATTAAAACCTCTACCGGGTTCTCACACCCGATCGCTGAGTTTTCAGCGACAGCCCAAGACTAGAGGGCCCACGTCCGACGAACAACCTGAAAACCCCGTGGGAAACTTCCCGGTTTCGACACATCCGTTAAACATTCAAAAGCGCAACGCGGAGCGTCCCTGGCGGCATTCCCACGCAGAGCGTGGGAACGATCAAGCAGACGCAGAGTTGCAATCCCTGTGGGAGCGAGCCTGCTCGCGATAGCGGTGGGTCAGCCGAGGTGATGTTGGATGTGCCGCCGCTATCGCGAGCAGGCTCGCTCCCACAATGGATCAGCGGCGGCGCATCAGGCCGATGAAGAACAACCCACCAATCGCGGCGGTGGCGACGCCGATGGGCAAGTCTTCCGGGGCGATCAGGGTGCGTGCGGCCACATCGACCCAGACGAGGAACAGACTGCCAAGCAACACGCATACCGGCAGCAATCGCCGGTGCTCCGCCCCGACCAACCGCCGCGCAATGTGCGGCACCATCAGCCCGACGAACCCGATGGAACCGCTGATGGACACCAGCACGCCGGTCATCAACGAGGCAATCAAAAACACCCGCAAGCGCACGGTGCGAGCATTCAGGCCAAGCGTCACGGCAGTCTGCTCACCGGCCATTAACGCATTCAACGGACGAGCCATCCCCAGCAACAACACCAACCCAAGCAACACACTGGCGGCTGGCACCGCGAGCAATTCCCAACGCGCCAATCCGAGCCCGCCAAGCATCCAGAACATCACCGCAGAACTCGCGCGATGGTCGCCAAGAAACAACAGCAAATTGGCAATCGCCATCATCACGAACGACACCGCCACGCCGCACAACAGCAGCCGATCACTGTCCAGCCGCCCATGACGGTTGGCGATCATCAGCACGATCAACATGCTCAACAACGCGCCGATAAACGCCGCAATCGGCAAGGTCAGCAGCCCGACGATTTCACCGACATGCAGCACCACGATCACCGCACCGAGGGTGGCGCCGGAGGTGACCCCGAGCAAGTGCGGATCGGCCAATGGATTGCGCGTCACCGCTTGCAGCACCGCGCCAATCAACGCCAGACCAGCGCCCACCAGCGCGCCGAGCAACATACGCGGCACGCGGATCAGCCAGACGATGTGTTCCTGGCCGGCCGTCCAGTCCGGCACACCGAAACCCAAAATCTTGTGCAGCAATATTCGCCACACCACGTCCACCGGCACGCGCGCGGGGCCTGCGCCCAGCGACACCACGCACGACACCAGCAACAGCGCGCCGAGGACGGTCAGCAACAAGGCATAGCGACGATCGATCATTCGCCGTGGAAACCCTTGGCCAGGGTTTCGACCGCCAACACATTGTCGATCCCGGGCGTGGCCTGCACGTAAGGGATGACGATGAAGCGCTGGTTCTTGATCGCATCCACCGATTGCAGCGCCTGGTTATTGAGCAGGAATTGCTCTTTCTGCTCCGCGGTAACTTCGCCGTAATCAACGATCACGATCACCTGCGGATTACGCTCGACCACGTTCTCCCAATTGACCCGAGTCCAGCTCGCCTCGACATCATCGAGAATATTGCGCCCGCCCGCCGCGTCGATCAGCGCTTGAGGCATGCCGAGTCGCCCGGAGGTCATGGCCCGATCTTCACCACTGTCGTAGAGAAACACCCGAGGTTTGTCCGTCGGCAGATCCTTGCGCACCTCGGCGACTTGCGCCTGCATCTGGGCAATCACGGCATTGGCGCGGTCCTGCACGTCGAAGATTTTCCCGAGGTTGCGCAGGTCGTTGTAGGTGTCTTCCAGGCTGGCCGGTGGGCGCTTCATCACGAAGGCGCAAGACTCGGTGAGTTCGTAAACGTTGATACCCAGCGGCTGCAGGGTTTGCGGCGTGAGATCACCGCCGACGCGCATGCCGTAATCCCAGCCGGCGAAGAAGAAATCGACGTTGGCGTTGAGCAGGGTTTCCACCGACGGGTACTTGGCCGCCAGCTCCGGCAAGCCGTCGAGGATGGTCTGCATCTCGGGCGTCACCGACTTCCAGCCGGTCACGCCGCTGTAGCCGGCCATCTGCGGTTTGAGGCCGAGGGCGAGCATCATCTGGGTCATGTTGATGTCATGGCTGACCGCGTGTTTCGGCGCTTGCTTGAACGTCACTTCGCGGTTGCAGCTCTGGACGGTCAGCGGGTATTTCGTGGCCTCGGCGAAGGCTTGGGCACTGCCCAGCAACAGAGTGAGACACAGCAGGGAACGCAAAGTCATGGTTGGGTTATCCAGGTGATTCGTGGGTAGCCGTGCAAGGGATGGTCGTCGATCAGGGCGTCGACGCCGAATACGTTGTGCAAAAGTTGGGCGGTCAGGACTTCTTTGGGTGGGCCGCTGGCGACGATGCGCCCGTGATTGATCACGTACAGCCGGTCGCAAAAAGCTGCCGCCAGATTGAGATCGTGAATGCTCGCCAGCGTGCCGATCTGCAGACGCTTGACCAGTTGCAACAGCTCCAGCTGATAGCGCGGGTCGAGGTGATTGGTCGGTTCGTCGAGGATCAGCAATTGCGGTTGCTGGGCCAGGGCGCGGGCGAGGATCACTCGCTGTTTTTCACCACCGGACAGGGTGGCGAAGGCATGGTCTTCGAAGCCTTTGAGGCCGACCGATTCGAGGGCGTGAGCCGCGAGTTTTCGGTCTTCAAGGGTGTCGCCATCAAACAACCCTTTGTGCGGCGTACGGCCCATGACGACCACTTCATCCACGGACAGGCCGAAGGCGTCGGGGAACTCCTGCAACACCACCGCGATGCGTTGCGCGCACCAGCGTGAGGATTGCTTCCAGACGTTGTAATGGTCGAGTTTTACCTCGCCGCGCTCCGGTTTGCTGAAGCGATAGGCGCAACGCAACAGACTGGTTTTGCCGCTGCCATTGGGACCGATCAACCCGACGAACTCGCCAGCAGCCACGTGCAACGATGCGTCACGCAGCTGGAACTGGTGATGGCAATGGCCGTGGCCCAGGGGTGTCCAGGCGAGGTTCGTGAGGTTCAGCGAGGTCATGCGTGTTCCCTTGGCATTTTCGGTGTTGCTGATGGCCCCATCGCGGGCAAGCCCGCTCCCACAAGGATTGCGCGATTCCTGTGGGAGCGGGCTTGCCCGCGATGAGGCCCTTGGATCAAAAGGTGCAGTCAGCGGTGACGAAAAACGATCGCGGATCGCCGAGGATCCACTGCCGGCCGTCATTGTATTGGCTTTACGCGTACGCGTATCTCGCCTGTTTCATGATGAAGGTGAGGTGGATTCAGTTTGTCTCTGTGGATGCCTTTTTAATCGCAAGAGCGCTCGGGGAACTATCAGTTATGAGAGTAGGCAGCCTCACTGAACAACGTTACCGTGACATATCCAGATGCAAAGGACTGCCCCTATGCTCAGGTTCATGTCGCTGATGGTTTCGGTGACAATTATTGCCAGTGTGCAATGCGCTCGCGCTCTGGCAGAGGAGCAATCCTGCTCATCTGCCTGGGAGCAAAGCGCTGCCCGTGCCAGTTGCAAGCCTCTAAAGACGGCGTCGTTGCCAGAGACACCACCAATGGCCGTATCCGAACCGCAAGGATGCCGGATCAGGGTCATCTGCCGGAACCAATTCGGAGGTGGTTCACCGGTCGATTATCCCAACCTTGATCGTCTCAGCGTCCAACGCCTGCGTAACTGCAATGGAGAATTGAAGATCGATGGCTGCTAATGATGAGGGACTGACCCAGGCCAGCCCCCGCACATTCTGAGTCAAGCCGCCGGGCCGGTTTCAGCCAGGCTATTCAGGCGAGAAAGCAGCACTCGATCCAACACCCACACCACCACCAACGAAGCCGCCACCAACGGAAACATCACTGCCAGCCCGAACATGATGACCATCGCGGTTTTCCATTTCGGCAGGTCGTGACGCAACGGCGGTACACCAAATTTTCCCTGTGGCCGGCGCTTCCACCAGATCACCACACCGCTGACGGCGCTGAGCAAAATCATCAGGCAGATCAGCAGCACGATGATCTGATTGAACGGGCCGAACATCTTGCCTTCGTGCAGCATCACGCCGACTTCCGTGGCCCGGGCGACGTTGCTGTAATGCGTCCAGCGCACGTCGGCGAGGACGTCGCCGGTGTACTGATCGACATGCAAGGTGGCATCGTTGCGCGGGTCGTCGGCGAACAAGGCGATGGTGAACACGCCGGTGGCTGTAGTGGGGAAGGTGATGCTGTAGCCGGGCTCGACCTTGCGCTGCACGGCGATGTTTTGCACGTCTTGCAGGCTGATGGTCGGCGCGGCCGGGCCGGCTTTAGTGCCGGTGTGAGCCATGTGTTCGGCGTGGTCGCCGGACATCGGCATCGGCGTGTTTTCCATGGCCCACGGCACGGTCTGGCGCGTGGCGCTGTTGAGGCTGCGGGCCTCGACGTCGGACTTCGGCACGTCATTCCACATGGCTACCGGGAAGCGGTTCCAGAGGTCGGCATATTGCTTGCCCCAGAACCCGGTCCAGGTCATGCCGCTGAGCAGCATCACCAGCAGCAATGCTGCGCCCCAGAACCCGGTCACCGCGTGCAGATCGCGCCAGAGCACTCGGCCGCGACTGTTCAAGCGAGGCCAGAGAATCCCGGCGGACTGGCCGCGCGGCCACCACAAAAATACCCCGGAGACCACCAGCACGACGCCCCAACCGGCGGCCAGTTCTATCAGCCGATCACCGACGGTGCCGATCATCAATTCGCCGTGAATCGAGCGCGCAATCGCTTGCAGATTCTTCTTCGCGTCTTGCTCGCCAAGGATGTCGCCGTGGTATGGATCGATGAACACATTCAGTTCATGACCTTCATTGATCACCACAAATTGCGCACTGCGTTCGGCGTTGACCGGCGGCAGGTACTGTTTGATCTGGCCCTGTGGATACGCCTCTTTCACCCGTTTGAGCAGGTCATCGGCGGAGACTTTGTGGTGAGCGGCCGGGACGTTCAGCAGGCTGCCGTACATCAACGGATCGAGTTGCGGTTTGAACAGGTAGATGATGCCGGTCAGGGCCAGCATCACCATGAATGGCGCGACGAACAGACCGGCATAGAAATGCCAGCGCCAGGCCAGGTTGTAGAAATTCGGTTTGGGCTGTTTCATTCGAGTGCTCCGCTAGGCTTGGGTCTTTTAGTTGTTTGGTAATTGATTGCAGACAAGGGGTGAACACCGGAACCCCTGTGGGAGCGGGCTTGCTCGCGAAAGCGGTGGGTCAGTCGACATCATTGTTGAATGTCAGTCTGCCTTCGCGAGCAAGCCCGCTCCCACATGGCCGGTGTTGAACCTGCCCGCGAAGCTCTTAAAAACTCATATCAACCTTGGTCCAGAGCGTGCGCCCCGGTTCGTTGATGGCTTGCGGATCATTGGCCGGGAAGCCGAAACCGGCGTTGCCGGCCAGGTTCAAGTGTTCGGCGTAAGCCTTGTTAAAGAGGTTGTCGACGCCGCTGCTGACCTTCCAGTTCTTGTTGATCCGGTACGCACCGTTGAGCGAGAACACGCCGAACCCCGAGCTCGTGTCGAAGTCTTTGCCAACCACGTTGCCCTTGTTCTGGTCGATGCGGTTTTGCGCCGCAACCACCCTCCACAGTGCACCGGCGCTCCAGTTGTCTTCGCTGTAGGTCAGGCCGAAACGCGCATCCAGCGGTGGCATTTGCGGCAGGGCGCTGCCGTCGCTGCTGTTCTTGCCCCAGGCGTAGGCCAAGGTCGCGTCGGCTTTCCAGTTGGCCGTCAGCTTGTAGGCCGCCCCGAGTTCGCCGCCCATGATTCGCGCGTCGATGTTCTCGGCTTGCGAGGTCATGCCCATCATCCCCGGCGTGTAGTTGAACAGGATGTAGTCGCGCACCTGTCCGACATAACCTGAGGCCCAGGCTTCGAGGTCTTCGGTCTTGTATTGCAGGCCGAAGTCGAGCTGGGTGGTTTTCTCCGGTTTGATCGAGTCGAAGGCATTCACCGAACCGGCGGGGCCGGACTTGGGCGAAAACAGCTCCCAGTAATCCGGGAAACGCTGAGCATGACCGAGGCCCGCGTACAGCGTGGTCGGGCTGTCAGCCAGGTCATGTTCGTAACGGACGAAACCGCTGGGCAAGGTGTCGGCGCGGGTGTCGTCGGCCGTCGGGTTCGGGCGGGCCATCATCCCGGAGCCAATGGTCTGCCGATAATCCTTGGCCGACGCGCGATCCAGTCGTGCACCGGTGATCAACCGATCACGGTCGGCGGCGTACCAGGTCAGCTCGCTGAACACGCCGTAGTTGTGGAAGTCGGCGTCCTTGTTGCGCGGTACATCCTTGTAGGCGTCGACGCCCATTGCGCTACGTTGGCGATGTTCGTTGGTCTGTGCATCCAGGCCGCTGATCAGTTGCACATCGGCCCAGCGCCAGGTGGCTTTGATCCGCGCGCCGAGGGTCCGGCGGTCGACATTGGAGGCCATGGGACCGGCCATCATCCCGGTGCCGGACGGCGTGCGCAGGGTGTAGTTGTCCATCACGTGGTCGGCGTAGTTGTAGTAGACCTGCGCCTCGACCTTATCCAGCACTTCACCGATATTTGACTGTTCGAAACGCAGGCCCAGGCTTTCGCGCAAGAACTGCGAACCGTCCATGCCGCGCCCGGCGTAACGGGCTTCGCCATCGCCCTTGCCGGCGGTCAGTTCCAGCAGCGTGTCGGCGCTCGGGGTCCAGCCGACAGCGACGTCGCCGTTCCACTTGTCATAGCGCGAGGGCACGGTGTCATTGTTGCCGTCCTTGTAGTCGTCGGAATGGGCGGTGTTGCCGATCACGCGCACGTAGCCCAGCGGCCCGCCGGCAGCGGCGTCCACCACTTTGTCGAAACGACCGTTGGAACCGGCCAGCACGCTGGCGTTCACCCGGGTGCCGAGTTCGCCGAAGCTTTCCGGCTCACGGTCGAACAGGACGGTGCCGGCCGATGCGCCGGGGCCCCAGAGCACGGTTTGCGGGCCTTTGATGACGGTGAGTTTGTCGTAGGTTTCCGGCGAGATGTACGAGGTTGGCGCATCCATGCGGCCGGGGCAGGCGCCGAGCATCATGCTGCCGTTGGTGAGGATATTCAGTCGCGAGCCGAACATGCCGCGCAGTACCGGATCGCCGTTGGTGCCGCCATTGCGCACCAGGGCGAAGCCGGGGATGGTTTTCAGATAGTCGCCACCGTCGCTGGCCGGCACTGGTTGGCGCGGGTCCTTGGGGTTGGTGACGATGGTCAGCGGCGAACTCGGCGCGATGGCGGTGATCACCGTCGGGCTCAGTTCTTCGGTGTGCTCGGCGTGTTCATCGGCCAGCACCATCGGTGTCAGCAGCAAGCCACAAAGAACGGCGGTGGCATGCCTGAAGCGAACGCGGGATTCGTTCAGGGCAAAAGAAGCCTGGGCAGCGCCCAAACGTGTGTCAGCAGAAAACCTGGACATGACAATTTCCATCGAACAGTCGTAAACGACACGGTCGGCAGCCTGCGGCTGTCTTCTAAACCGTGTGAGATCGGAGGTGGGTGTTTACGCGACGATGGGCGGGGCGCGGGTGCGGGCACCGGGGAAGAAGGTTTGCCGGGCGTGGCCCAGGCGGGTGGAGGGAGTGCTGAAAGTGGTTGTCTGTGGACTGTCGAAGGCGACGAAAGACTGACCGCCAGTGAGCGCCGGGCAATTGAACAGCAGGCTGCAATAGCCGCATTTTTCCCAGAGTGCGTGATGGTCGGCTTTGGGTGGGCAGTGCTCGGCGGCGGGTTGCGCGCCATGTTCCATGGCCGACATGTCCATGGGCATGTCCATCGACATGCTCATGGATACTTTCATCAAAGCCGAGGCGCGTTGATCCATCGGCATCGACTGAGAAATCAGCGGGCCGATAAAGATCATCAGCATGGCGAACAGGCTGATCCAGCTGCCGCGCGTCAGGCTCATTGGCTGACGGCGGTGCACGGATGACCGGGTGCCAAGCGGGCGCATGGGCGTTTTCAACGTGGGCGATTACTGAGCGTGCATATGCTCTTGCATGCCGTCAGGCGCCTTTTTCTGCACCGCGACCTCGACCGTCACATCGCCGGATTTTTCGAAGTGCATCGTCAGCGGGAAACGCTTGCCGTCGCTCAACAGGCTGCGGTCTTTCAGTTCCAGCAGCATTACGTGATAGGCCATCGGTGCGAAGGTGACTTCGCCGCCAGCCGGAATCTCGACGCTCGGCACTTGCTGCATTTTCATCAGGTCATTTTGCTTCACGTGCTCGTGCAATTCGGCCTTTCCCGAAATTGGCGAGTCAACGCTCAGCAGTCGGTCGGCGGTTTTGCCCTTGTTGTGAATCACGAAATACGCCGCGACGGTGGGCGCGTTGGGCGGCAACTCTTGCGACCACGGATGGGCGATCTCAAGCTCGCCAGCCTTGTATTCGTGAGCATTGGCAAAACAGGCAGGCAGCAGCAATACAGCCAGAACGATGAGTTTGTTCAACATGGCAGTTCTCCAGAACGATTCAAAACGCAGGTCAATTGCGAGAAGGAATCACACCAGAGGGGACGCACGGGGGTTGAGACTCGGCCATTGCTGGCGCGGTGTAGGGGTGTCGAGCGTGGCAGGTGGCAGGCTTCGATTGGCCTCGAAACGCGCGTAATACAACTGCGGAGCATGCCCTGGCAACGCCACCAATGGCGCAGAACCCGAGCAGCACCAGCAATGCTGCATGTTGGAATGATCGTCGCTCTGCGGAGCTTTCTGCTCGATATCGCCCAGGGAAATCGCCACCAGCCTGGTGCCGTTGGAAGAGCAGAAACTGCCCCACAGCAACTGTTCGGCCGGCGATTTCGCCGTCTGCGCCATCGCTCCGGACATCGGCATGGCGAGCATGTTGAACAGCACTGCAAAGCAGGCGATCCAGGCAAATGCGAGCCGTTGTCGGGACATGAGGGCAGATCCGGTTGAGTGGGCAATCAGGCGCGGGCTATTTAGCCTGATCAGGGGCGATAAGTAAAAAGGCCGCGTGCGGTGTGGTGTCGCAGCAGGCGTTGAAACGAGTGTAGCGGTATCGATTCGAAATGCCGGATGAATTGAGGCTAGTTCACAATCCTGTGGCGAGGGAGCTTGCTCCCGTTGGACTGCGCAGCAGTCCCCTTCTTTTTGGGATAAGAGGGGCCGCTTCGCGGCCCAACGGGAGCAAGCTCCCTCGCCACAATTACTTACACGTCCGTCAAATAGTGCGTCGCCAGTGCGGCCAACACCTCATCCACCGCCCAAAACTCCCGCTCAACCCCCGGCAACACCGGCCGCTTCAACACCAGCACCGGTACTCCACGTTCCCGCGCCACTTCCAGCTTCGGCTCGGTGGCGGTGCTGCCGCTGTTCTTGCTGATCAGCACGTCGATCTGCCGACGCTCGAACAGCTCGCGTTCATCCTCAATCAGAAACGGCCCGCGCGCGCTAATCACTTCGCAGCGCTCGTTGCCCGGATAAACGTCCAGTGCACGCAACGTCCAGAATTGCTCCGGCGGGATTTCGTGCAGGTGCTGCAGCGGTTCGCGGCCGAGGGTGAACAGCGGTCGGCGGAACGGTTTCAACGCTTCGATCAACTCGGCCCAATCGCTGACCTCGCGCCAGTCATCCCCGGCTTGTGGTTGCCAGGCCGGACGCCGCAAAGCCCAGCACGCAATGCCGCTCAACTTCGCGGCGGTGGCGGCGTTCTGACTGATTTGGGCCGCGTAGGGATGGGTCGCATCCAGCAGCAGGTCGATGCCTTCATCGCGAATGAACTGCGCCAGACCTTCAGCGCCGCCATAGCCGCCAACCCGAACCTGGCAGTTCAGATCCGTCGGCACGCGACCGACACCGGCCAGGCTATAGATGTGTTCCGGTCCCAGGGTTCGGGCGATGGCCAGGGCCTCAGTGACGCCGCCGAGCAACAACACGCGCTTCATTGAAAAACTCCTGCATGGCCGACAATCCCGCCCTGGCGATCGATGGCGAACACTTCGATCTGAACCTGCGCTGGCACCACGCTGCGGGCAAAGTCCAGGGCGTGCTGACACACCGCGTCGCCGAGGGCGATCCCGGCAGCGCTGGCCATCGCTAACGCCTGCTGACTGGTATTGGCTTCGCGGATCGCCTGTTGCAACGCCTCATCCGCGCCAACCTCCGCCGCCCATTCGGCCAGTTGCGGCAGGTCGATGCTTGAATGCCGACTGTGCAGATCCATGTGCCCGGCCGCCAGTTTGCTGATCTTGCCGAACCCGCCGCACAGGCTGAGTTTATCCACAGGCACTTTGCGCAAGTGCTTGAGTACCGCGCCGACGAAGTCGCCCATTTCGATCAGGGCGATTTCCGGCAGGTCATAGACCCGGCGCATGGTGTCTTCGCTGGCGTTGCCGGTGCACGCGGCGATATGCAGGTAGCCGTTGGTTTTGGCAACGTCGATGCCTTGGTGGATCGAGGCGATGTAGGCCGCGCAGGAGAAGGGCCGGACAATGCCGCTGGTGCCGAGGATCGACAAGCCGCCGAGAATCCCCAGTCGCGGGTTCATGGTTTTCAGTGCCAGGGCTTCGCCGTCTTCGACGTTCACCGTGACCTCGAAGCCGCCCTGATAATCCAGTTCTTCGGCCAGCAGCGTCAGGTGCTCGCTGATCATCTTGCGCGGCACCGGGTTGATCGCCGGTTCGCCGACGTTCAGCACCAGCCCGGGCCGTGTGACGGTGCCCACCCCACGACCGGCGCTGAAGCGAATGCCCGGATCACTGTGCAAGCGCACTTGGGAGAAGAGCAGGGCGCCGTGGGTCACGTCCGGGTCGTCGCCGGCGTCCTTGATTGTTCCGGCTTCGGCGCCGTCGTTCATCAACCGACAGAATTCCAGGCGCATCTGCACCCGTTTGCCTTTGGGCAGAATGATCTCGACGGCGTCTGCTTCCACGCCACTGAGCAGCAGGCGTGCCGCCGCGAGGCTGGTGGCGGTGGCGCAGCTGCCGGTGGTCAGGCCGCTGCGTAGCGGGGCGGGTTGTTCGGCGGTTTCGTCACGCATCGAGGGGCTTCGTCACGTCCAGCAAAGTAATCGGCAGCGCCTGACGCCAGGTATCGAACTCGCCCAGCGGTTGCGCCTGGGCGACATGAATGCGGGTCAATTCACCGCCATACCGTTCACGCCAGGCCATCAAGGTCACTTCACTTTGCAGGGTGACGGCGTTGGCGATTAGCCGACCACCGGGTTTGAGTTGCGCCCAGCAAGTATCGAGTACACCTTCGCGGGTGACGCCGCCACCGATGAAAACGGCGTCCGGGCGTTCCAGCCCATCCAGGGCTTGGGGCGCGCTGCCGCGAATCAATTGCAGACCGGGGACGCCCAAGGCATCGCGGTTGTGTTCGATCAACAACTGCCGACCTTCATCCGCTTCGATGGCCAGCGCCCGGCAGCTCGGATGAGCGCGCATCCACTCTATGCCGATCGAACCGCTGCCAGCGCCGACGTCCCACAGCAGTTCACCGGGAATCGGGGCCAGGCGCGCGAGGGTAATGGCACGCACATCGCGCTTGGTCAGTTGGCCGTCATGCTTGAAGGCAGAGTCTGGCAATCCGGCGAGTCGGGACAGCCGCGGCGTGTTCGGTTCGGCGATGCATTCGATGGCGATCAGGTTCAGATCGGCAATCAGCGGGTCGTTCCAGTCGTTGGCAACACCCTCGATGCGTCGTTCGGCTTCGCCGCCCAGATGTTCCAGCACGGTGAGGCGACTGGGCCCGAAACCGCGCTCGCGCAGCAATGCCGCGATGGCCGCCGGTGTCTGGCCGTCGTTGCTCAACACCAGCAAGCGCACCCCACCGAACAGATGGGCGTTGAGTGCGGCGATGGGGCGGGCGACCACCGACAGTGTTACCACGTCCTGCAACGGCCAGCCCAGGCGAGCTGCCGCCAGCGACACGGAAGACGGAGCGGGCAGAATCAGCATTTCCGCGCCGGGCAGTTGCCGCGCAAGGCTGGCGCCGACGCCAAAGAACATCGGGTCGCCGCTGGCCAGTACACAAACCGGCTCGCCGCGCAGCGCCAGTAACGGCTCAAGGGTAAACGGACTGGGCCACAACTGGCGTTCGCCGCGAATGCACACCGGCAGCAAGTCCAGTTGGCGTTGGCCGCCGATAATCCGCGAGGCGTCCATCAGGGCGCGCCGGGCGTTCTTGCCCAGGCCCTTGAAGCCGTCTTCACCGATTCCCACAACCGTTAGCCAGGGTGTCATGCCGTTCCTTAATCCAGGGTTGATCTTCAAGGGCGGCATGATAACGCGGCTGCCGGTATCTGACGCGGGTCGGTTGTCGGAGAATGTTTAACCGATAGCGGAAACTTAATGTTGTGCAAAAGCGGTTTGCTTTATGCGTGTTTTTGCTAGTTTGGGTCCAGCTTAAGTCGGGCTTAATGAAAGTTTTGATTTAACGACGAAGCATTTTATTTTTTAATGATTGCCAGGTTGGCAGGAGAGATATGGATATCAATTCAAACACAGATAACATCCGCAGCAATGCAATCGCTGTGAACAATATGTTGTTCACAGGCATCGGGGGCCAGACTGCAGCCGACAACAATTTTGTAAAGAGCTGCGTTCTACTCGCGCAGATCAAGGCGGACGAACTTTATAACAGCAGTACCCAGCCTGCTGAATGGTTCGATCACTTTGCCGGCATTCTCTGGTCATTTGGCTGGAATCTTGAGGAACAGCCCGTCGTTCTGATCCAGCGCGAATTCTCCGGAAGCGTGCAGGAGGCATGGCGAAAGTTGGCGGCGCCGTTGCTCGCGCGTTCCCAACTGGCACAAGTTGAAGCAGGACTTGCAGCGCTGGAAAACGATGCGGCGATCCTGAAAAAGTTTACGGCCCTGAGTGGCAAGACTTTCAACTCGCATATTTTGCCGATCAGTTATAACGCCAGCGGCGAGTTGGTCGTGGTGCTCAGTCACATCCGGTTTATCAAGATGGTCCTCAATACCACCTATCTGTTTTGGCAGATCCATCAGCCGATGTCGCAACTGGATATTCGCGCCAGAAAACTGGTGATCAAGCGCCGGACGATGGATGCCCATCGAGCGAGCGTTGAGCAGGCCCTTCGCGAGCTCCCTTTCAAGCTCGAAGAGTACGAACTCTGAACAGCGCCAGGCTGCGTAATGTGTAGCCTTGGCGGTTTCCGACCGGCAGGCATTTTCATGCGCTCGGGCAAAGCAGGCATAATGGCGACCTTTCGCCCACCACAGCGCTGCCAGCCAGCCGGTCACCCCTTTGAACGAACGCCCGATGTCCACCGCTTTACGCCCCTCGGCCTGCCCGGGGTTGCTGCGTATCGTCCAGGCACTGGATGGCGGCATCTGTCGGATCAAATTGAACGGCGGCTCGATCAGCGCTTCCCAGGCTGAAGCGGTGGCCAGCGCGGCCGAACGGTTTGCCGGGGGCGTGATCGAGGCGACCAATCGGGCCAACCTGCAGATTCGCGGGATCGGCAGCGAGCAGACGGCACTGATCGACAGCCTGCTCGCCGCTGGATTGGGCCCGCGTACCGCCGCTGGCGACGATGTGCGCAACCTGATGCTCAGCCCGGCCGCCGGGATTGATCGGCATAGGCTGTTCGACACGCGCCCGCTGGCTGAACAGATTCTCGCCACCCTGCAAAGCCACGAACGCTTTCACGAGCTCAGCGCCAAGTTTGCCGTGCAACTCGACGGCGGCGAGGCGTTGGCGATGCTCGAACATCCCCATGATCTGTGGTTGTCTGCTGCTGAGCGAGAGGGCGAACGGTTGCTGGCATTCGGTCTGGCGGGTTGCCCCACGGACACGCCCGCAGGTTCAGTGACACTTGAGCAAGGACACGCGTTGGTCGTTGCAGTGCTGGAGTTGTTTCTCGATTTGGCGCGGCCCGATCAAACACGGATGCGTCATGTGCTGGCCGAAATCCCGGTCGCAGAATTTCTCGCTCGCCTGGCCGAGCGTGTGCCCTTGAACCCGATCACCGATTGGCGGCGTTCATTGAGCCCGGATGCCCTGCACATCGGCGTTCATCCGCAGGCTGGAACCGAATATGTCTATATCGGTGCCATACCTCCTTTGGGACGGCTCGATCCCGTCATGCTCAGAGGCGCGGCGCAACTGGCGCGCGAGTTCGGCGACGGGAGCCTGCGTTTCACCCCATGGCAAAGTCTGTTGCTACCCACTGTTGGAAAAGAACGGGCGCCCGAAGTCATTCGGCGCCTGGAGCAACTGGGCCTGCTGTGTGAACCCGATCAGCCCTTGTCACGGTTAATCGCCTGCACCGGCTCCGCTGGCTGCGGCAAAGGCCTGGCCGATACCAAGAGCGACGCCTTGCAATTGGCTGCGCTGTTGCAACGCCACGATCAAACGGTGCATCTGTCTGGCTGCCAGCGTTCCTGCGCCGCCGCCCATGGGGTGCCGGTCACGTTATTGGCCGTCGCACCCGGTCGCTACGACCTCTATTTTCGCGATGCGGGGCAGTCGGGTTTCGGCGCCCTGCACGCACGCAATCTTACTATTGAAGCGGTCGGCGGCTTGCTCGACGCCCGCCCACGGAGTTCCCTTGATGCTTGATTACATCCGCGACGGTCAGGAGATCTATCGCAACTCCTTCGCGATCATTCGCGCCGAGGCCAACCTCGAGCGCATCCCGGCCGATCTGGAGAAACTCGCGGTGCGGGTGATCCACGCCTGCGGCATGGTCGAGGCCATCGACGGGCTGCAATTTTCCGCAGGCGCAGGCAAGGCCGGGCGTGATGCGCTGGCGGCTGGCGCGCCGATTTTGTGCGACGCGCGGATGGTCAGCGAAGGCGTGACCCGTGCGCGTTTGCCGGCCAACAATCCGGTGATTTGCACCCTGCGCGATGACAGTGTCCCGGAGCTTGCCCGTGAGTTGGGCAATACCCGTTCCGCCGCCGCGCTGGAACTGTGGCGCCCGCACCTGGAAGGCAGCGTGGTGGTGATCGGCAATGCGCCGACGGCGCTGTTTTATCTGTTGGAAATGCTCGACGCGGGTGCACCGAAACCGGCGCTGATTCTTGGCTTCCCGGTGGGCTTCGTCGGCGCCGCCGAATCCAAGGCGATGCTCGCGGCGGACAGCCGTGGCGTGCCTTTTGTCATCATGCAAGGCCGGTTGGGCGGTAGCGCCATGGCCGCCGCCGCCGTCAACGCCCTTGCTACGGAGATCGAATGATGCAGCAACCTGGACGTTTGATTGGCCTGGGTGTCGGCCCCGGTGATCCGGAACTGATTACCGTCAAAGCCTTGCGCCTGTTGCGCGAATCGCCAGTGGTGGCGTACTTCGTCGCCAAGGGCAAAAAGGGCAACGCCTTCGGCATCATCGAAGCGCATTTGCAGGACGCACAAACCCTGCTGCCGCTGGTTTATCCGGTAACCACCGAAGCGCTGCCGGCGCCGTTGTCGTACGAACAAGTGATCAGCGATTTCTATGACACCGCTGGCGAACAACTCGCTGCGCACCTGGACGCTGGCCGTGACGTGGCGGTGATCTGCGAAGGCGATCCATTCTTCTACGGCTCCTACATGTACCTGCACGATCGTCTGGCCGAACGCTATGAAGCCGAAGTGGTGCCGGGCGTCTGCTCGATGCTCGGCGGTGCGTCGGTACTCGGTGCACCGCTGGTGTATCGCAATCAGAGCCTGTCGGTGTTGTCGGGCGTGTTGCCCCACGAAGACCTCAAGCGGCGACTGGCCGATGCCGATGCGGCGGTGATCATGAAACTGGGGCGCAACTTTCCCAAGGTCCGTCAGGTACTCGAAGAACTCGGTCTGGCCGAGCGTGCGCTGTACGTGGAGCGCGCGACCATGGCCAATCAGAAAATCGTGCCGCTGGATCAGGTCGAGCCGATGTCCTCGCCGTATTTCTCGCTGATCATCGTTCCCGGTGAAAGGTGGCAAGGCTGATGGCCCATTCCGCTCCGGCGATTGTCATCCTCGGTAATGGCAGCCTCGCGACCGCACGCAAAATTCAGCAGGTGTATCCGGGCGCATTGATCCATGGATTGGCCGAACGGGTCGATGGCGCGGACCGTGTTTATCACGAGTTCGGCGCGACCCTGCGCGAGCTTTATCAACAGGACACGCCGATCATCGCGCTGTGCGCCGCCGGGATTGTGATCCGCACCCTGGCGCCGTTGCTGCTGGAAAAAGGCGCCGAGCCGCCGGTGCTGGCCGTGGCCGAAGACGGCAGCGCCGTGGTGCCGCTGCTCGGCGGCCTCGGTGGGGTGAATGTCATGGCGCGCGAGATTGCCGCCGGCCTCGACGTCGCGGCGGCGATTACCACCAGCGGTGAGCTGCGTTTCGGCACGTGCCTGCTCAATCCCCCCAGCGGCTATGCCCTGGGCGATCTGGAGCTGGGCAAGCGCTTTGTCTCGGACTTGCTGGCTGGCGAACACGTGCGCATCGAAGGCGCTGCGCCGTGGTTGGCGCAAGCACAGTTACCGCAGGATCCCGAGGCTCATTTGTCGATCCATGTCGGCAGCGCCGAACGGACGCCGGCCGCCAATGAGCTGTTGATCTACCCGCGCAGTGTGTTGCTGGCGGTCAGCGCCAGTGTGGCGGATTTGCCCCAGGCGATTCGCGCGGCGCTACGTCAGGCGCGAGTCGCCGTTCAATCGCTGGCGTGCTTGCTGGCGCCGGTCACGGAGATGGCCAGCCCGGCGTTGCGCGAGGCGGCGCTTGAGTTGGGTGTGCCGCTGCGTTTTGCGTCGGCTGCCAGCGATGCCAGCGAGTTGGCTCGCGAGGCTATTCCCGGCGCGACGATTATCCCGATCGACGCGAGCCTGGCGCTGGCAATCGCCGAACAGCCGCTGAACGTTGCGCAGATCGGCCAGCCACGCGGTCGACTGGCGGTGATCGGCCTGGGCCCGGGCGCTGCTGAATTGATGGTGCCTGCGGTGAAGGCTGAACTGGCCAGGGCCACTGATGTGCTCGGTTACGAAACCTATGTGCGCATGGCTGGCCCGTTTCGCCCGGATCAAGTGCTGCACTGCACCGACAATCGCGAAGAGATGCAGCGTGCCCGTCACGCCTTCGAACTGGCGGCCCAGGGGCGGTCGGTGATCGTGGTCTCGTCCGGTGATCCCGGCGTGTTCGCCATGGCCGCCGCGGTGCTGGAAGCCTTGCACGAGTCGACTGACCCGGCCTGGCACAGCGTCGATCTGGAGATCCTGCCGGGGGTTTCCGCTTCACTGGCGACGGCCGCTCAGGCCGGTGCGCCGTTGGGGCATGACTTCTGTGTGATGTCCCTGTCGGACAACCTCAAGCCGTGGTCGATCATCGAAAAGCGCTTGGACCTGGCCGCCGAAGCCGATCTGGCGCTGGCCTTCTACAATCCGATCTCCCGCTCGCGGCCATGGCAGTTGGGCCGTGCGCTGGAGATCGTCGCGCAGCACCGTACCCCGGAAACTCCGGTGGTTCTGGGGCGTGATATCGGTCGGCCCGGCCAGACGCTGCGGGTCACCACCCTCGGGGCGCTCACACCTGAGCAAGTGGACATGCGCACCATGGTGCTGATCGGTTCGTCCACCACTTGCGTGTTCCCCCGCGCCGAAGGCGGTGACTGGGTGTACACGCCGCGCTGGTATGGCAACAAACCCCTCTGCTAAAACCTGGCGGCCCGCCCGGGCCGCCTTCATCACCTCAGTCCGGTTACTTCTCTCGATTGTTTCGGCATTTGTGCGTGTAAGCCTGTTCGGTTGTTTGAGTGGGATTTTGTTACCTGCCACGAAGAATTTTTATTCTGCTTTGTAGGAAGTTCTACTTTGATGCCTGGATTTTTAAGGGTGTGACGAATCATTATTTCAGGCGCTTGTTCTGAGATTCGGCCTATAAAGGGCTTTCCAGTATTCTGGCCCGTGAGTCATGACTAAACGAATAAAAGTGCATAAGTCTGTAACGTTGGATGTAATGTTTGTTTTGTAATTAATTGAATTCCTTGTTGGTTGAGCAGTATTGAATGTCGGGTTAGTTTTGACGTGTGCTTTATTGGTGTTAGTCGATTTTAAAGAAGTTATGTAACGCTTCGGCGATATCTGGCGCTTGGCCAGGCAGCTGCACTTTGTTTGCCTCTAAATGTATTGATGCTCGATGCCCGTCTTGGAATGACGGCGCTTTCTTCGCTTTATTTATAACAGGTTGAATGCCCGGGTACCTGAGTGCCCTTGTGGAATCATCATTGTCTAGAGTCGGTCTCGGCTTTTTATATACGATAAATGGAAGTGTTGTTTATGAGTGAGTCTAAGTTTTCGTTGGCGGATGGCTACGTCAATTTTGTGGATTTGTTAAAAGTGGTGGACCTTGAACAGGCGTTAGCATCGCACAAGGGCACCGATCAATATGATGCGGTGTTCCGATATTATTTTGGTTGTATCGGTTTGCTGGATTCTCCACAACTGTTGGAGCCGTTAGGTCTGCTCAAGCAAGCGTTGGGGGCGTTGGAGCACGGTAGCCGACACCGCCGCGCGGCAGAGTCGGGATCGTCTATGAGTTCTGATGCCGCTGGGGCTGCTGATTTGGCGGATATCTACAACAAAGTAGCGGGGTTTGAAACGCGTCTGCACAACAGCCTTGAGCAACTGAAGACGCCTGTCATCGAGGTGCCGAAAAATCTGCATTTTGTCTGGCTTGGGGGTGGCGTCGGGACGATTCAGCGCGACTACATCAACATTTGGAAGCAGGTGATGGCCGCAGAGAGCTATCACCTCAATCTCTGGTACGACAGCGACGCGCTGCTGGCCTATGAAACCAACCGGATCATTGTCGAAGCCGCCAAGGCCGATGCCATGCTCAATGGCGGGCAAACCAGTGCTGACGCGATTGAACTGGGCGACCGCTATGAAGAACGCGCCATTGTTCTGAAGCAGCAAATGCATGCACACATTACGCAGGCGGTGGAAAACGGTGGCAGCGCCGATGACGCCAGAGTCGATTTACTGGTTCGAGCCTATGGCCAGGATGAGGCGCGCCTGAGCGCCCTTAGGAGCGATAACCAGCTTAGTCTCTCGGCATTGGCCGAGGGTGGTCTGGCGCTGCGCGATCTCGCCATTGATGAGGCGCCGCTGTATCTGCAGGATATCTACGAGCGAGAGATCAGCCTGCGCGGTAATTTTGCGGCAGCCTCTGACGTTGTGCGTGCCGAGGCTTTGTTCGCTGAGGGCGGCAGCTACGCTGATGTCGATAATCTGCCGCCGCTGTTGGAAAAGCTGGGCGAGGTGGATATTCGGGCGTTCAAGACAGACGCGCGCCTGGGCGTGCTGCAGTTGATGCTTGACCGCAATCCCCAATGGATGCCCGGCCGTCAGGCTCTGCGCAGCCGCTACACCAACTACTTCGAGCAGATTCCACTGGAACATCGCGAGGCGCTCGAGCGTTTCGCCGATAGCCAACCCAGGCTGAGTGATGTTTTTCGTCCCCCGGTGGAGCGTCTGGTTCTATCGGATGGGCTGCGAGCCGTCGCCGAACAAAGCACTTTGAGTAACGCTTTCCTGATGGCCCATCCTGGCTCAGCAATGCTCAAGACCGTGCTTGAGCGTTTCAGGCTCAATTATGAAATCATCGACGCCACCGCTCGCCTGGCGGATGAGCAAAACATTCCCCTCACCGATGCCGAAGCCATGAGCGGTCTTGCACTCCAGGCGGCGACGCAGGTGTTTGGTGCTTTGCACGAACTGTCGCCGGAAGAAGAACTGGCAGTGTCTTTTCTGGTTCAGGCTGCCGCCACCTACTATAGCGACGGCATCCGGCCTCAGAGCGAAGTGACGATCTATCTGACCGGACCTGCCGCCCTGCGTGCGGGAATGGCGGATTACGAAAGGACGCATTTTACGCCTCGAACTGCCGAAGAGTGGCGAGTGGAGGTTGCCATTCCGGCCATCGCCACCGTCAACCGGGCTACCGAGGAGGAGCTGGATCACTCCTGGAAAGAGAACGAAAGTGACACCGAACAATGGTTGATTAACGAGACTAAACGCTGGCAAGAGGGACAGTTCAAAGCCCGTTACGCGGGCGACCTGGCCCAGTTGCTCAAATACCGGACCATCGACTTTGAGGAAGGCTGGCCGGTCATCGAGGGCCGCCATGTGCTGTCCACCGATCTGTTGCAGCATCTGGCCGATGAGCTGGGCGAGCCGTTCATGCGGACGATGAATCGTAGCCATAACGGTGCGGTGACCTTCGACAAGGCTGTACCCCTGAGTTTCGATGACCGCCAATCGATCCTCGCTCAAAGCCCCGATGCGCTGCCGCCTGCATCATTGAGCGATCCGCAGACACAACAGTTGCCTATCGATGAACTCTTGAGCCGACTCGCCAAGGGTAGCCTCGAAGTCGCTCAGTTGAGCCCCTTGCAGCGTCTGCTGCTCGGCGCCTTGACCGGTGCGCAGGTATTGGATAATCGCAGCTTCGATACGGTTCGTCCGCAGCTGGAAAACCTGGCCAACAGCTTCAGCGAACTAGGCGCGGCGGGCCGCTACGCGACGATCGAACACGCGCTGTATCAACGCCAGGCTCCCGGGTTTCTGGCCGGGCTGGTCAGCCCTCTCGATCATCCGCCAGCGCTTTCCGAAACCGCCCTGGGGTTGAAGAAAAACGCGCTTGAGCAACCTTTGACGCTGCGCCGGTGGGGCAAGCAAGTGGCCCGAATCCAGCAGGTGGCGAAACTCGAATACCGTGACCAGATTGTCGAGCGCCTCGGTGTTGTTCTGGACGGTTTTGAAGCGGGCGCCGTCAAGCTTGTCCCGCAGGATTTACTGCTTCAGGGCGCCGGTGACAGGGTAGGTGGGCGTTGTTATCCACTGGCCCTGGTGATGGCGGCAGCCTTGTCGGAGGGGAAGGCCGCGGCCAACATTCTGCGCGAGCGATTCTACCTGGGGGTTATCGAGCCGCAAGGGAGTGATTCAGCGCTCTTTCTGCACAGCCTGGAGGCGTTGCGGGATGTGCAGATCAGCGAGGTGGGCAGCGCGCTGGGGCGTTCGGATCTGAGTCAGGTTGTGGACATTCTGCAAGCCAGAACAGCCACCAGTACGCTGATGCTCAACTCCGATAATCACGCCATGCTGGTGGCCAAAACCATTGAGGGCGAACGCAGCACTTATCACTTCTATGATCCGAATTTTGGCGTATTCGAGTTTGAACATCCGACCCAGTTCAGACAGGCGCTGGAACAGTTCTTCCTCCGGCAAGAGATGGCCCGGCATTACGCGGCCTATGGCGATGCGGCGCGTCCGACCTTCGATCTGATCGAACTGGAAGGCTCGCGGGTGTCGAGAGTGGCATTGCCTGGCTCAACTCCAGTCTCGGAACTGCTGCAATCCGGCACGTTGACGGGACAGTCGCAACGTCCTGTCAGGCAGCGTCTGGCCAGTGCCCGCGGACAATCATTGATGAGTAACGCTCGCCTGGGCAGTTGTCTATTGGCGCTGGACAGTCACGGGTGGGGGCAACAGATCGCGCAAGTGACGACCCGCCTTCAGCAGCAGAATCAGCTGGCCCCCCACCTTGTACCGTTGTTCGAAACCCTGGAGATCATGCCTGACGGGATGTACCGGATGAGCTTGGTCGACCCTGCAAACCCTGAGCACGTGGTACGAGTCTTCACTGATGACCCTAGACTCTTGCGCATAAAAAACTACCTCTCGGAACGTTTTGCAGCCTTGGCCAATAAATCATCCGTTCCGGGCGATCCTGTCGATCCCACCGATGTTGGTAGTGTCCATACCCTGAACGCCGGCTTCGCCATACAAGCGCTGATGAACGCGTTGAGGGAACAGGAAGGACCCGATCGGTCCCTGACCCTGGCTGTCCGGTTGCATGCCTATGTCAATTACGCGCAGTTGGGGCATGGCGTCGTGGTCGATTTTGCAGGCTTGGTAGGCCTGGTTCGACAAGGCCTGGCCGAAGAAAAACTGATTGCCCGTACTGTCGCTCCGGTGGTCAAAGCCGCTGTGGGGCCGAGCGTGAGCGAAGCGACCGGAGGATTGCTGCAGCTGGCAAATGTCGGGTTCGACATCTACCAATTGACGACCGCGCATAACGATGTCGAGCGGGCGCAGTTTGGGACGCAACTGGCTTTCGACTCGGCCGGTCTGGTGTTGTCGGTAGGCGCCTATGCCGCCGGCGTCACAACTGCCGGGGCGTTTCTGGGTGGGGCTGCTGTGATGCTGGCCGGGTTGGCAGTGGGGGTAGCGGCACTGGCTCAGGGTTTTGCCGCCATCGCCGAAGAAGCCAAACAGGTCGGGCTGTTTTTCGATGAAGTTGAAAAGGCTTATCGCCAAGCCTATCGATTCGACAGCGCTTTGACCGCGTGGATACCGCGCTCGTCGTTGATTGTTCAGACGCTGGATCTGAACGCCGGCAAATTGCTGCTCGACAGCCCCAGGCTTTACCCGTTACGCGATCATTTCGGGGTGCCGACCTTTGATGGCGATTACGAGCGGGCGATCAATATTCGTCAAGAACTGGGCCTGCCCGGTCGCATAACCTTCACTCCGCCCGCCGGGCAGGCCATCGTGCTGCCTTGCACACCGCAAACCTGTTATGGCTACGAGTACAAGGCATTGCCTTTCGCTACGCTGCGCCATGACACCGGGTTCGACACGGCTCGGCGTCTGGAGAAAAAGAAGGCGGATGGAGGGTGGCTGTTCCTGTTTTCCTTCTATTCATTTCCCAGTGATTACATCCTTTATCGCCTGTTCCCGGTCTATCGACCAACAGTGATCAATGTGCTGCTCGATGCCGTCGAGCGCTCGCTGGTAGTGCCTGTTCTTCCTCCGATCTGGCACGGGAAAGTCACTTATCAGATTCAAGGCGCCGGTAAGCACTGTGCATTGGTGCTCAATCCTGGAGTGAATCTGACACTCGAGTCGCCGAGCCTGCAGCTATCGAGTTGGGTGCTGGAGGCGTCTTGGGCCAGTGAGAGCGACATTCGGCTGGAGCGATTCGGGGCATTGTTTATCGGTGACGTTCAGGTGGAATTCGCAGGAAAAGGTCGTCACGAAATCCTGATCCGGATCACGGACAACCAAGTGTTCCAGGTCGACCGCGGCAAACAAGTGCTCACCCTTGTCGAGCAGGATGTGCCACCAGGCATGGATCGGCAGACGCTGCAGGAGCATTTCAAGGTATTGGCTCAAGAGCATCGTCTGGTGATGCCGTATACGCCGGTTCATCACTATCTGATTCCCTTCGAGAAGCCGGACGAACCCCGATATACCACCGCTTGGTATGACGCGAAGGAGGAGCGCTTCCTGTATATCCGTAACGAGGAGGTACTGGCCTCTGATGAAGCACTGCTGGGAGTGGTGGCTGGTGGCTACGCCTATTTCTACATACCGCAGAATTACGAGATCTGGCAAGTCGAGGCGGTCACGGGGCTGCTCACTCATTGTTATCGGTTGCTGCCTAAAAGTACGGAAGCCACCATCAAGCGCATCGAGGCAGATGCCCGGGGGGGGATTCACGTCGTACAGGAAATCGCTCGCGAGAATCAGAGCAGCGATGTACTGGTCTACGTGATCCATGACGGGCAACTGCTGCTGAGTTCGGTCACCCGCGACATGGATCGGACCCTGGAATCGGTCTTCAGTGCCAGTGACACACTGACTGACTGGTCGCAGGTACTGGGCAGCTATCACCCCTTTACGCCAGTCACTGGCGAAAGCACCTTTGCCACCGTCGACTGGCAGCCGGCCCCCTTTGTTTCGGTTTGCTGGAAGTTCGAAGCGAACACACGGGACATGGCCTGGGTTCGTGACAGTGACCACTTGATCATCCGTCCCTCCCCAAGACTTCATCATGACCGCGGATGGGCCGACTCGATCAGCAACATGACTGATCTGACGCTACTCACACCGATGGACGAGGGCGATGTATTTGTCATCTACGACAGGCTCGAACAGCGTCTGTGCCGCAAGCAGCGCACCGTGGTGGGGGGCAAAGGACAGTGGTCCCATACGTGGGTGCAGCCCGAGAAGCTGGAGAATGTCGTGGCTGTTGAAGGTGGGAACGTGGCGCTGACGTCTGATGGTCTGTTCTTCAACGTGACTGGCCAGGGATACCTTGAGTTGGGAGGCTTGAGTGAACCGTGGCTCAAGGATCGCGTGCATTGGTGGTCCGCATTGGAACCGCTTGCCCGGCAACACGCGGCCGAGCGTTTTGCCCTTGTCGGCTTGACCAACTTCAGTGGCGACGCGAGTTTGTGCGCCTGGTACGTCGGCAATCGGTTGCTGCTGGCTGATCTCGGACATGGAAAGGAGGTGCGTTTACTGAGCGTAACCCCGGATAGCGAGGCGGCCTGGTTGTTCGATGTCTCGAGCGGCGAGATCTATCGTCAGGCATTTATCGATCCGCAGAAACTGGAGCCTGCATTCGGTCAGGGGATGCGATTGCTCTTGGCGGACGCGTTACCCACCGCGCAGCGTGAGTGGGCGCCCTGGCAGTTTGTCGAGCTGACGGTAGAAGTGGCTGGACTGCGTGGCACAACGTTCGACGGCGTGATGGTCGAGCTGCGTGATCAAGAACCGGCATGGATTACCGGTGTCACTCGTGAGTGGGTCATTGCTCAGGATGGCCGAATGCACGAGGGCCTCAAACAACTGGTGGACAGCCAACCTCATACCGCGCTGCTGTCGGTGGAGGAACCCGGTAGCCTGATGTGGTTCGTCACCGGGACCGAGCGTGTGATTCGGGTGGCAAAGGCTGCGATTCCGGAGTCCTTTGAGCTGCTGGGTACGCAACAACAAACCAACGTGTTGCTTCATGAAGACAAGGACGGATTACTGCTGACCTACCCGGGCATGGGGCATGCGGGACCCCTCAGTTATGTCCAGCGCGATGCCGAGGTATTGGTCATTGAAGGCCAGATGAAGATCGGCGATGTCCTGCCGCTGATACCGGACGATGTCACGACCCTGATCCTGCGCATGGGGCAAGGAGCGGTGAGTTACCAACTGTCAAAGGCGGCCTGGCTGAGGCTCGAATCGGTCATCCTCGACTGCCGGCATTCGCTGGGCAGCGCGGCGCCGATTCCCGGCAAGTTGATCTGGGAACTGGATGCCCCTGAAAAATTGTTGCTGAGCATCGTCCAGGAACACTTGGTGATCATTGATCCGGACAGCGGGCACAATGTGATCTTTCGTGAGGTGTATGCGACGGATGTCAACTTGCGAGGCGAAGTCTTGCTCGGGTTCGCGAGGCATCAACCTTATTCCGTTTCGACATTGGTCAACAGGTTGCTCGCTCGTCGACACATGTATGACAGCGCAACGCTGGGTGAACTTCTGACGGTACCTGCTGCTGAGTTGGAAAGCAGTCCGGCGGGATAGCCAGAGGGCTGAGTCCTGGAAGTGATGGATCCATCACTTCTTGGGTTGGTTAACAACTCTCCATTGTTACTGATGGCCATAGTCTTGATCGACTTGAAGTCGTGTGAGCTCGCGTGTGCGTGTTTGGCTCTAAGTAAGCTGAACTATTAGTTCATAAGTTTTGCATCTTGATGGGTCGTCAGTCGATTTAAAAGGATATTAAGTTGAACAGTGAAAAAGAAATGTTGCTGGGTAGCGACTGGACGAAGGTTCTTGGGCGGGTTGAATTGGAGGCTGTTGTAAAACACTTCCTCACGGTGGAGTCTCAAGCCAACGCCTTGCGCTACTACGAAGGTGCTGTTCAGGCCTCCAGCGTTGCCGAGCAACTGACAGCGGTCAGTTTGCTCAAGGAAACCATCCGAACAATTCCCGGCTCGAATTCCGCAGTACAACAACTTCAAGGAAAATTGGCCAGTTACCACCAACGCTTGTCCAACACGGTGGGAATGCTAAGTACTGGCAAACCTGTGCCGAGGAAACTGCACTTTGTCTGGGTGGGCGGTGGCATTGGTGCGATTCAGCGCGATTACATCAATGTCTGGAAGCAGATGACGGGGCCCGATGGGTACCGTCTCAATCTCTGGTACGACAGCGATGGCTTGCTGGCTCATGAGACCAACAGGATCATCGTCGAATCGGCCAAGGCGCTTGGGGGACGCTCGTCGCCTGATCTCGCACAGGAGAAGTCGTTCACCCTCGGCAATCGTTATGTTGAACGCGCCCGCGTGTTGCGCAGGCAAATGTTCGAACACATTCAGAAAGCCGTTGGAGCAGGTGAGAGTGCAGATCAGGCGCGAATCAATCTGCTGGTCAGTGCATACGGCCAGGATGAAGCTGCGCTGAAGGCTCTCAAGGCACGCAATCTACAATCTTTCGAGGGCCTGCAGGCCAATGGCATTGCACTTCGCGACATTCGCGCGGAGTTAATCGATCAACCCTTGTTCGATATCTATGAGCGGGAGCTGTCCTTTCGCGGCAATCTGGCGGGGGCTTCGGACATTACACGCTTTCAGGCTTTGAACCTGGAAAGCGGTACTTACCTTGATACCGATCTTTTGCCGTCGCTGCATGAAAAAATCGCTGGCGTGGACCTGGCCAATTTAGATTTATACGCGCGAATAGGGGTCATGCAGATTTTGCTCGACCACAATCGGCAGATACTGCCGAATCGAGGCGCGGAGTACGCCGATTATCGCCATACAGTTCCGGAGTCGTTCAGACACGGTTTGACCGAGTTTGCAAAGAAAGTCACGTCCATCACGGAAATCTTTGCTCCCTTCAATGATGTGCTTGTCGCCGAACACGGATTGCGCGTAGGTAACAAGAACAACGCTGGAGACCCGACACCCTTCAATGGTCTGTCCAATGCCATGTTGAGTGGTCATGCCGGATCTGCCGCCCTGGCCGGTGTCTTCGACAAGATTCGCAGCAATTATGCGTTCCTGGATCGGATACAGCGGTTGGCTCACGAAGAGCACATCTCGGTTGTAGACCCAGTAGCATTTCCCGGTTTGATTCTCCGGGAGATGGAAAGGTTGCACGGTCCTCTGTCCGGTTGGACCGACGACCTGAGAGCACGCAACAGTTTTTTAAATGCCGTGGCGAGCTACGATGCCGACGGCATCAAGTTCGGTGCCCAATCGGCCATCGTCATGAGTGGCCCATCAGCGGTTTCGCAAGGCTTGAATGATTTCGTCAACGAGCAGTTGATCACCGCTGCCCGTCGGCAAATCAGTGATCGGGTCGATCTCCGTGACGGCTTCAACCTGGCGACCGAAGAGGAAACCCATCACAGCTGGAAGGACAACGCCGAGACCGAGCAAGACTGGCTAGAACTGGAAACCACCAGGCTCAAGGACGGGGTCTACAAAAACCACTATCTGGGCAACGTGGATGAGCTGCTCAAAGGCCAGACACTGACCTTCAAAAGGGGATGGCCAGTCATCGAAGGCAAGCCAGTATTGTTGACGTCGGTGCTGCAGCAATTGCTGGATGAACTGGGCGAACCCTTCATTCGGGCAATGAATGACAGATTGAGCGGCGATATTGCATTCAATGACCCGTTCTCCATCGATTTCGAGACGCGTCAGCAGATTCTGAAACAACCGACCAGCGAACTTCCGAGCTCGAAAGGAGCCGAGTCGCTGGGCAGTTTGAATGAGGCGTTGGCGCGTATCGCTGCGGGCAAGTTGCCTCTGGATCAGTTGAGCCCGCTGCACCGTGTGGTGTTCGGCGGGCTGTTCGGCGCAGCGATGCTGGATCAGGATGGTTTCGCTCCCGCCTGGGAGTCCACGGTAGCGCTCGCTGAAAACACCCAGGATCGCGGGTTTGCCGCGCGCTATGACTTGATCGAACAGGCGTTGCTCAGCCGCGATCCGGCGCCGTTCGACGCCGGTTTGCATGGCGCATCATCGATTGGGCAAGTGGCGCAGAACTCTCGGGTTCTGAAGGCTCGGGCCCTGGCCGAGCCTTTGAGCGTACGCCAATGGGGCGAGCACATTGCCCGTATCGAGACAGCGGCAAAGCACGAGTACCGGGCGTCGATACTGCAGCGTGGCTACCCGCTTGGACAGCGGCTGTTGGCGGCCGGTGCGATCGCCGCCAGCCAGTTACCGCAGGAGTTGCTGGTGCGCGGTGCGGGTGATCCGGGGCGGCGTTGTTATCCCCTGGCCCTGGTCATGGCCGCCGCCGTCGAAAAGGGCGGCGGCGCTCTGCGTACGCTGATCGGCAAACTGGCCAATGCCAATCTCGCCCCTGAATATCCCGAGTCCCACGCACTGTTGCGGGTGCTGGATGAGTTGCGCGGTGTACCGATGGCGCAGTTCGGAGAAAAACTGGGGCCGATGAGTCTGTCGGCCGCCATTCGAACCCTTGAAGCGAAAACCTCGACCGGCAGCTTGATGTTGAACACCCCGAGTCATTCGTTGTTGGTGTGCAAAGCCGTGGAAGCGGGGGCAACCTCCTATCTTTTCTATGATCCGAATTTCGGCTTGTACACATTCGTGCGGGCCGCTGATTTGCAGCGAGGTATTGAGGAGGCTTTGGCGGACAGGAAACTCGCCGGGCTTTATGGCATCGAGGACCTGTCGACGACGCATTTCGACCTGGTTGCTCTTGATGGCTCGCGGATCGCCGATAGAGCATTGCCCTCGCAGGTGGTGGCGGGCGATCTGTTGCGTAGCGAGCCGGTCATGCCATGGCAGCACCATGCTGCATTGCGCACCCGCGCATTATCGGAGAACGCTCGTCTGGGACGCAGTGTGGCGGAGCTTGAAGGGATGCGCTGGGCCCAAGTGATCGAATCGGCCACCCATCATCTGCTCACGAGCCAGTCCCTGGAACCTGACTATGTGCCGTTGTATGAAACCGTGAAGCCGACGGCGAAAGGGCAATGGACGCTGTCGATGATCAATCGCAGGAATCCGTCGAAAGTGCTGAGCGTTACCGTCAATGACCCGCGCTTTCAAGACATCAAAAACTGGCTGCAGGAGCGCTTCCGGACGATGGGGGAAATGCCGTCGGAGGCGCTTCCCCATGGACCGGAAGCGATCAACACACTGAACACGGGGTTTGCGATTCTGGCGCTGATGGAGATCCTGCGTCAGCGTGAAGGGAACGGTAGCACTGCGGTGGGTGCATCGATGACACTGGCGGTGCGCCTGCACAGTTATGTGATTTACAGCCAGTTGGCCCATGGCGTCGTGTCTGACGTGATCGGGGTCATCAAACTGGTCAGGCTGGCATTGCTGGATGAGCGCCTGATTGCGCAGACCACCTCGAGCGTATTGAGCCGCACGATGGGGCGAGTGGCGGGTGAGGGGGCGGGCAGTCTTCTTGCACTGGTCAACGTCGGCTTCGATATCTATGAGTTGGCCACCGCAGACAATGCGCCGGCCAGAGCCGGGGCGGCTGTCCAGTTGAGTTTTGACGTGACGGCTGTGGCCTTGGCCGGCAGTGCGTATGCCGTGGGTGGTTCCTTCGCTGCGTTTGCCGGTCCGCTGGCGGTCGTTGTCGGCGCGGTGGGTTTTGGCGTGGGTGCCCTGGCACGCAACTACAGTGCGATTCTGGTCGGAGCCCAGGAGGTCGGCAAGTATATATACGCCCTGAAGAAGGCTTACAGAGAAGGCGGTTGCAAGGTGGAGGGGGGAACGCTGTCGCCGATGTCGGATGCGGTGATCAATGCCATTGACCTGCGCACCGGGACCGTGAGCCTGGGCAGTCAATTCCTGTGGGGGGCGATACGGCCCGGACCAGGGCTGCCAGAGGTGGGTAGTGGCGACTCCGTGCCGTTCAACATGAGGGAGCGCTGGGGCTTGTCTCACCAGTTCCAGCTGTCTGAGCCTGTCAAGACGCTGATCCTGCCTTGCACCCCGACCTGTGAATACAGTTATGACTATCAGCTGTTGCCGGGGGCGACTCACCGTCATGACCTGGGCTTTGACGAGGCTCGCGAGCTGGAGCGCGACAGTCAGGGCAATCGAACATTCTGGTTCGATCCCTGGACACCGTTCGAGTACCTCGTTTACAAGCTCTTGCCGCGCTATCGGTCGACACGGGTCAGGGTCGTGCTGGATGAGCAGTGCCGCTCTCTGTATGTCCCGCCGATGCCCGCCGAATGGCATGGGAAACTGTCGTACGACATTGAGGCCGTGACGGGACAGTATTCGCTGTCACTCACGCAAGGGGTGGCCGCTGTGCAGCTGTCCACCGGGCATGATTCCGCCTCGTTGCGCTGGGTGATTCGTGCGACCTGGCTCAGCGATGCGCAGGTGAGTGTCGATGCCGACGGCTTCAAGTTGGGGGCTACCGAGGTGCATTGCGTCCCGGGGAGCGAGCTGTACCTCGAACTCGAGCGGGGCCAGATATACCAGATGGATTGGTCCAACCAGCGGTTTACGCTGCTGGAGCAGGAGCTGCCGGACGAAAATGACGCCAGTCAGTTGAAGAAGAATCTGGCCTGGCTCAATCATGGCCACCGCCTGGCCAGCCCGTATCTGCCATTGCATCACTTCAAGGTGCCGCTGGGCGACCCTTTGCATCCAGTGCACACCAATGCCTGGTATGAGGCGGCCGGGGAACGCATTCTGTATGCACGGGACCTGCCGGAGCGCCTCAATGCCGAAGTCCGACTGGGGGCAGTAATGGGCGATGATGTGTATTTTTATCATCCTGATCAGCCGACCTTGTTCCGTGCCGATGCACTCACCGGTCTGGTCAACCGGCGTTACCGATTGTTCAACCCGCGAACGGATTCGACGGTGGTCTCTTGCCAGGAACTCGGCGAGGCCATCCGGGTCGTTCAGAAGGTCACCGACCAGGAAGGTGTCAGCTATCTTTTCGACTACCTGGTGCACATGGAAAAGGTCGAGCTGATCGCCGTTTCCTGCACGCTGGACTCAAGCCTGCCATTGGATCACAACGACTTCCAGTGGCAAGGCTGGAACACCTTTCTGAAGCGGTTCGATGGTGGCGAGACAGGTGACGACGCCTCGGTTTCGATGGGCGGCGACATTAAAACCTGGACCACCGCGAAGTTTATCTCAATGCAGATTCATGCCCAGGCACAAACCTGGTCAGCATGGGTCCGCAGTCGCGATGACTGGTTCGTGACCGGCCATGACCTCGGTCTGCCGAACCCGCTGTTGATGGCGTCGCACCGCGATGATGAAGACAGCATGGTCTTCTATGATGCCGGACAAAAACGCTTGTGCGTGTGGCAGCGCGAAGCGGGTGCGCAAGGTGGGGTGTTGCTTGATCTGCTCAATGAGGTGAGCAGTGTGGTATCGGTCGCTGACGGCTACTTGGCACAGACTGACGCCGGCCTGGTATTCGATTTGCGCAACGCAGAACTGACACTGCGGGCGTTGAGTGAGCAATGGCTGCACAAGCAAGTTGACTGGCTGAAGGCCTTGGCGACCGTTGCCGTGCAATACGGGCATCACCTATTCGATGTCATCGGTTTGTCCGATGCCATCGGTGCGCCGTTGTATGCACGGTATGTGGAGGGACGGATTTTGCTGGTCAGCTCCGAACAGGCGGGCAATCCGCACTCCCTGGGGCGGACACCGGATAAACAAGCCGAATGGCTGTTCGTACCTGAAACCGGACAGGTGTTCCGACAACCGCTAATGACGGTTGAACAGATGAGCGTGTTGTTCGGCAACGCCACGCAGCTCTCACGGCACGATCTGCCGGCCCCGTTGCAGCGGGTCTGGCGCGAATGGTCGTTCGCTGAGGTCAGCGTGCTGGGCAGCGGCCTGCAGGGCCGGACCCATGACGGTGTCATCTTGGAGCTGAACGATGGGCAGCCGGCGCGCATCACTGGAGTGACACGCGAGTTCGTCGATGCCCCGGGCACTGTGAACACGCCGCAGCAACGGATCGCCAGCCTGATCGAGCGTACGCCTCATGCCCCTTTCCTGCGCGCCGGTTCACAGCAGAGTGTGTTCACCTGGTATGACTCCATTGCTCGAAGCCTCTTTTCAGTCGATGCGAGATCCGATGGTCAATGGGTCACCTATCTGGGGAAACCGCATGACCACGGCTTCTTGATGTACGACGCGATCGACCGTCTCCTGTTCAGCAATGACAAGAAGCTCTTTACCCACCGGATCAGCGCGCGCCGCAACGGACAAGTGTTGATGATCGAGAGCTCGGATCGCTCCAAAGCGTTGCAGTCCATTCTGATGGATGAGGTGGATAGCCTGGTGTTGGGATTTGGACATCAGGGAATGACCTGCCAGGTTTCGGCCGCCGACTGGAGCCGGCTGGACTGCATTGTTGTCGACTTGCCCGATCTGCTGCAGCAGCATCTGGACAGCATTACCGGCAGCGAGTTGGCGTTTGAGATGCAGGGGCTCGATCATTGGCAAGTGGTTCTGGCGGGCGAACACTTGGTGCTGACGGACCCCGATTGCGGACACAGCCTGATAATACGCAATGCCCGGACGCTGGCCGCGACGACGGGAGTGATACTGGAGCTGAAACTGCATCTGTGGGGACGCTACTGGCATCTCAGCGTGCTGGAGCTGCTGAACGGCTGGACATCGGCGAACGTCGATGGCGCTCCCTGTGAGTTGGCAATGGTGCTGGATGCATCAAACGAGGTCTGAAAGCCGTCGGCTCAGTCCTGACCGGTGATGAAAAAAAGGCCGCGAGTGAAGTCACTCGCGGCCTTTTGCATTCCGGCCTCAGGGAACCAGATAGCCCTTCACCCCGGTAAAAATAATCTGTGCCGCCAGCGCACAAACGAACAACCCCATCAATCGGCTGACAATCTGCAGGCCTTGATCGCCAAGAATCCGTTCTATTCGGCTGGACAGATAAAGCACCACGCCGACGGTGAAACTGGCCAGCGCAATGCTGAGGATGGCCGTCAGCTTGTCATCCCAGTGGGGCTGACTCACGCCCATGACCAGCAGAGCTCCGATGGTCCCGGGGCCGACCGTCAGGGGGATGGTCAGCGGGACGATGGTCACGTCCTGTTGCACGTTGTCGGTCTGCACCGCCGACTTGCCTTGAGCCATGCCGAGTGCCGAGATGAACAGCACGCTGCCGGCACCGATACGGAACGCGTCTACGGTAATGCCGAAGACACTGAATATGACTCGCCCGAACAGGTATAGCAAAACGCTGGAAACCAGCGTGGCGACCGCTACTTTCCAGGCCAGGCGTCGCTGTTCCTTGCGCGAATAACCGCGGGTCAGGCTGATAAAGCAGGACAACACGAAGAACGGGCTGTAGAGCACCAGCATCTTCAGGTAAACGCTGAACAACACGTGGAGCATGATTTCGGCTCGTAGCGGCAGATGGGCAGAACGGAGTCTATCAGTCGGTTTAATGTTTGGGGGGATGGCGTGAGGAAACGGGGGGTAAATGTAAGTTGTTTAGGTTGAAGTTTGTTAGTTGACGAAATGTTGATATCAATAGGTTACATGTTCTTGTTTGGCGTTTCTTCTGTCTTTGGTTATTGTTGTTTGGCGGGTTCAAGAGGAGCCTGTTTTAATTAATAAGGAATTGCTAATGAATGTTCATGATATCGAAGATTGCACTGTAGCCGAATGTATTCATCGTTTGGAAAGTTATGAGCTGGACGGCGCTGAAGTTATGCGCCCTCGCAGTTTTTCGGTGCCGGTTGTCGATGAGCCCGGCAAAGGTTCCATCGTGGGTGAGGGCATCTTGTCCTTTACCGGCAACCTGAGTGAGCAAAATCGGGAAGATGTTCAACACGCTTTTCTATTCGCGAGTCTGGTCGCAAACAAAAAGTACCCGTACGAGTATCAGGGCAAGGAATGGTATTACCAGTTCCTGGAAGTCATGACCCATGCAGGCTGGCTGCCGACCAGTAAGTACTACAACGACATGAATATCAGCGGTAACACCGTACGGATGGATCAATTGGTGCTGGAGATCCTCGGCAGTGTGGTTGCCGGGCTTGCCGTGCCTGGCTCGGCCTCCGTCCTGATGCTGAAGGTGGCAGGCGATGCAATCACCGCATTGAAAAAGCGCGAAACCGCATTGACCCTGTATGAGCGCAACATGCTGGACCACGGTGTGGGTGGCATGGCGGCCGGCACCTGCACCGAAGTCAACGGTGAAGTCACCATGGCATTGGGTACTGTTCGTTTCATCCGCAAGAACACCGAAACGCAAGTGCTGTTCATGGATTGGGACTCCCGTGAGGTGAAACTGTATCGTGGTGACTCAGTCTTCAGGAAAGTGCCTTCCATTGTCGAGCAAACCCGCGACACGATTCGTACAAAACTTGGCTTGAATGCGAAAACCAAGATCGAAGACTACGAGATCTGATCGAATGTTTTAAAAGGGCGGCGGCTTCTCGGTCGCCCTTTTTTCATTGAGGGTTTGCTATGGCTCAGTTATACAGCTTGTTGAGGGTGGGTAACGCCGTTGTTGCTTTGTCGGATATTGAAAAAATATCGGCTTATGATGATGTTGTACATTCAAGTCTGCTGGCGCAATTGGTTGCCAACAAAAAAATCGAAAGCATGAAAGTTGAAAGCTGGTATGACGCTTATGTTGCGGTGCTGGATGATTTCTGGATCCGCAACTTTAAGTTTCGCCAGGACTTTTCTCTCAACGGGCTAAACGCCTCTTCAGCGCTTGAATGGGCCTCGGCCGCAATGGCAAATAGCGGTAGCGAAGATCATGCTCTTGGCGGGTTTTTGGCGTATGCGGCGCAATTGCCGTGTTATGTCCCTGCCATCCAGATATGGCCCGAGGAGCGTTGCGAAGAGGAGATGCAAGAACCTTGTTTACCGCTCAAGGCTGTGCGCCTGCTGGCGATTGTGGGGCAAAGCCCGACCTCGATCAGCAGCATTTATCTCGAATTCAAGACCCGGCAGGCGCTGACCCTGAATCCGTGGTCGCAGCGTTTTGAGGTCGATGACGTAGAAGGTCAGGTGTGCGTGCGATATGCACGGGCGAATCTGTCCGAAACCCTCTACGCGTTATCCCGCGAGGCGATTACCCACAAGCTCGGGAATCGATTGGCGGACAACGTGGCGCTTCTGGTCGAGAAGGTCGATATGGGGCAGTGATACGTCCTGCCCGATTGTTGAAACCACTTTCGGGCACCGGACTGCATCGTCAGAACGTCGAAGCCGTACGATTCTGCTGATCACGTTGGGCAACCCAATGCTCGATCAGGTCGCGCAGTTGTGACAGCTCGACCGGTTTGGCCATGTGTCCGTCCATGCCCGCCTGGCGCGCGCGCTCTTTGTGCTCGGCGAGGATGTGTGCGGTCAACGCCACCACGGGGGTGCGAATCCGCTGGTTGCCGACTTCCCAGGCACGCAGTTGCTGGGTGGCGGAGAAACCGTCGAGGATCGGCATTTCACAGTCCATCAGCACCAGGTCGTAGCGCTGGGCTTTCATCGCCACCAGGGCTTCTTCGCCATTGCTGGCGGTGTCCGGTTGCAGGTTGAGTTTGCCCAGCATGCCACGTATGACCTTGGTCGAGATGCTGTTGTCTTCGGCCACCAGAATGCGGAAATCGCTGGGCACCTTGACCGGAAGGGTAGGGCCGGTGGGCAGCTGCTGCGAGACGGAGAGGCCTTTATTGCGCTGGTTCAGTTCGTCCGCCAGCGTGGTCTTGAGTGTATAGCCGGCCACCGGTTTGGCGAGAATTCGCTTGATCCCGCAGTTGCGCGCGATGATTTTGCTCGGGGCGTTGCTGATGCCGGTGAGCATGATCAGCAGAATGTCATGGTTCAGGCTCGGGTCTTCCTTGATCTTGGCCGCGAGCTGCATGCCGGTCATGCCAGGCATGTTCTGATCCAGCAGGACCACGTCGAAGTAATCGCGCAAGTGGGCCTTGGTGCGCAGCAGCGCCAGGGCCTCCTTGCCGGATGGTACGGCACTGACGTTCATGCCCCAGGCGCTGCACTGCTGCACCAGCACCTTGCGACAAGTGTCGTTGTCGTCCACGACCAGTACGCGTGCGCCTTGCAGCGGACCGTCCAGGTCCGAGGTCGGATGTTCGAGACGGTCTGGGTCCAGCGGCAGGGTCAGCCACAAAGTGCTGCCCTGGTTGGCGCCGCTCTTGATGCCGAACTCGCCTTGCATCAAACGGATTAGCTGACGGGCGATGACCAGTCCAAGATTGCCCCCCAGGCTGGTGGCCGAGAGGAAGTGTTTGCTGTGCAGTTCGGCATGCATCAACGCATCGCGCTCTTCCGCCTCCATGGGCTGGCCGCTGTCTTGCACAGCGATGCGCAGCCGCGGTTTGGCGCTGCGTTCATCCAGGGCGACAACGATCAGGATCTCGCCTTCATCGGTTTTCTTCAGGGCGTTTTCCAGCAGGCTCAGCAGGGTCTGGCGCAGGCGCGTGGGATCTCCGCTGATGACGCGTGGTACCTGCGGCTGGATAAAGCTGATCAGCTCGACGTTCTGCTGTTCAGCCTTGGCGCGGAAGATGCTCAGGCAATCTTCGATCAGGGCGTTGAGGTCGAACTGCACGTCGTCCAGTTCGATCTGCCCGGACTCGAGTTTGGAGATGTCGAGAATTTCGTTGATCAGTGTCAGCAGCTCGTTGCCGGCGCTATGGATGGTCTGTACATAGTCGCGTTGCTTGACCGACAGTGGTGTGCCCAGCAGCAATTCGGTCATGCCCAGCACACCATTCATCGGGGTGCGGATTTCGTGGCTGATCTTCGCCAGAAATTCGGCTTTGGCGTTGATTTCGGCGTTGCTGGCGGCCAGGTCGCGACTAACGCTGAAACGGTCTTCGGTGATGCTGCGCTGTCGCTCGCCCAAGGCAATACTCATCAACAGGCCACTGATACAGATAAACACCAGCAGAATAATGATCAGGCTTTGTGGGGCGACCAGGGTCAGCCCCTGCAGTGCCGGCAGAATAATCAATGTGCCGAGGTTGAACACCACCATGGCTGCCACGAACAAACGCGCCGGACGATAACCTTTTTGCCAGTGATGGGCGCTGACGAACAACATGCTCAGACCGGCCAGAGCAACCAGCCCATACGTAATCAGGTTCAGCGGCAGTGTGTTGACGAACAGCAACAGCAGGCCGCAGACCATGATGAACAGAATGTTCCCCAGTAGCAGCTTGTTCAACGGGTGAGGACCGAGCGGGGCGAAGAAACGGTAGGCGAACATCAGGCCGCAAGGCGCGGTCATCAGCAAGGCGAGGTAGGCACCGGGTGTTTGCACGACGGACCAGTTCGGTAACCATGGCCGGGCCAGGTTCAGCAGCAACACCAGGCTGAGCATCAGCAGCCCTTCGCATGCTGCCAGCCAGAGGCTGCTGCGCGAGCGGGTGTAGAGGTAACGGGTCAGGTTGTGCAGGATCAGCATCCCCAGGCAGCCGAAGAGCAAGCCGTAGATCAGCGTCTGGTACTGAGTGGCTGCGGTCATGACTGCCGATTGCAGCGTGATGTAAGGCCGGAACTGGTGTTCGGAGACCAGCCGCAGGTAGACGTCGAGGGTTTTGTCACTTTGTGGCAGCGGCAACATGAAGTCGCTGCTGGGAAGGGGGGGCTTAGCCTGGAGCTGCGCGGTACCGGTATTCAATTGATCGATCAACTGGTCGCCGTCGAGCACATACAGATTGAGGTGCACCAGGTCCGGTGCGAACACTCGCAGCAACTGTTCATGCTTGCCGGGCGCGAGCTTGAAACGCAGCCATAGCGCGCCATCGGGTGCGGCCGCGGTGAGGTGATCAAGTTCAATGGGGCTGAATTGGTTGGTGTAGCGGCTGGAGCGGATGTCGCTCAGCTGCAGGTCGCCCTGTTCGTCGAGCAATACCGCCCAGCCACTGCCTTGCGCGGCCTGGGCCGGGAGCATGCAGAGCAAGGTCAGCAGAGTGACGGTGAAGCCTATGGCAATCCTGAGCCAGCGCACGGCGAAATCCCTTCGTAGATTAATGCCAAAGTATAACTATGCGCGGCACCGGAATAGTCAGGCAAGGGCCGCAAGCCCTTACCTGGCCGGATGGATGGCTTATTCCTGATTCTCGCCACGCTCGCGGGCAATGGCGCGGTAGCCAATGTCCTTACGGTAGAAGCAGCCTTCCCAGTCGATTTTAGCCGCCAGTTTGTAAGCCTGCTGCTGGGCTGCATCGACGCTGGTGCCCATGGCGGTTGCGCACAGCACCCGACCACCGGCGGTTACCACCTGACCGTCCTTGAGCGCAGTACCGGCATGGAAGACTTTGCCTTCCAGTGTCGCGGCTGCATCCAGGCCGTTGATGGCAACGCCTTTGGCGTAGTCACCCGGGTAACCGCCAGCGGCCAATACAATACCGACGCTCGGACGTGGATCCCATTGTGCTTCGACCTTGTCCAGCGCTTGCGCCAGGGCCGCTTCGACCAGCAACACCAGGCTAGACTGCAAACGCAGCATCACCGGTTGGGTCTCAGGATCGCCGAAACGGCAGTTGAACTCGATGACTTTTGGGTTACCAGCCTTGTCGATCATCAGGCCAGCATAGAGGAAGCCGGTGTAGACGTTACCTTCCTCGGCCATGCCCCGTACGGTCGGCCAGATCACCAGGTCCATGACCCGCTGATGGACTTCGGCCGTGACGACCGGGGCCGGGGAGTAAGCGCCCATGCCGCCGGTGTTCGGGCCGGTATCGCCGTCGCCGACACGTTTGTGGTCCTGGCTGGTGGCCATCGGCAATACGTTCTTGCCGTCGACCATGACGATGAAGCTGGCTTCTTCGCCGTCCAGGAACTCTTCGATCACCACGCGTGAACCGGCGTCGCCAAATGCGTTGCCGGCGAGCATGTCGCGCACCGCGTCTTCGGCTTCGCCCAGGGTCATGGCAACGATCACGCCTTTACCGGCGGCCAGACCATCGGCCTTGATCACGATAGGTGCGCCTTTTTCACGCAGATAAGCCAGGGCTGGCTCGATCTCGGTGAAGTTCTGGTAGTCGGCGGTCGGGATCTTGTGGCGCGCCAGGAAGTCTTTGGTAAAGGCTTTCGAGCCTTCCAGCTGAGCAGCGCCCGCGGTCGGGCCGAAGCAATCCAGGCCACGGGAGCGGAACAGATCGACAACACCGGCGACCAGCGGCACTTCCGGGCCGACGATGGTCAGGGAAACATTCTTCTGGGCAAAGTCAGCCAGCTGCTCAAGGGCCAGCACGTCGATGGCGACGTTCTCGCACTTGGCTTCAATGGCGGTGCCGGCGTTGCCCGGGGCAACGAAAACTTTCTGCACGCGCGGATCCTGAGCCACTTTCCAGGCCAGGGCGTGTTCACGGCCACCGCTGCCAATGATCAAAACATTCATTTCAAAAACCTCGGATGACGCTAATTCTGTGGGGGCCGATCGTTCCCACGCTCCGCGTGGGAATGCCTCAACGGACGCTCCGCGTCCGAGGGACGCGGAGCGTCCCGGGCTGCGTGCCCACGCAAAGCGTGGGTACGATCAAGCAAACAAATCAGTGGCGGAAGTGGCGCATGCCAGTAAAGACCATGGCGATGCCGGCTTCATCAGCAGCTGCAATCACTTCGTTGTCACGCATCGAGCCACCTGGCTGGATCACCGCAGTTATGCCGACCTTGGCCGCGTTGTCGATGCCGTCACGGAACGGGAAGAATGCATCCGATGCCATGACCGCGCCCTGCACTTGCAGGCCGGCGTGTTCTGCCTTGATCGCGGCGATACGCGCGGAGTTCACGCGGCTCATCTGGCCGGCGCCGACACCAATGGTCTGACGGTTCTTGGCGTAGACGATGGCGTTGGATTTAACGTACTTGGCGACTTTCCAGGCGAAGATCAGGTCATTGATTTCCTGTTCGGTCGGTGCGCGCTTGGTCACCACTTTCAGGTCTTCGCTGCCAATCATGCCGATATCGCGGCTCTGCACCAGCAAACCACCGTTGACGCGCTTGTAGTCCCAGGCCGGAACGCGGTCAGCCGACCACTCGCCGCAGGCCAGCAGGCGTACGTTGGCTTTGGCGGCGACAATGGCGCGGGCTTCTTCGCTGACGCTCGGTGCAATGATCACTTCGACGAACTGACGCTCGACGATGGCCTTGGCGGTTTCAGCATCCAGCTCGCGGTTGAAGGCGATGATGCCGCCGAATGCCGATTCGGTGTCGGTGGCGTAGGCCAGTTCGTAGGCCTGACGGATGCCGCCTTCTGCGTCCGGGCTCACGGCCACGCCGCACGGGTTGGCATGCTTGACGATCACGCAGGCCGGTTTGACGAAGCTCTTCACACATTCCAGCGCGGCGTCGGTGTCGGCCACGTTGTTGAACGACAGCTCTTTGCCTTGCAGCTGGGTCGCAGTAGCAATGCCCACTTCGGCTGGCTTGGCTTCAACGTAGAACGCCGCGCTCTGGTGCGGGTTCTCGCCGTAGCGCATTTCCTGGGCCTTGATGAACTGGCTGTTGAAGGTGCGCGGGAATTCGCTGCGACCTTCAGTGGAGAGGGTTTCAGCCGCCTGGTTCACGGTGCCCATGTAGTTGGCGATCATGCCGTCATACGCGGCGGTGTGTTCGAAGGCCTTGAGCATCAGGTCGAAACGCTGAGCGTAGGTCAGGCCGCCGGCCTTGAGGCTTTCCAGGACGTTGGCGTAATCGCTGGCATTCACCACGATGGCCACGTCTTTGTGGTTCTTGGCTGCCGAACGGACCATGGTCGGGCCGCCGATGTCGATGTTTTCGATGGCGGTCGGCAGGTCGCAGCCTGGCTTGTTGATGGTGGCTTCGAACGGGTACAGGTTGACCGCAACCAGGTCGATCGGCTTGATGCCGTGCTCATTCATGATGGCGTCGTCGATACCGCGACGACCGAGGATCCCGCCGTGGATTTTCGGGTGCAGGGTTTTCACCCGACCGTCCATCATTTCTGCGAAACCGGTGTAGTCCGCGACTTCCACTGCGGCAACGCCGTTGTCGCGCAGCAGCTTGAACGTCCCGCCGGTGGAGAGGATCTCGACGCCCAGGGCTTCGAGCTCCTTGGCGAATTCAAGGATCCCGGTCTTGTCGGAAACGCTGATCAAGGCGCGGCGGATCGGCAGGCGGGTAGTCTGGTCGGTCATTTCAATTTCCATCAAAAGCAAGGGAAGTCAGCAAAAAAGGCGACCGGTTTTACGCGGGCGCCTTTCTGGTTTGATTGAATGCTTACAGCAAATCGTACTGCTTGAGTTTCTTGCGCAGGGTGCCCCGGTTCAGCCCGAGCAGCTCACTGGCCTTGGTCTGGTTGCCCTTGACGTAGTTCATCACGCATTCGAGCAGGGGAGCCTCGACTTCGGAGAGCACCAGGTTGTACACATCCGTGACGGCAGCGCCCTCAAGGTGGGCGAAATAATTGTGCAGCGCCTTCTCGACACTCCCGCGAAGGGTCTGACCTTCTTCGCTCGGCGTATTGAGGTGCTGTTTCAAATTCACGTTGTCGCTCACGGGTGTTGTTCCACTCACTAAAGTCTCGGTCATCATCGTCATGCGGCCACCCCTTCTCCGTCCCCTGTCAGGCTCTTGTAACGTTCGGCGAAGAAGGCCCGAACGTAGGCGCATTGTGCTTCCGTATCTTCCAAACGATTGAAGTGGGCGCGGAACTCCCTGGCGCCCGGCAAGGTTGCGAGATACCAGCCCACATGCTTGCGAGCTATGCGCACGCCCATGACGTCGCCATAGAAGGCATGCAGCGCGGCCAGATGCTCAAGCAGAATACGTTCCACCTCGATCAGTTCCGGTGCCGGGAGTTTTTCGCCGGTACGCAGATAATGGTCGATTTCACGAAAAATCCATGGCTGCCCCTGAGCAGCCCGACCCACCAACAGGCCATCGGCACCGGTCGCGTCGAGCACGTACCGGGCCTTCTCGGGCGAATCGATATCGCCATTGGCGAAGACCGGAATCGACACCGCCTGCTTGATCGCGGCAATGGTGTCGTACTCGGCTTCCCCGGTATACAGATCGGCACGGGTGCGGCCATGTACCGCCAACGCCGTAATGCCTGCCTGTTCGGCAATCTTCGCCACGGTCAGGCCATTCTTGTTCGCCCGGTCCCAGCCGGTGCGGATCTTCAAGGTAACCGGCACATCGACCGCGGCCACTACGGCCTGCAGGATCTCGGTCACCAATGCTTCATCTTTCAACAGGGCGGAACCGGCGGCCTTGTTGCAGACCTTCTTCGCCGGACAGCCCATGTTGATATCAATAATCTGCGCGCCCAGTTCGACGTTGGCCCGGGCTGCATCCGCCAGCATCTGCGCATCTCCGCCGGCGATCTGTACCGAGCGAGGCTCGGGATCACCTTCGTGGATCATGCGCATCCGCGATTTGCGGGTGTTCCACAAGCTCATGTCGCTGGTGACCATTTCCGAGACTACAAGGCCCGCGCCCAGTCGCTTGCACAGCTGACGAAAGGGCTGATCGGTGACACCCGCCATGGGGGCGAGAATCAAGCCGTTGTGCAATGTATATGGACCGATGCGTACCGCCGACATAGGACTTCCCTGTTGTGGGGCCGGATCATGAGAGTTCGAAAAAGGGTTGGCATGATACCCGCTCTCGATGACTGGATAAAGGCTGAATTGAACAAAATCTGAACAGTAATTTTGTTATCGCCAGCGGTTTGGTACTAGCAATCAAAGTCAGAAATATGCCGTCAAGCCTGTAACACTTGAGCGTTTCACTCGGGGGAATGGAAGCTCAGGCTGTAGTTCACTGCTTTGGGGCCTGGATCGAGAATGTCCAGCGCGATGTGGATTGGCGTTTGCGGCGGCATTTCCGCCATCCCTTCGAGATCACCGTTGAGGTACTCGCCGGGCTTGAAGCGACGGCTGGCGATCAGGTGGCCGTTGAGGTCAGCAAAACGCAGCTCAAGCAGTGGGAAAGGCTGGGAGAAGGGCGCGCGATTGTAGATGATCGCGTCGACCACCAATGCGCCATTGAAGTCCGGGTGGCTGCGGACCACCAGGTTGCTGCTTTTGACTTTTGCGATGTCGACCTTGGACGGCACGGTGCAGCCGATGTGCGGGCACAGTTGCTGGAACCACGGACGGTACTGGTCCTGGCGTGCCAGTTCGTCAAAGTGATAGGCGACGTATTGACCGGCGAGGCCGGCGGTGCCGAGCAGGATCAGCAGCAGCCAGAAAAAGCGCCGGCCCCAGGGGGAGCGACGTTTTTGCCAGTCCAGTTGCAACGGATCGTCGGTCAGATCCTCCAATACTTCCGCGCGCAGCGCCGGTTCGCTGCGTTCACGTCGCTTGCGCAGGGGTTCGACCGAGGGCAGGTCATCGTCGACTTCATCGGGAGTCGCCGACAGGTTGCCAAAGGGGATCGGGGCGTCAAGCGGGTCGTGCAGGCGCAGCTGTTGGATCTCGGGTTCGTCGTCCAGATCCGCGGGCTCCAGCGACAGCGAAGGCTCGGTGCGCGAATGTTTGCCTGATTCGATCGTGGGTTCTGGCGTGGGCGTGTCGGCGATTTTTGCACGATCGGCGGCCGATTCACTGAAGAGGCTGTCGGACCAGGGCTCCTGGTCGTGCTCGGTGGTATCGCGGCGAGCGCTGAGGCTGTCTTCGCGGGGCCGGGTGAATTCCGTTGTTGGCTGGATTTCCCGCTGTTCGAGCCGGGCGAGCTCTTCGTCCAGATCCAGGCTGTCCAGATCCATTTCTGCAGCCGTCCATTGCTTTTGGCTGATGGCTCGCTGCACGGGCGGTTCGACGGGCGCCGGTGCAACCGGTTTGACCGTTTCCTTGCCGGCCCGCTGCTCGAGTAACTGCTTGGCGGCGTTGAATACCTGCAAACACGAGCCGCAACGAACCACTCCACGGGCCACGCTCAACTGAGTATGGCTGACGCGGAAGCTGGTTTGGCAATGCGGGCACTGGGTGACGAAGCTGTCGGTCATGCGGCAATCCGGTTTATGCAGGCGCTCATTCTAGCGCCGACGGCCAGTAATGCGTACCCAGCCGTCGCGATTGGCAATCGGATCCAGATCGAAGTCCTGAGCGTAGGCGGCGGCGACTTCTTCACCTTGTTCGGCGAGGATGCCCGACAGTGCCAAACGACCGCCCGGCTTGACCAGGCTGGACAACTGCGGCGCCAGGGAAACCAGCGGGCCGGCAAGAATGTTGGCGACCAGTACGTCGGCCTGAACCTGTGGCAGGTCTTGCGGCAGATACAGCGGGAAGAGTTCGTCAGCAATATTGTTGCGCCCGGCATTGTCGCGGGAGGCTTCCAGCGCCTGCACGTCGATGTCAGTGCCGACGGCTTCCTTGGCGCCCAGCAACAGGGCGGCAATCGCCAGAATCCCCGAACCGCAACCGAAGTCGAGCACGTTGCAACCTTTCAGGTCCTGACCGTCGAGCCATTCCAGGCACAGTGCGGTGGTCGGATGAGTGCCGGTGCCGAACGCCAGGCCCGGGTCCAGCAGCAGGTTTACTGCGTCCGGCTCAGGCGCGGCGTGCCAGCTCGGGACGATCCACAGGCGCTGACCGAAGCGCATCGGCTGGAAACCGTCCATCCAGCTGCGTTCCCAATCCTGGTCTTCGATCACTTCGCTGTGATGCTCGGGCAGCGGGCTGCCAGTCAGCAGCTCAAGATGGGCCAGCACCGGACCAGGCTCGGTGCCGCCTTCGAACAAGGCCAGCAAGTGAGTGTGCGACCACAGCGGGGTGGTGTTGAGTTCCGGCTCGAAAATCGGCTGATCTTCGGCGTCCATGAAAGTCACCGACACGGCGCCCACTTCAAGGAAAGCGTCTTCGTAGGTTTCGGCTTGTTCTGGGCTGATGGCGAGACGGACTTGCAGCCAAGGCATGGCGGGCACCTTTGAAAAATATAGATTGCAGCCTAGCGGGCTGCGAGAAGCGCGCAAGTTTACGCGAGCGCGAGGCAGAAGACGACCGGGTAGACGGAGTTCGCAAGTGAGCGAATGACCTGTGGCGAGGGAGCTTGCTCCCGCTGGGGCGCGAAGCGGTCCCAAAATGGCAGATGCGGATCTGCCTGACACAGCCGGTTGAATGATCTTGCGGTTGCTGCGCAACCGAGCGGGAGCAAGCCCCCTCGCCACAAGGGTTTTGCGTTCGGCAATCTCCAGAAACAACAAAGCCGCTCGAAAGCGGCTTTGTTGGTATGGATCACAGCTTAATGCTTTTCGCCAGCCAGCTTGTGTTCCAGGTAGTGGATGTTGACTCCGCCTTCGCAGAAGCCAGCATCGCGGACCAGGTCGCGGTGCAGCGGGATGTTGGTCTTGATCCCGTCGACAACGATTTCGTCCAGCGCATTGCGCATGCGCGCCATGGCTTCGTCACGGGTGGCGCCGTAGGTGATCAGCTTGCCGATCAACGAATCGTAGTTCGGCGGAACGGCATAGCCACTGTACAGGTGCGAATCGACGCGAACGCCGTTGCCGCCTGGAGCGTGGAAATGCTTGACCGTGCCTGGGCTAGGCATGAAGGTTTTCGGGTCTTCGGCGTTGATCCGGCATTCCAGCGCGTGACCGCGGATAACGACGTCATCCTGGGTGTACGACAGCTTGTTGCCAGCGGCGATGCTGAGCATCTCCTTGACGATGTCGATGCCGGTGACCATTTCCGATACCGGGTGCTCTACCTGGACACGAGTGTTCATCTCGATGAAGTAGAAGTGGCCGTTCTCGTACAGGAACTCGAAAGTGCCGGCGCCACGGTAGCCGATGTCGATGCAAGCCTTGACGCAGCGAGCGAGGACTTCAGCGCGTGCTTTCTCGTCGATGCCCGGTGCCGGCGCTTCTTCGAGAACCTTCTGGTGGCGACGTTGCAGCGAGCAATCGCGGTCACCCAGATGGATGGCATGGCCTTGGCCGTCGGAAAGTACCTGAACTTCCACGTGACGTGGGTTGGTCAAGAATTTTTCCAGATAGACCATCGGGTTGCCGAATGCTGCGCCCGCTTCGGAGCGGGTCAGTTTCGCCGAGGAGATCAGGTCTTCCTCTTTGTGCACCACACGCATGCCACGACCACCACCGCCGCCAGCGGCTTTGATGATCACTGGATAGCCGACTTCGCGGCCGATGCCCAGAGCGGTTTCTTCGTCTTCCGGCAACGGGCCGTCGGAACCCGGAACGGTCGGCACGCCGGCTGCGATCATGGCGTGCTTGGCCGATACCTTGTCGCCCATCAGGCGAATGGTTTCGGCTTTCGGGCCAATGAACGCGAAGCCGGAGTTCTCGACCTGTTCGGCAAAGTCGGCGTTTTCCGCAAGGAAGCCGTAGCCTGGGTGGATGGCGGTAGCGCCAGTCACTTCAGCGGCGGCGATGATGGCCGGAATGTGCAGGTAAGAGTGCGCGGCCGAGGCCGGGCCGATGCAGACGGATTCGTCTGCCAGGCCCAGGTGCATCAGCTCTTTGTCGGCCTTGGAGTAAACGGCGACAGTCTTGATGCCCATCTCTTTGCAGGCACGCAGAATCCGCAGGGCGATCTCACCGCGGTTGGCGATCAGAACTTTTTCCAACTTCGCAGTCATCAAAGTTTCTCCGCGGTTCAAACGATGGTGAACAGCGGTTGGTCGTACTCAACCGGCTGGCCGTCTTCGACGAGGATGGATTCGATCACACCGCTGGCTTCCGCTTCGATGTGGTTCATCATCTTCATGGCTTCGACGATGCACAGGGTGTCGCCTTTCTTCACGGTCTGGCCGACTTCAACGAAGGACGGCGAGGACGGCGAGGATTTGCGATAGAAAGTACCGACCATCGGCGAACGGGCAACGTTGCCGTTCAGCGCAGGTGCGGCTGGGGCTGCAGGCGCAGCGGCGGCAACCGGAGCAGCAGCGACAGGCGCAGGCGCCGGTGCCGGAGCATGCATAGGAGCGGGAGCGTAGTACTGCTGAGCCGGCGTCTTGCTGTGACGGCTGATGCGTACGGACTCTTCGCCTTCCTTGATCTCGAGCTCGTCGATACCGGACTCTTCCAGCAATTCGATCAGTTTCTTAACTTTACGGATATCCATGAATCATCAACTCCCAAGGGTCGGTCAGGGGGCGTTTAACGCTTGTTGTTCAAGCTGTTGCCTGTCTTTCAAGCTGCTCTAGGGCGGCCTCCAGGGCCAGTCGATAACCGCTGGCGCCAAGGCCGCAGATCACTCCCACCGCAACGTCGGAGAAGTAAGAGTGATGGCGGAAAGGTTCGCGTTTGTGCACGTTAGACAAATGCACTTCGATGAATGGGATGCTCACTGCCAGCAGCGCGTCACGTAATGCGACACTTGTATGCGTAAAAGCTGCTGGATTGATCAGAATGAAGTCCACACCTTCGCCGCGAGCAGCGTGGATGCGGTCGATCAATTCGTACTCGGCGTTGCTTTGCAGATAGAGCAAATGGTGGCCGGCATTGCGCGCCCGCTGTTCCAGATCCTGGTTGATTTGCGCCAGGGTGGTGGCACCGTAGACGCCCGGTTCCCGGGTGCCGAGCAGGTTCAGGTTGGGGCCGTGTAAAACCAATAAGGTCGCCATCTGCTGCTCCTTTGTCATCTGTGTGCAATTGTCAGAACCCGGCGACTATGCCGCAAAGCCTTTGTGACTGTCCAGTTCTATGCAATAGCCAGCACGATGGCCGATGTTTACGCGAAATATATGACCGGGTAATTAAATCCGGTCATTTGCTTTCGCAACACGTTCGGCGAAGTTTTTCGCGCTGATCTCGCCAATCACCCGCACATCGCCACGTTCGACACCATCCTTGCCGAAAAACATCAGCGCCGGAGGACCGAATAGCTTGTAGCGGTCGAGCAGGGCGCGTTGTTCGGCGTTGCTGGCGGTGATGTCGAAACGGATCAATCGATAACCTTTGAGGCGTTCGACGACCTTGGCATCGTTGAGCACTTCGTGTTCGATGACTTTGCAACTGATGCACCAGTCGGCGTACCAATCGAGCAGCAGCGGTGTAGCGGAGGACTTGGCTTCGGCGAGGACGCGGTCCAGTTCGGCTGGTGTGGTAATGGTTTGCCAGTTGCCGGCGATTGGCGGTTGACCGTTGCTGGCGACATTGCGTGGTTGGCCAATGGGGTTCAACGGATCGGTCTGGCCACTGAAGGCGCCGTACCAACAGGCCAGGGCATAAAACAGCAGGAACATCCCGAGCAATTGCCCCAGGCGTTTTCTTGGCGGTTTATAGACGAATTCCAGCGCGCCCATAAACAACCCGACGCCACCGGCGAGCAAGCCGATCAACAGCAAGGTGATTTGGCCCGGCAATACCCGGCTGAGCAAAGCGATCGCCAGCCCCAGCAGCAGCACCCCAATCGCGTTTTTCACGTAGATCAGCCAAGGTCCGCTTTTCGGCAGCCAGGCTGCGCCGCCGGTTGCCACCAGCAACAGCGGCGCGCCCATGCCCAGACCGAGCATGAACAATTTCAATCCGCCACCCAGAGCATCGCCGCTGGCGCTGATGTACAGCAGCGCGCCGGCCAGTGGTGCCGATACACACGGCGAAACCAGCAGGCTCGACACCACGCCCAGCACGGCCGCGCCCCACAATGAGCCGCCTTCGGTACGCCCGGCGATCCGGTCCAGGCGGCTGCTGATGGCGTGGGGGAGTTTCAGTTCGAATACGCCAAACATGGCCAGGGCAAATACCGCGAAAAACATCGCGAACGGCACCAGCACCCAAGCCGACTGCAAGCGCGCCTGAAGATTGAGCTGTGCGCCGAACATTCCCATCAGCGCACCGAGCAGGGCGAAACAAGCGGCCATCGGCAGCACGTAAGCCAGCGACAGGTTGAAGCCACGTAACCCGCCAACCTGTCCACGCAGGACCACCCCGGAGAGGATCGGCAGCATTGGCAGCACGCAGGGGGTGAAGGTCAGGCCAACACCTGCAAGAAAAAACAGCGCCAGTTCGCGCCAGCTCCAGGATGTGGTCGCGGCGCCGCTGCCATCAATATTCAGGCGTTCGGTCTCAGGCGGATAACACAGGCCTTTGTCGGCGCAGCCCTGATAGGTCACGACCAGCGTAAAGGCGCGTGAGTCGGTGCGTGGCAGTTCTACATCGAGAATGCCGTGGTAAACCTCGACATCGCCGAAGAACTCATCGTGCTTTTGTTCGCCTTTGGGCAGTTGCGCCGCGCCGAGGCCAATCTCGGCCGGGTCGGCACGAAACTGGAAGCGATGGCGATAGAGGTAGTAACCCTCGGTGGCGACGAAACGCAGCTTGATCGATTGCGGCGTGCTTTCTACCAGACTCAACTGAAAGGCTTCGCGCACCGGCAGGAAGTCGGCGCTGTTGTTGATCGAGCCCAGGGTGGAACTGGGCCGACTCTCCAGCAACCCGGCGGCGGAGGCCGGCAGGGCGAGCACTAATAACAGCAGGCAAAGCAAACGGCGCATGACAATCTCGCGTATCGGAATTGGGGGCATGATAGCGGACGCAGGCGTGTGTTGCCTCGTAACCCGGATCTGTAGGAGCGGGGGGGGGGGGGGGGGGGGGGGGGGGGGGGGGGGGGGGGGGGGGGGGGGGGGGGGGGGGGGGGGGG
>NZ_JBXAOA010000025.1:0-88833 GCF_058802325.1 Pseudomonas sp. GW822-FHT02E03 | reverse complement strand
CCCCCCCCCCCCCCCCCCCCCCCCCCCCCCCCCCCCCCCCCCCCCCCCCCCCCCCCCCCCCCCCCCCCCCCCCCGCTTCCACAGGTTTCGGGTGTATTGTCTATGCTTACCTTTCACACATGCGTGACGGGGGATTTATGGACGATCCAGTCGACAACAACAAGCCACCAACCTTCTGGCAGATGCTGCACAGCGTGATGGCGGCGGCGTTCGGGGTGCAGAGCGGGAAGAACCGGGCCCGGGATTTCACCCACGGCAAGCCGAGTCATTTCGTGATTTTGGGGATTCTGTTCACGGCAGTATTCGCGTTGACGCTGTTTGGCATCGTCAAACTGGTGGTGTACCTGGCGGGTATCTGAACCGGCTCAGTGCATCAGGGCTTGCAAGCTGAACGGGTAGCGATACGACGTCGGCCGCCCCTTGGCCGAGAGCTTCTGGAAATCCACCCCATAATCCTGAGTCGCACTCAACGCCAGCAACCGCTTGGCTTGGGCGTGACTGATCAGCTGCAACAACGGAATCTGCCGGTCGCGCCCGCCGTACTGACTGACATCCACCCCCAGGTCGTAGTCATGCAGTTGCACCAAGGCCCAACCACCCAGAGTGAAGTGCCCGCCCAACAGCACACTCAACCGCCCTTCCAACAGCGCCTGTAACGCAGTTGGTGAATTATTGACGGCGCTGAACAGCGCGTCCTTGCCGGGTTGGCCGCCCGTTTCGGCGTAGGCCTGCATGGCACCAAAGGCCATTTCATCGTTGGCCGACCAGACCAGCGACGTTTGCGGGTAACGCTTGAACAATAACCTGGCCTGTTCATAGGCGCGCTCGCGGGTCCAGCCGCCATAGACCAACTGGCGCAACCGCACTTCAGGGTGTTCGGCCAATGCCCGCATCATGCCCTTCTCACGCTGTTGCGCGGCTGGCGTGATCTTCAGGCCGGAGAAGGCCACGAGATCAATGACCTGACCGGGCGCGACCGGGCGATGCAGGCGAATCAGCTCCTTGAGCATCAAGTAGCCACCCTCCTCATTGTTGGGCACCAGGCTGCCCAACCAGTCGGGATACTTCTCCGGCTGGGTGCCGAGCAAGCGCATCTGGTCTGCAGTCAGGCCGTTGTTGACCAAAAACAGCTTCACACCGCTGCCTTGAGCCAGGCGCAGGATTTCGGGCGCAACATACAGTTCGTTGACGAACACCAGATAATCCGGTCGATTCGGCCCTTGCAGGGCTTCGCGGGCTTGCTTGAGTGTGGTTTCAGCGTTTCGCTCGGAATACTGGATGCGCAAATCCATGCCCAGGCTCTTGGCCGCGGCTTGCATGAACTGCGAATAACTGACCCAGAAGACCTCTTGGGTGGTTCCCGGATTGAGGAACAATACGGACGCCGCCTGAGCACAGGGTCCCAGGACCGTGCCAATTATCAGCACTACACCATAGAAGAACTTCAACATTAATCGTCCGAGCCCCCGAAAATCCGCTGCGCATTATAGCCAGCGAACTCCCTTGGAACGGCGCTTATTCCGGCTTCTGTCCGACAATCGTCGGCGCCGGGCCCGGACGGGGTCGTTTATTGATGGCTGACCCAGAACACCGCTGTGCCCACGACCAGGATGATCAGGAACAAAATCGCCCAGGCATCGACCGTGCTATCGCTTTTCCCTGCTTTGGTTGGGTTGCTCATTGCATCGCCTCTTGTCGGTTTTATCGGTGATTGCATAAAGACTCGAGCACAGTTAAGACGATGATTGCCCGCACCACAAATGTGGGTTTTACCACCGTGAGTTTCATTAGTCTTTTTGGTTCTTTGCATATACTCAAACATCACTTTTGCGCATAACTGCAAACTGGTATCTTGCGTCGGCTCCGTTGGGAGTGCGCGGCCGTGCGCGCAGAATTGCCGAGGCTGTATCGGATGAAAGCTAGCGAAAACGCAGCTATATCCAACCGGCCCAAGCCTGAGAACAGGACTTATATGTACGTATACGACGAGTACGATCAGCGGATCATCGAGGACCGCGTCAAGCAGTTCCGTGATCAGACCCGACGCTATCTGGCAGGCGAGCTGAGCGAAGAAGAATTCCGCCCCCTGCGCCTGCAAAATGGCCTTTATATCCAGCGCTTCGCGCCGATGCTGCGGGTGGCGGTGCCTTATGGCCAACTGACTTCGCGCCAGACGCGAATGATGGCCAGGATTGCCCGCGACTACGACAAGGGCTACGCCCACATCAGTACCCGGCAGAACGTGCAGTTCAACTGGCCGGCCCTGGAAGATATCCCGGACATCCTGGCGGAACTGGCGACCGTGCAGATGCATGCGATCCAGACCAGCGGCAACTGCCTGCGCAACGTCACCACCGACCAGTTCGCCGGTGTCGCGGCCGACGAATTGATCGACCCGCGTCCATGGTGCGAAATCGTCCGCCAGTGGACCACGTTCCACCCGGAATTCGCCTACCTGCCGCGTAAATTCAAAATCGCCATCAACGGTTCGACGTCTGACCGTGCGGCCATTGAAGTCCATGACATTGGCCTTGAGCCAGTTCACAACGCCGCGGGCGAACTGGGTTTCCGTGTGCTGGTCGGTGGCGGCCTGGGCCGTACGCCGGTGGTGGGCGCGTTCATCAACGAGTTCCTGCCGTGGCAGGACTTGCTGAGCTATCTCGACGCCATCCTGCGGGTTTACAACCGCTACGGCCGTCGCGACAACAAATACAAGGCGCGGATCAAGATTCTGGTCAAGGCCCTGACGCCTGAAGTGTTCGCGCAGAAAGTCGATGCGGAAATGGAACACCTTCGCGGTGGCCAGACCACGCTGACCGAGGCCGAAGTGCATCGCGTGGCCAAACACTTTGTCGATCCGCAATACCAGGCTCTGGACAACCAGACGGCCGAACTGACCGAGCTCGACAAACAGCACCCAGGCTTCGCCCGCTGGCGCACCCGCAACACCCTGACCCACAAGAAACCGGGTTACGTAGCCGTGACCCTGTCCCTGAAGCCGACTGGCGTTGCGCCGGGCGACATCACCGACAAGCAGCTCGATGCCGTTGCCGACCTCGCCGATCGTTACAGCTTCGGTCAGCTGCGCACTTCCCACGAGCAGAACATTATCCTGGCCGATGTCGAGCAGAGCCAATTGTTCGCCCTGTGGGGCGAATTGCGCGAGCAAGGTTTCGCCACGCCGAACATCGGTTTGCTGACCGACATCATCTGCTGCCCGGGCGGTGATTTCTGCTCGCTGGCCAACGCCAAATCGATCCCGATCGCCGAGTCGATCCAGCGCCGTTTCGACGACCTGGACTACCTGTTCGACATTGGCGAACTGGACCTGAACATCTCTGGGTGCATGAACGCCTGTGGTCACCACCACGTCGGCCACATCGGCATTCTCGGGGTCGACAAGAAAGGCGAAGAGTTCTACCAGGTGTCCCTGGGTGGCAGCGCCAGTCGCGATGCAAGCCTGGGCAAGATCCTCGGCCCGTCCTTCGCACAGGAAGCCATGCCTGACGTGATCGAGAAGCTGATCGACGTGTACATCGAACAACGTACCGAAGACGAACGCTTCATCGACACCTATCAGCGTATCGGCATCGACCTCTTCAAGGAGCGCGTCTATGCAGCGAATAATTAAGAACAACGAAGTCGTCGACGAAACCTGGCACTTGCTGCCGAAAGATTTCAACATCGACGAGATCAGCAACTGCGACGACCTGATCGTCCCGCTGCAACTGTGGCGCGAACACAGCCGTATGCTCAAGGCTCGCGATGGCGGCCTGGGTGTGTGGCTGGATGCCGACGAAGAAGCCGAGGAAATCGGTGAAGACGTGGATAATTTCCAGGTGATCGCCTTGAACTTCCCGGCCTTCACTGATGGGCGCAACTACTCCAATGCTCGCTTGCTGCGTGACCGTTATGGTTTCAAAGGCGAACTGCGGGCGATTGGCGATGTGCTGCGCGACCAGTTGTTCTACCTGCACCGCTGCGGTTTTGACGCGTTTGCGATTCGCGCCGACAAAGACCCGTACGAAGCCCTTGAAGGCCTCAAGGACTTCTCTGTGACCTATCAGGCCGCCACCGACGAACCGCTGCCGCTGTTCCGTCGCCGTTGATGTCCTGGCCTTGAACCCTTTGCGGGGTTCAAGGCCATCCTCTTCTAGGCCTGCTCGGTGATCACCGGAAAGGGCCGCCCCATCGCTACCCAATCGCGGTAGAGCCTGGCCCGATCCTCCAGCGACATGAAAATCCCCAGCGGATTTTCAGCATCGACCTCTGTGGCCTCGACCACCCGGTTCAGCCAGCTCCACAACTCGTCCGATGCCTGCGCCTCGCTCAACAGTTGCCAGACCCTCGCTTGCAACGCCATATACTCGACCTGAAAGTCCGCCGTCAGGCTGAGCCCATCGATGAGCCTCAGGAAACGACTGCCTGACGGCTTGACCGCCAGTTGCTGCCAGATCGTTCGCCTGACCTGCTGCAGCGCTTCTTCCCCCTGTTGTAACCACGCCTCTGGATTGCCATAACCGGGACCCGGCGCGTTCAACCACAGGTTGATCCCTGTGCGCTGTCGATGGCTGATCAGGCGCCGCAACGTATCTTCGTCCGTTAACGGGTTGCCCCAAAGCTGCACTCGCCCCCGAACAATGGCCTGGCTCAACACCGCCGACGGAACCCGGGTGATCCGGTTGTCACGCAGGTCCAGCGACGTCAGGTAGGGCTCGTCCCTAATCCCGATCGGGCACGTACTGATCTCTGTTTTCCTCAAATTCACCTCGCGCAGGTTGTCCATCCCTAACAACACAGGCGAAACACTCAGGGGGTTTTCACTCAGGTCCAGTGATTGCAAGTTAATCAAGTCACTCAGTTGCGACGCCGTGTTCTCCCTGAATTTGAGAAACGTGTCTTTCAGATTCAGCGTTGTGAGATGGCTCATTCGCGGGATCGCAGGCGGCAAAACACTCTCCAGCTCCCCCATGGTGTTAGATAGCCGCAGATCGACTTTCTCCAGATTCAATACCCGCAGATTGGGGAAAGACTCCAGGAACCCGTTCAAGCTCTCACGCTCTGTCAGGTGAAATCCGCGCATCGACAACTCGATCACCTCGTTGAACTTGATGTTCATGATCGGCAAGCGGTGGTAGTCCTCGAACTCCAGATCCAGTTTGTATCCCGCTAACGCTTCGCCGGAATAAAGGCGGTTGGCCTGCGGCGGACACTTTTGCCAGATTGAGATCAGCTCGTCAGCCAGTTCTATCCGGGTCTCGCGCTCGAGTTCCATCGCGTGCTGCACCAACGCGACGTTATGCGCCGCGATTTGCGCATGAGTCATGCCCACAGCGTCCTCGTCGCCAGCGGCCAGAAAGTCGATGCCCATGTCATCGACATCCTGCAGGGACCGGTCGATCCAACTGGTCAAATCCGTACTCAATTGCTCAGACTGTTGCTTCAGACCATCGAGGCGTGACTGAGCGCTTGCTCCGGCATGTTGCAGCCATTCATCGGCCTGCGCGTTGCCGAAGTCGGGATAGAGGTCCCTGACTTGCAGTCTCATCGTCTCGTGGCTCAACGCCGCAGCCTGGAGGGTCGTCGGAAAGCCACCGCCCCTCAAGCCCTGCATTTCAAAAGGCAACCCTCCGTCCATTCTGCCCAGGCCCAGGCCGAACTCGGCGCGCGATAGCGTCCGGTCGCGAAGGTTGAGCTTCAGTTCGTTGGCCGGGTTCAGCGACTGCAGCGCCGCCCGCTCATCCGCGGACAACACCCCGATGACGGCCCCGTAAAAGTCCGCGTGCGCGATGGCCTGGGCGGCCACATCGACGTATTGATAGTGGTCGCCGATTTTGATCAAGCGACGACAATCAGCCGCCTCAAGCGAACCGCAACGATCCAGCACCCGACCTTGCAGCGAGCCGTCTAGCACCTCGATTCGCAGGCCTTTTGGCCATCCGGGCAAGTTTTTCAGCGAATGCAAGGCCAGCGTGTCCGAATCGGAATGGGCCACGGACCGCAGATAAAGGCCTTCGTAAGCACGGGTCAGCCTCACATGCTGCTGATACTGGCGGGCCTTGCCATCCAGTTGCCTGAATACCCCCTTGATCTCGATCGCATCCGGCGTCTCTGTGAACGCTATGCCACAGCGATCAAGCATCTGCTCCACCGCACTTTTCGGCAGGCCGGGATATTGCTGTTGAAACAATCGGACCCATTCATGCTCCGAGTGCTGGAGCGCCTGATAGCGAGCGTTGAATAACTCCACTCGCCGGGCCTGCAATGCCTCGTTCCCGTCAGCCTGCGCTTTGTCGATGACCTCCACGACGTCCTGATCGATTTTGAAGCGGCTGATAGTGTCGGCCAACACAGTCGTGGGTTGACGACCGGCCTGCATCATTCTCAGCAGATCGTCATCAACGGCGCTGACCTTGCCAATTTGCACCAGCACTTCGTCGCTGAAGGCGTCCACCGGAGCGCCGATCCCTCGCAGCAGGCTCAGACGGGTCGGCATCTGTGCGGCCGACTCCAGAGGGGCGACATGAACGGGTGGAGCGTCCACCGGCATACCATCGAGCCGCACAGCGGGCTCCTCGGCCCCGTGCTCGGCCCTGGCCAGCGCGGTGGCCTCGGCGCCTTCGCCTTTTAACGAAGCGGCAGCCCCGGCCAGCGGCAGAGCATTGAGCAAGCCAAACACGGTTCGCGTCACGCCTTCAGAACGCTCACTGGCCGTTTTCCCCTCGATGGCCTCGTCCAGGCCGTAACCGGCGTCAATAAGCCCGGCCAGCACCAACAATCCCTCACCTCCGGGCACAAACAACGCCAGTGGCCCGAACCGGTTGACCCATTGCACGATCGGCTCGACGAAAGCGCTCAGATTGTCACGGTTGACCTGGGCATCGTCACGGATGGTCTTGACGCTGTCCTGGGCGGCCTGCTTCATGGAACTCACCAACTGCGCAAAAGGGTCGGATGCGCTGGGTGAGCGATCAAAATTGATGTAGTCGTCCGGATCCCAATGGCCATCATCGTTGAAGAACCCGGCATTCTTCGTCAGCCTGTGCATCCCGGGATAAACCGCCATGCCCTCCAGTGCGGTCAGTACCCCCGCATGAAAGGTGCCGTCCTCGCGATCCTCTTCGCAAAAGTGAGCCGCCAGTGCCTGTTTCGTATCGGCCTCCCTGCCCTGAGCCACGATCCATTGACGCAACTGCCGGCTATCGTTGAATTCATGCAACGGTGAAGAATTGCCGGGGATGTACAGCAGCACCCTGGCGCCTGATCGCGCTCGAAAACACCAGATATCGGTTGCCGTATAACGGTACAGTTTCAGCCGACTCGCCTCGACGCTCGAAGGCATCCTTGTAGGCGCTTGCAGTTGCTCGATTGTCAGCGTTTCCCAGCTCTGCGCGGCGGGCAACCCGGCGGCTTGCATGGCGAGTTCCAGCCCCTCTCGGGACAGGCACCGTTCTTGATATTGCAGCCGGGCCGCCATGACAAAAGCCGCCTTGACTGATGTCCTCAGGGCATAAGGACCGGGAGCGGCAATGACCGCGTCCGACGGCCAGGCCTGATCAAGATAAGTCTGGTATCGACGGGAAAGAAACAACCCCCAGACCCACTGTTTGAAATCGGCAGGCCGCAGATTGATTTGCGTGTGCGGGCCATAGGATTGCGGAACCGTGGCGCGGTAAATGCCTTCATAGGTGTCGTGGTTGCCATTGCCCACATAGGCAAACTCATCGACTTTCTCGACAATGCGCACCGACGGCCCGATGTCGGGCGGTGTGTACAGCCCAAACGCGGTTTCGCCGAAGCGCCCGTCGCCCACCGTCTGATAATTGCCAAGCAGCGCCTGGATCAGGGTGCGAGAACTTCCCACCCGCCCCTGGTGGACGCCGTTCTCAGGAGGATGCCCATGGTAGTTATAGTCGAGCGTTACCAGCAGGGCTGTCTGCGGATCAATGTCGGCTCCCCACTTATCCTTGATCAAGCGCTCACCAAACTGAGCGGGAGTTTGCGCAAGTGCGGTCTCCACCGCAGCCTTCAGTTCGTTACGCATCAGGACATTGCGCGTTGGGGTGTCGCCATGGGCGTGATCATTCATGTGCATTCCATTGCAAACTATTGGGAGCCACCAGAATATCCAGCCCCAACTCAAGCGTAAGTCGGAATGATCGGCAGGCCAGTTAGGACGTTTCGCAGAGTCCGCAGGAAAGTGAACAGTCTCAAACGCCGGACGAAAAAAAACCGCGGAAATCCGCGGTTTGATTTTTTCCGGAGACGCCTGCCAGAGGCTTACCAGAAGCGTTGCTGAGTCAAGCGACTCCACCAGCCCAGCAATACGCGATCGATCGAACCGCTGGCCGCGATGCCGATGCGCTCCTGCAGGCTTTTGCGTTCGGCGTAATGCAAGTGGTAGAGCTCGGACTGCTTGGCACGTTCGGCAAGGTATTCATCGCTGGTCTTGAGTTCATCCACCAGTTGCTTGTCGAGCGCCGCAATGCCCAGCCAGATTTCACCGGTGGCTACTTCGTCGATGGCCAATTGCGGGCGATAGCGGGAAACGAAGTTCTTGAACAGCTGATGGGTGATGTCCAGGTCTTCCTGGAATTTCTCCCGGCCCTTCTCGGTGTTTTCGCCAAACACTGTCAGGGTGCGCTTGTACTCGCCAGCCGTCAGTACTTCGAAGTCGATGTCGTGTTTTTTCAGCAGGCGATTGACGTTGGGCAACTGCGCCACAACACCGATCGAGCCGAGGATCGCGAACGGCGCACTGATAATCTTCTCGCCGATGCACGCCATCATGTAGCCGCCGCTGGCCGCGACCTTGTCGATGCACACGGTCAACGGCACGCCGGCTTCACGAATCCGCGCCAGTTGCGAAGACGCCAGGCCATAGCTGTGGACCATGCCGCCGCCGCTTTCCAGGCGCAGCACCACTTCATCCTTGGGCGTGGCGAGGGTCAGCAGCGCGGTGATTTCGTGGCGCAGGCTCTCAGTGGCCGACGCCCTGATGTCACCATCAAAATCCAGCACGAACACCCGTGGTTTGACCTCGGGTTTCTTCTTTTGCTTTTTATCGGTTTTAGCCTGGGACTTGCGCAAGGCCTTGAGCTGATCCTTGTCGAGCAAGGTTTGCTCCAGGCGTTCGCGCAGCCCTTTGTAGAAATCATTGAGTTTGCTGACCTGCAGCTGACCAGCCGACTTGCGCCGACCTTTGCTGCGCAACGCCGCAAAACTGGCCAGGACCACCAGAATGGCGATCACCAGAGTCACGGTCTTGGCCAGAAAAATGGCGTACTCGAACAAAAGCTCCACAGGGACTCCTTCAATCAATGCGCGGGGTAAACACGCGCGGGATACCTCCAGCATACCCATCCGCCGGCCCGACGGCCAGCCGTGAAACCTCTGGCAACAGGCCTGTAACGGGCATTTCAAACAAGCGTATGTTTTTTCATTGACAGCTCACCGCCATCCTCATAACCTCGCCAAACCTTCAACGTACCGGGATGACGCGGACGTGGGCAGCATCTACTTGATTCGACATGGCCAGGCCTCCTTTGGTGCAGACGACTATGACGTCCTGTCGCCGACCGGTATTCGCCAGGCAGAACTCCTCGGTCAGCACCTGGCCGAACTTGGTGTCAGCTTCGATCGTTGCCTGTCGGGCGACCTGCGCCGCCAACAACATACCGCCAACAGTGCGCTGGAACAGTTTGCGGCCGTCGGTATGCCGGTGCCTACCCTGGAAATCGATTCCGCTTTCAATGAATTCGATGCCGACGCAGTGATCCGCGCCCTGCTGCCGGCCATGTTGGAGGACGAGCCCCACGCGCTGGATATCCTGCGCAACGCCGCACAAAACCGTGCTGAATTCCAACGCATTTTTGCCTTGATCATCGAGCGCTGGCTTGCCGGTACCTACGACACACCGGGACTGGAAAGCTGGCTGGGCTTCGTCGAACGCGTACAGAGCGGTCTGCATCGATTGCTCGAACAAGCCGACAATACCCAGAAAATCGCTGTATTCACCTCCGGCGGCACTATCACTGCCCTGCTCCACCTCATTACGCAAATGCCCGCAAAGCAGGCGTTTGAACTGAACTGGCAAATCGTCAACACCTCGCTCAACCTGCTTAAGTTTCGCGGGCGCGAGGTGGCCCTGGCTTCCTTCAACAGTCATGCACACCTGCAACTGTTGAAGGCCCCGGAACTCATCACGTTTCGCTGAGTCCGGATTATTGTGACCCTGGCTGTAATCACCCAGCTCTTATTACCCAAGAAAGGATCGAACCATGACCTCCGTAGCTGATGCCGTACAAGCAATGAAAGCCAAGTTCAACCCAGCCGCTGCTGCCGGTCTGGACCTGGTATTCGGTTTCCGCATCGACGACACCAAGAACTTCTCGCTGATCGTCAAAGACGGCACCTGCGAACTGCAAGAAGGCGAGAACCCGGACGCCCAGGTGACTCTGGTCATGGACGGCGAAACCCTGGAAGGCATCGTCGACGGTTCGACCGACGGCATGCAAGCGTTCATGGGCGGCAAACTGCGCGCTGAAGGCGACATGATGCTGGCCATGAAACTGTCCGAGCTGTTCCCGGGCTAAGCACGCCGCTCCCGTCTTTCGGGAACACGTCTGGCTGCAAACGAATCCCGCCCCTCGTGGCGGGATTCGTCGTTTTTCGCCCTCGCAAACGGCTATCTGTGGATTTGCCGACTATATTCCTTCTGGCCGCATGCGTCAGACATCGGCTGTTGATCCCCGCTTCTTTGTGAAGAACTTTGTGGAGAGCGCTGCCATGAGCCCACCTGACGAGCACAACGACTTCAGTCGTCGCCGTGTACTGCAAGGCCTCTCGGCAGGCGCCGTCGGTGCCTGGGTCAGCCCACTATTCGCAGGGAGTAAAGCCATGCCCGATACCCCAGCCGACCTGATTTTGTACAACGGACGCCTGCACACCGTTGACCGCAAGAAACCCCAGGCCAGTGCCGTCGCGATCAAGGACGGGCGCTTCGTGGTGGTCGGCAGCGACGCCCAGGCAATGGCCCTGCAAGGCCCCGGCAGCCAAATCATCGACCTGCATGGCCGCACGGTGATTCCCGGTCTCAACGACTCTCACCTGCACTTGATCCGTGGCGGCCTGAACTACAACCTTGAGCTGCGCTGGGAAGGCGTGCCATCTCTGGCCGATGCCTTGCGCATGCTCAAGGATCAAGCCGATCGCACACCGACGCCGCAATGGGTGCGGGTGGTCGGTGGCTGGAACGAGTTCCAGTTTGCAGAGAAGCGCCTGCCGACGATTGAAGAACTGAACAAGGCCGCGCCAGACACCCCAGTGTTCGTTCTGCATCTTTATGATCGCGCCCTGCTCAATCGCGCGGCGTTGAAAGTGGTCGGCTATACCCGCGACACGCCGAACCCGCCGGGCGGCGAAATCCAGCGCGATGCCAATGGCGACCCCACCGGCATGCTGATCGCCCGACCCAACGCAATGATCCTCTACTCGACCCTGGCCAAGGGACCGAAATTACCGCTGGAGTATCAAGTCAACTCGACCCGCCAGTTCATGCGTGAACTCAATCGGCTGGGCGTCACCAGCGCCATCGATGCCGGCGGCGGTTATCAGAATTACCCGGACGATTATCAAGTCATCCAGCAACTGGCCAAAGACCAACAGCTCACGGTGCGCATTGCCTACAACCTGTTCACCCAAAAACCCAAGGAAGAGCTGACCGATTTCAAAAACTGGACCAGCACCTCCCATTACGGTCAGGGCGATGACTTCCTGCGGCACAACGGTGCCGGGGAAATGCTGGTGTTCTCGGCAGCCGATTTCGAAGACTTCCTCGAACCTCGCCCAGACTTGCCGCAAACCATGGAGCAGGAGCTGGAGCCGGTGGTGCGGCATCTGGTGGAACAGCGTTGGCCCTTCCGTCTGCATGCCACCTACAACGAATCCATCAGCCGCATGCTCGACGTGTTCGAGAAGGTCAACCGGGATATTCCGTTCGACGGTTTGCCATGGTTCTTCGATCACGCCGAAACCATCAGCCCAAGGAACATTGAGCGGGTCAAAGCGCTCGGTGGCGGCATCGCCATCCAGGACCGCATGGCGTTCCAGGGCGAGTACTTTGTCGACCGTTACGGCGCGAAGGCTGCCGAAGCGACACCACCGATCGCACGCATGCTGGCCGAGGGTGTGCCGGTGGGCGCCGGCACCGATGCCACGCGAGTCTCCAGCTACAACCCCTGGACTTCCCTGTACTGGCTGATCAGTGGCCGCACCGTCGGCGGGCTGGCGCTGTACCCGCAAGGTTTGAGCCGTGATACGGCGCTGGAACTGTTCACCCACGGCAGCGCCTGGTTTTCCTCCGAACAAGGCAAGAAAGGCCAGATCAAAGTCGGGCAACTGGCGGACCTGATTGCGCTGTCGGCGGACTACTTCCACATCGAAGACGAAGCCATCAAATGGATCGAGTCGGTGCTGACCATTGTCGACGGCAAGATCGTCTACGGCAGCGTCGAGTTCGAAAAACTGGGGCCTGCGCCTATCCCGGTAGTGCCTGAGTGGTCACCGGTGGTGAACGTACCGGGGCATTGGAAACCACTGGCGCCGCTGACGGCTCAGGTTCATCAATGCGTGGGCGCTTGCGCGGTGCATGCCCACAGCCATGAGCGGGCGCGGTTGTCGTCGGCGCCAGTCAGTGACTTCCAAGGGTTCTGGGGGGCGTTTGGCTGTTCGTGTTTTGCGTTTTGAAAAAGAGAAAAGATCGCAGCCTGCGGCAGCTCCAGGATTTGTGTTCGCCCGATATTTCACGGCGTGCGCGATTCCAATGAGCTGCCGCAGGCTGCGATCTTTTGATCTTGATTTCTATCCGCTGGCGGCGCCTGCTCTTACAATGCCCGCACCTCCCGCATCGGCCTGCCCATGGACATCGACCTCGCCCGCACCTTTCTGGAAATCGTCCGCCACGGCAGCCTGGCCGCGGCGGCTGAAAAGCTGCACGTCACCCAGACCGCGATCACCGCCCGCGTGCAAAAGCTCGAAAGCCAACTCGGCAGCACGCTGTTCGTGCGCAACCGCGCCGGGGCACGCCTGACGCCGAATGGTGAGGCCTTCGTGGTGTACGCCAATCAACTGGTGCAAACCTGGGACGCGGCACGTCGTGACTTGCCGCTGCCCGAGGGCTACCGCGACGTGCTGCACATCGGTGGCGAGGTCAGTCTGTGCAACCCTTTGATGCTCAGCTGGGCCGGCGAGCTGCGCGAGAAAATCCCCAGCCATGCCTTGCGCATGGAGATCCGCGACGGCGAGAACCTGCTGCGGCAACTGGAGCTGGGGGTGCTGGATGCGGCGCTGGTCTATCAGCCCGAGTACTGGCCACGCTTGCAAGTCGAGCAGGTGCTGGAAGAAAAACTCATCCTGGTACGCCTGGCCGGCCAGCCCGAGCCTTACGTGTATATCGACTGGGGCCCGGACTTCCGTCGTCAGCACGATGCCGCACTGCCGGAAAAGGCCAAGGCAGCCCTGAGCTTCAACCTCGGACCGCTGGCCTTGCAATACATCCTGGAAAACGGCGGCAGCGGCTATTTCCGCACCCGCGTGGTCCAGAGCTACCTGGAAAGCGGCGCGCTGGAGCCAGTGCCCAAGGCTCCGGAGTTCAGCTATCCGACCTACCTGGTTTACTCCCGGGACCGCGACTCGGCGACCTTGCAACGAGCCTTCGATTTGCTGCGCGAAGTGATCAAGACGGACGACGACTGGTCCCAGCGCTGGAACCCCTTGACCTGACGCCAGGCGCCTTGCACCTGAGCATGGCGCTTGTGCCCTCAAGGTTCAGCCAGCCTCTGCGGCGGGATCGGCTAATCTGCTGGTTATAACAATAACCACAGGTGCACTCAGTGAGGCAGACCACCGAAGCATTCCGCGCGCGCTACCGTGCCGACATTCATCCGCTCTACAACCCTTGGCTGCATGGCGCCTTCGTGTTGCTGTTCGGGATGCTGGCCATCGGCGCGTTCTGGAACACCGTGCATCAGGTACACCCCCTGGAATGGCTGGCGGTGCCGCTGACCCTGTTGTTCTTCAACTTCGGCGTCTACGTCGTGCATCGGCATCTGGGGCACCACAAAAAGCGCTTGGCGCGAATGTTCTACGCCCGTCACGCCGGTGACCATCACAGCTTTTTCACCCCAGGCCACATGACCTACGACAATGCGCGCGACTGGCGGGTGATTCTGTTTCCGGCCTGGCTGATCGTGTTGCACACCCTCGTCATCACCGCTCCCGCGTGGTGGCTGCTGGCTCAGCTCAATGGCAACGTCGCAGGGCTGTTCGGCGGCTGCATGGTCCTCGGCTACCTGACTTATGAAGTGTTCCATGCCTGCGAACATCTACCGCCCGGCAACCCGCTGACACGTCTGCCATGGGTCCGCCAGATGCGCCGTCTGCATGAACTGCATCACCGCCGTGAACTGATGCAGGAGCGCAATTTCAATATCGTGTTTCCACTGATGGACTACCTGTTCGGCACCCTGTACTGGGAACCGGAACAGGCGCCTGCGCACCTGACGAGAACGCCCACCCGCCTGCAACACGTGGTCGACATCGCTGGAAATCCGCTCGCCGTGCTCGCCTACGCCAGCACGGCGACGCGGTGGCCAGAGTGGCATCCGTCCTCCCTCAAAGTCGACGGCCAGAGCGGCCCGTTGTATGCCGGGGCGCGGTTCGAGGAAGACATTCGGGCCGGCGGACGCGAGGGGCATTTGCGTTGGGAGGTCAGCGAATACCTGCCCGGTCGCCGCTGGAGCGCGCGGGCCCGAGGCGATCATGGACTGTCGCTGGTGGTGACTTACGAGTGCGAGGCTTTTGGCGACGGCACGCGGTTTGTCCGCACCCTGGAATATTGCTTTAGCGGTGTACTGATGCGCATCGCCAATCGATTGTTGCTCAAACGGCGCATTGAGCATGAATCGGCGCAATCGATGCTGGCGTTACGCGAGATGGCGCAAAAACATCTGGCCTCGACAGGAGTCACCGCGTGAAAAGAGCCTTCAGGTTTCGGCATTTACTGTTGCTGCTGATCATCGTGATTGGCGGCTTCCTGTTGTTATTACCCACCAAGGTCCAGCCGATCGCCTGGACACCGTCACCAGCGCCCTCCCTCATCGATGGCATCTACACAGACAATCAGCGCCTCAAAGGCGTGGAACGTGTCGGTGCCGCTGACATCGACGGCCCGGAAGCATTGCTTCTGGAAGAAAACATCCTCATCACCGGCCTGCATGACGGCCGGTTGATTAGCACCAGCCTCGACGGCAATACCACCAAGGTCCTGGCCGATACCGGTGGCAGGCCATTGGGCCTGGCGCGCCATCCCAATGGTTTGCTGGTGATCGCCGACGGGGTCAAGGGTTTGCTATCGCTCGATGCTCAAGGCCGGTTGATTGCATTGAGCACCACGGCCAACAACGTGCCCTTCGGTTTTACCGATGACGTGGCCATCGACAAGCCCGGGCATTACGCCTATTTCAGCGATGCATCCAGCCGTTGGGGTTACGGCAAGGATGGCGAGGCAATCATCGAGCACGGCGGGGACGGCCGATTGCTGCGTTATGACTTCCAGACCGGCAAAACGACGGTTCTGCTGGACAAACTGGAGTTCGCCAACGGAGTGACCCTGGGGCCTGATGATGCGTTTGTGCTGGTCAACGAAACTGGCGCCTATCGCATCAGCCGCTATTGGCTGACCGGGCCGAAAGCCGGGACCCACGATCTGTTCATCGACAATTTGCCGGGGCTGCCGGACAACCTGGCATTCAATGGTCGCGATCGTTTCTGGGTGGCGCTGTATGCCCCGCGCAATGCGCTGCTCGACGCCACGGCGCCCTACCCTCTGATACGCAAAATGATCGTACGCGCGATGACGGTCCTGCCCAAACCGGTGGAGAAACGCGCCTTCGCCCTCGGCCTGGACCTCGACGGTAAAGTGATTGCCAATCTGCAGGACGCCAGCAGCGGCAACTACTCCCCCATCACCACCGTGCGCGAGTATGGGGACTGGTTGTATCTGGGATCGCTGAAAGCGCGGCACATGGCGCGGTTGCCTTTGAGTACGGCGTTGCAATAGTAACGGTGATCAAACTGTGGGAGCGGGCTTGCTCGCGAAGGCTGACTGACATTCAACATTGATGTCGACTGGCGTGGCCTCATTCGCGAGCAAGCCCGCTCCCACAGTTGATTGGGGTTGCCGCGAGGTTTGTGATCAACCCTCGTGGACTCAACGCGTTTCTATCTCATCATCGCGTACCGAATTGTCTGTCTCTTCGCGCACTCGCTCCGGGTCGATGTCAGTGACGTCATCCTGCTCCAGAGGCGTTATGTCCTCATTGTCCGGCAATTCATCAATGCCCGGTTCATCCTCGGGGTCGACGGTGGTGCGGCCCGGGCTCAAGGGCTCGGGATAAGTCGGGATCGGGTCGTAACCACCCTGCTCTTCGCTGGGGTACTTTTCTTTATGGGGAAAGGCTGAATGGGGCATGGGGCACCTCGCATGGGCCGCAAAGTCGGCTCTGATCGTTCGAGGTGCCGGTATTTATCCCCGTTCCAATTTTTCAGTCACCGGTCGTCGGTGACTCGACGTAGCGCCTCAGGACCGTGCCTGGAGTTGTTGGACGATCTTGTCCTTGACCTGCAAGCGCTTCTCCTTGAGCTTCTTCAGTGCATCATCGCTGGGCGCATCCGATTGTGCGGACTCGGCCTTCAACACTTCGGCGTCCGCCTGGGAGTACTTGTTGAGCAGTGAATCCAGTAACGGATCCTTGGTGCGTTTTTGCTGGATCTCTTCCTTCGTGCAGCGCAAGTCCTGATAAAGGTCATGAGTCACCGGCATGGAACACCTCCGTTTGTTAATCGGTAGCGAACGCGATCGATTGCGCTCACCAGCTATCAGAATGGCCTTGCTTACCCGGTTCTGTCGACCGTCTATCAGACCAGCGGTGTCCGTTCGTCGTCCTGTCGCAAACGCGATAAAACCTTTACCCGAGCGCCCGCCTCCATTGAATAACGATCACCCGGATCGCCCATAGAAACCTGTGTGGAGAATGATCAATGGACGGCTTCAATCTGCGTCACCTAGCCCTGGCCGTTGCCTTGAGCACCAGCATGGGCACAGCTTTTGCCGCCGATTCCAACGACTTCGTCGATGACGCGGTCGCGGGCGGCATCGCGGAAGTCGAGACCAGCAAACTGGCCCTGGAAAAAAGCTCATCGGCCGACGTCAAGGCGTTCGCCAACATGATGGTCACCGATCATTCCAAAGCCAATGAAGAACTGGCGGCGCTGGCGAAAAAGCATGACATCGAAGTGCCGGACACGACGACGATGGTTAAACAGGCCAAGGAAAAAATTCTCGACCTGCGCGATGAATCCTTCGACACGGCCTATGCCAACAATCAGGTGAAGGCTCATGAAGAAGCCATTGAACGGTTCAAGAAAGAAGCCAATACGGTGACGGACGACAAGACCAAAGGCGCCACTGACCTCAAGGCCTTTGCACAAAAAATGCTGCCGGCGCTGGAAAAACACCTGGATATGGCGAAAAAACTCCAGGCGGCTCATCCCGACAAATAACCCCACGCGCTGATGACAGTCAGTCAAGGCGCGGAACCTGTGGGAGCGGGCTTGCTCGCGAAGGCGACGGCACAGTCAATATTGATGTTGCCTGTCACACCGCTTTCGCGAGCAAGCCCGCTCCCACATGGATTGCGCAATCAATGAAAATCCAGACTCATCCACCCAGCACGCTGCGGATCATGCTCAACAGCGCTTCAGGGCCATAAGGTTTGCTCAGCAGATAAGTGTCGGGGCTGAGTTGGTGATTGCGCGAAATAATGTCCCGGGTGTGGCCGGAGGTAAACAGCACCGCCACCGGTGGATTCTGCACCTTGGCCCAGGCGGCCAGGTCCGCGCTTTTGATCAGACCGGGCATAACCACATCGGTGAAGATCAGATCCACTGCCACGCCATCGAGCAACATCTGCATGGCCAGGTCACCGTTGGCCGCGGTCAGAACCTGATAGCCCTCTTCACGCAACAAATCCACCGCCGAGCCACGCACCGCTTCGTTGTCCTCGACCACCAGAATGGTTTCGTGCCCGCCACGGTGCTGCGGATCATGGCGCGTTGTTTCACCGGGCAACGGGCGCAAGCTGCGCGGGAAATACAGCTGCACCCGAGTGCCCTGCCCGACGACACTGGAAATCTCGATATGCCCGTCGCTCTGTTTGACGAAACCGAACACCATGCTCAAACCCAGGCCGGTGCCCTGGCCGTCGGCCTTGGTGGTGAAAAACGGTTCAAAGGCCTGTGCGAGCACTTGAGGCGACATGCCGACACCCGTGTCAGCCACCGCGACGCAAACATAGTCGCCGGCGACGATGCCCTTGCCTGCGCAAAACTTGCGGTCGAGGGTAATGTTCTCGGCACTCAGGGCAATGGTCCCCTCGCCGTTCATGGCGTCTCGGGCGTTGATCGCGAGGTTGAGAATGGCGTTTTCCAGTTGATTGCGGTCCACGTAGAGATGCCATGGATCGTCAGGCGCCGTCACCTTGATCTGGATAGTTTCCCCCAGCGCCCGCTGCAACAATTCCCCCAGGCCTTCGAAGATCTGCCGTGGATCGCAGACCGCCGGCGACAAAGGCTGACGACGGGCGAATGCGAGCAATTGCGACGACAATTTGGCACCGCGCTCGACCGCGGCAATCGACGCACTGACCCGGCGTTGCACGTTGGCGTTGTCCGGCTCGTGACGCGCCAGCAAATGCAGGTTGCCGGCGATCACCTGCAACAGGTTGTTGAAGTCATGGGCCACGCCGCCGGTGAGACCACCGATGGCTTCGAGTTTCTGTGACTGGCGCAACTGCTCTTCGGCCGCCAGCCGCGCTTCGACTTCGTCGGCGACTCGCTGCTCCAGGTTGCGGGTGAATTTGAGCAAGGATTCTTCGGCGGTCTTGCGTTCGTGGATGTCGATCAACACCCCGGGAAAGCGGAACGCCTCGCCTTTTTCATCGAACTCGCAACACCCGCTGGCCAGTACCCACAGGTAACTGCCATCGGGCCGCAGAACCCGGTATTCGGCGTTATAGGGTATGCCGCTTTCCACCGACTGATTGAGCCGCTCCTGAACCCAGCTGCGGTCGTCGGGATGAATCTGCATTTCGGCGATGAGCGGTGGCAGATTGGCCAGGTCCTGATCGGGCGGATAGGAAAACGTGCGGGCGAAGCGTTCGTCGGCAGACAGCACATTAGCCTTGATGTCCCAGACGAACGAGCCGAGCAAAGCCCCGGCATTAAGAGCCAGGCGCACTCTTTCGTTGTCGGCGCGATAAGCGCTTTCGGCTTCCTGGCGGCGGCGCTCGGAAATCACATGATCAGTGGTGTCGACCACCATTGCCATGACCCCGGCGGGGTGCCCGTCATCATCGGCGACGGGGCTGTAGTAAAGATCCATCCAGACGTCTTCGGGTACGCCATCACGCAACAGCACCAAAGCTTTGTTGTGATAGGACAAGGTGCCGCCCGCAAGGCAGGTGTCCACCACATGCCGATTGAATTCGGCGACCTCTGGCCAGCCCAACTCCACCGGGGAACCCAGCAGGTAAGGATGGCGCCCACCGGCAAATCTCGAGTAGGCATCGTTATAAATCATGTAACCGGGCCGGCCCCACAGCATCACCATCGGCAGGGGTGAGGCGAGCAATAATTGCACCGCGCTGCACAGGCTCCCGGGCCAGGTATCGATGCTCCCGAGCTCGGTCAGGCTCCAGTCGAACGCGCGAATGCGTCCGGCCATTTCGCCGCTCCAGCCGGTACATCCGTGGCTATTGTCAAGAAACTGCATCGACTGGCCTATGTCCTGTGGATGGCATGTTTTCAGGCAGTGCAACGGCGTGAGGAGACGGTGCGTGCCCGTTTGTTTCGAGCACCGCCGACGCCAATGGTTTCATTGAGGTATAGCTGAATGTCGCCGGTTCAGCGGAAATCCCGGCTGCGCACATGGATACCGTCGAGCAATGAACTCAGGTCGCTCAAGCGCCCGGCAATCAGATGCCGCACCTCGCCTTCCTTTTCCCAGCGTCCATCGACCTTGAGCAATTGCGAGCCGACCAGTACCTGCCGTTGCCGTTCGGCCAGGTCGCGCCAGACCACCACGTTGACGTTGCCGAACTCGTCTTCAAGCGTCACGAAGGTCACGCCGCTGGCGGTGCCCGGGCGTTGCCGACCGGTCACCAACCCGGCGACGCTGACCGGTCGGCCGTGCTCGATATCCATAAGTTCTTTCGAACTGCGGCAACGCCGGGCTTTCAATTCACCCCGCAGCAATGCCAGCGGATGCGGGCCGAGGGTGGTGCCGACACTGTTGTAATCGGCTTGCAGGTCCTCGCCCACGGTAGGTTTGGGCAGAGACACCGTCGGCTCTTCCTGGCTCGGCAAACCGGCAAACAAACCGAGCTGCTTCTGCACCCCCGCCACTTCCCAGCGCGCCCGATGCCGGTCACCGGCCAGCCCGCGCAATGCACCGGCATCGGCCAGTTGCTCCTGGGCACGGGCATCGAGTCGCGCCCGTTCGCCAAGGTCGGCGATGTCGGCAAACGCCCCTTTCGACCGTGCAACTTCAATGCGCCTGGCATCGTCCTCGCGAAAGCCTTTGATCATCCGCAACCCCATGCGAATGGCCGGCTGCGCGCCGATGATCGGTTCCAGGCTGCAATCCCAGTCACTGGCCCGCACGTCCACCGGACGAATCTGCAAATGATGCCGGCGGGCGTCCTGAAGAATCTGGTCCGGGCTGTAGAAACCCATGGGCCAGCTGTTGATCAGCGCACAGGCGAAGGCTGCCGGCTCGTGGCATTTCAACCAGCAACTGGCATAGGTCAGCAAGGCGAAACTGGCGGCGTGGGATTCGGGAAAGCCGTAATTGCCAAAGCCTTTGATCTGCTCGAAGATCTGCGCGGCGAACTCCGCTGTGTAGCCGTTTTTCTTCATCCCGTCGGCCAGACGTTCCTTGTGCGGTTCCAGTCCGCCATGACGTTTCCAGGCGGCCATGGAACGGCGCAATTGATCGGCCTCGCCGGGACTGTAGTCGGCGGCGACAATCGCGATCTGCATCACCTGTTCCTGGAACAGCGGCACGCCCAACGTACGTTTCAGCACTGTTTCAAGTTCTTTCGACGGGTAGATCACCTCTTCTTCGCCCTTACGCCGCCGCAGATACGGATGCACCATCCCGCCCTGAATCGGCCCCGGACGAACGATCGCCACCTCGATCACCAGATCGTAGAAATTCTTGGGCTTGAGCCTCGGCAACATCGACATCTGTGCCCGGGATTCGATCTGGAACACCCCGATGGTGTCCGCATGGCCAATCATCTCGTAGGTTTGCGGATCTTCGGCCGGCACCGTTGCCAGACTCAGGTCGCGGCCACGGTGCCGACGCAACAGGTCGAAACAACGACGAATCGCGCTAAGCATGCCCAGCGCGAGGATATCGACCTTGAGCAGCCCGACCGCATCCAGATCGTCCTTGTCCCACTGGATGATGGTGCGCTCGGCCATGGCGGCGTTTTCCACCGGCACCAGGCTGTCCAGGGGCTGCTCGGAAATCACGAAACCGCCAGGGTGCTGGGACAGGTGCCGGGGGAAACCGATCAACTGTCCCGTCAGGCTCAGCACCCGGCGCAACACCGGGCTGTCGGGATCGAAACCACCTTCACGCAGGCGCTCGACGGGCGGCGCCTGATCACTCCAGTGGCCGCAGCAGTCGGCCAGGGCGTTGACCTGATCGGGCGGCAAACCCAGTGCCTTGGCCACGTCGCGGACTGCGCCGGCACCATGGTAAGTGCTGACCACCGCCGTCAGCGCCGCACGGGCGCGGCCATAACGCTGGAATACGTATTGCAGGACTTCTTCACGCCGCTCGTGCTCGAAATCGACGTCAATGTCTGGCGGCTCGTTGCGCTCTTTGGAGAGAAAACGCTCGAACAGCAGCGTGCTCCGCTCCGGGTCGATCTCCGTGATCCCCAGCACGTAGCACACCGCCGAGTTGGCGGCAGAACCGCGCCCCTGACACAGAATGTGTTGCTTACGGGCGAAATTCACAATGTCGTGAACTGTCAGGAAATAACTTTCGTACCCCAACTCGGCAATCAGCTGCAGTTCCTTGTCGATCTGCGCCAACACCTCGGCTTTAGGGCCTTTTTCCCAGCGCCACCGAACACCCTTTTCGGCCAACTCCCGCAGCCAGGACGTGGCCGTGCGCCCCTCAGGCACCAGCTCCCGGGGATATTGATAACGCAACTGACCGAGGTCGAAGGTGCAGCGCCGGGCGATGTTCAGCGTTTCGTCGAGCAGTGCCTGCGGGTAGAGATCGCGCAAGGCGTCGAGGCTGCGCAAATGCCGTTCGCCGTTAGGGTGCAGACGCAACCCGGCCTCGGCCACCGGCAAGTGATGACGAATCGCAGTCATGGTGTCCTGCAAGGCGCGACGGCCACGGGCGTGCATGTGCACATCGCCGCTGGCCACCGCCGGGATCCGCAGTTCCCGCGCCAGGGTCAGCAGCGCCGCCAGTCGCCGGATGTCGTCCTGCCCGCGATGTAACTGAACGCTCAGCCACAGGCGCTCGGCGAAGGTCTGCTTCAGCCAGTGCCCCTGCTCAACGTCATCGACGGCGTCCGGCACCCACAACGCCAACAGCCCCGGCAACGGCTCGCCGAAATCCTCCCGCAGCACCTGATACTGGCCTTTCTGCGTACGGCGTCTGGCGCGGGTAATCAGGCGGCACAGGGTTTGGTAACCCTCGAGGCTTTCCACCAGCAGCACCAGTTTCGGGCCGTCTTCGATGCGTACTTCACTGCCGATGATCAGCGGCAATTCCACGGCCTTGGCCGCCTGCCAGGCCCGAACGATGCCCGCTAGGGTGCATTCGTCGGTGATCGCCAACGCTCGATAGCCCTGCTTTTTCGCCCGTTGAAAAAGCTCGAGCGCAGTGGAAGCACCTCGCTGGAAACTGAAGTTCGACAGGCAGTGCAGCTCGGCATAATCGACACTCATGCGAACCAGCCTTGCAGCCACAACGGACCGCCTTCGCCCACCGCCCGATAGGCCCACCCCTGCTGGCCGGAACGGGTTTCGATCAGGTAGTAATCGCGGCGCACGTCGTCGCCGTCCCACCAGCCCGACTCGATGCGTTCCGGCCCCATGAGGATGCGCGTCGAACCTTCGTGTACTGCCTGCGGCTCCGTCAGCAACCAGCCCGGACGTTGCACGGCAGGCAATACCTCACAAGTCTGGTTGTCGACACTGGTCTGCCACGCGCATTCCGGCCGGTGATCGGCCTGGAACCGCAAGCCTTGCACCGCGTCATCTCCCAATCGCGCGCGCAAGCGTTCGCGCAATTGTTCCCACGGCAAGGATTGCTGCGGACGATCGTCGAATAACTCCTGGTACTGGGGCACAAAGGTCGGCAAGTCTTCGGCGCGCAGACGAAAACCGCGCACCGGCGCCTCGACCTGAACCTGCTCCAGCCTCCCCCGGGCCAGTTCGAACAGCATCGCCGGATCACGCTCGGCGCTGAGCAGGCCGACCTTGATCAGCGTGTCTGGCAACCCGGCGTGCTCCAGGTGCAGGTCGAAACGCTGCACACCGCTGTCTCGTCCGCAGAGGAACGCCGCCAGATCGCCGGTCAGCCTGCGCAATGGAAACAGCAATGCCTGATGGGATTGCACATCGAAATTGAGTTCGATGCGCACATCGAAACGGTCCGGCGGCAGGTAAAACGCCAGCGCCAGATGTCGTAAACCGAACAGGGTGTCCAGATGCTTGAGCACCTGGGCTTCGAAACGCCGGGCCAGGCTATGTCGTGGCAGCGCCTGCACCTGACGCAAAGTGCGCAGCCCCATGCGCGACAGTGCCGTGGCAACGCTTGGCTCCAGGGCGATCCGGTCAACGGGCAACTGCCCGAGATGGTGCTGCAAAGCTTCATTGTCCGGCACCACTAGACCGTCATAAACATTGGCCAGCACCCGCGCCGCCACCGGGTTGGGTGCGGCGACAATCCGGTGACGAAACCCCAGTTCGCCAAGTTCCGCCCGCAACCGCGCCTCGAACTGCGACCAGGGCCCGAACAAGCCCAGGCTGGATTCAATTTCAAACACCACGGCGCGCGGGTAATGCACGCTGACCTGGGAACTGAACCGATAGGCCCAGGCAGCCAGGAATTGCTGCCAGTGTTCGATCTCGGCGGCGTCGTATTCGGCGGTGACAAATCCTTTGCTCAAGGCCTGAGCGGCGGTCATCGACTGGCCGGGACGCAAGCCCAGCGCCCGCGCCGAACCGTTGACCGCTTGCAGCACCCGGCGCTGGGCCGGGCCGGTCAGCAGCGCCAGCGGTTCGTCGGGGTCGGGGCGCTGACGCAATACCGCGTCCAGCGCCAATTGCGGGAAGAGAATGCAAACCCAGCGCATGGCAACCTCAATGCCCGACGGCAAAGGCAATCGGCGCCGAACGGGCCAGCCCACCCCGGCACTTGAGCACTCGCAATTGCGCAGGTTTGGCGTCGATGGCGATGCGCAGGGCCGCTGGCGACGGGTTGATGGCCTCACTGAGCGAACGGTAGGCGAATGCCAGGGTCTGACCGGTTTCCGCCGCCACCTGCAAACGTCGCAACGCTCGATCGTCGGCTTTGTGCGGCCAGCACAACACCGCCCCGCAACTGCCCGAACGCAGGCATTGTTCCGCCGCCCACAGCGCATCGCGCTCACTGGCCTGGATGATCGACAGTTGCCGCAGATCGACCCCGGCGTTCTGCCAGGCCTGGGGATACGGCACGTAAGGCGGCGCCACCAGCACAATGCGCTCACCTGCCGCCGACAGCCGCGCCAGCGCCGGCCACACCAGTTGCAACTCACCCACGCCCTGCCCGGCCAGCAGGATTTCAGTCAGTGCCGCTTCCGGCCAGCCGCCAGTGGGCAATGCCGCGTCCAGCGCCGCATGCCCCGTGGGTTGCGGGCTGACGGCCGGTGGCGCAGGCCGACCCTTCCAGACCTGGCCGCCATTGAACAGCGTATCCAACGCAACGACGGCGCCCATTACCCTTGCCTCACCAGACCGCAGAACACGCCTTCGATGGCCAGATCCTGATCGGCTCGAACAATGATCGGCTTGTAAGCCGGATTGCGTGGTAACAGCCGAACGGAATCGCCGACCCGCTCGAAACGCTTGATGGTGACTTCGCCGTCGAGCCGCGCCACGATGATCTGGCCGTTGAGCGCTTCGGGATTGCGCCGCACGCCCACCAGATCGCCGTCGAGAATACCGTCCTCGATCATCGAATCGCCCTGCACCCGCAGCATGTAATCCGGTAGCCGCGAGAAGATCGACGGATCAAGCAGCAAACGGCTGTGGACTTCGGCATCGGCACCGATCGGCGCACCGGCCGCCACTCGACCGAGTACCGGAACGTCCAGCAGCTCGGGCCGCGGCGGTTGATTCAACAGCCGAATGCCGCGCGCCTGATGCGGATTAACCTCGATGAAACCGGCCTCGGTCAGCGCCAGCACATGCTTGCGCGCCACGCTGCGGGAGGCGAAGCCAAAGGCCTCGCTGATTTCAGCGAGGCTTGGGGGCTGACCGTGTTCGGCGATTCGATCGCGGATAAAGGTCAGGATGGCGGTACGGCGGGGAGTTAAAGTCGTCATGGAGTACATTTGTACTCTTTTGGTTTTTTCCTGACAAGGACCGCCAGTCAGCTCATGCCCACGAACGGGTCACCGCCATAGCCAATCCTTTGAGGTTTAGCCGACACGCAATGCGCGCAGGTCAAGGCGACCGTCCTTGAGCGGTGGGCACCAGTAGTAGCCGCCGGTGATCGGTCGGCTGATGCGATACAGACCGTCGGTGATGCCGTCTTCCAGACCGCTCATGCGCCGCAACTGGGATTCGAACGCATCGAGGGAAAAACCGAAGGCCAGGAACATCAGGCCGGCGCGATCGCCTTCGATCCAAGGCATCGAGCGACGGACCACGAAGGCTTCGGGTGTGAAGCTTTCCTGGGCGGTGCGCTTGACGTGGGCAGAGATCGGCGCGTCATCGAGTTCTTCGTTGTCGCTCAGGCGACGGCCCATGATGTTGTCTTTCTCATGGGGCGGCAACGCGTGGAAACCTTTCAAATCATGCTGCCACTGCTGGATCGCGGCGAAGCTGCCACCGACCAGACCGTCCGCGCCGTCGCTCAACAATGCAGCGGCCACAGCGGCTTCATCGTGAGGGTTTTCGGTGCCGTCTTCGTAACCGGTCAAGTCGTGCCCGGTCATGTGGCGGAAGGTTTCGTTCATCTGCACCAGACGCAGGGCCGGTGCCAGAGCGGCTTCGATCGCGTTGCTGCGATTGAGCAGTTCGCCACGGTCAACACCGTGCAGCCAGCACCAGAGCGCGTGTTGGGTCGAGGGGTTGTCGACACCGACACCGACCAGCGCAGGAAAGGCGCGCAGCCCGTCGATCTGCGCGTGCAGCGCCTTGACCAGGGATTCACCAAAACCGACTACAGCCGACTTGCCGTCCACCAGGCGCATCAGGTTATCCAGCGCAGCCGGCAGTGCCTCGGCGGATTCAAGGGCGAAGAACATATGACGAGCTTGAGGCGGAACAGGGGTGGCGAGAATGCCCGGCTGGTAATAACTCATATGAACTCCTTTGAGAAAGAGCGTGAAGTTTAACCGGGGGATCGTTACTTGTGTGTTTTCAGGGCAAAAGATCGACCCGTAGCAGCTGCCGACAGATTCGCGATCCATAACGCCGAGCAAAAAAATCATAAGATGAGCCATGACAAGCGAGTCCGAGGTCTGCTAAAACGATTCATCAGTGCATCACCCAATCCAGACGGGGTAGCGATATGACCACAGCACAAATCCTTGGCAACCTGTTTCCCACTGCCGACAACGTCCCGGAAAAGTACCGCCTCAACGGCCCGACCGAGCAGCGCGAGTATCTGGTCGATGGCGAACTGAAAACCTGGTCCGGGCCCCTCGCTCAAGTCCGCAGCCCGGTGTACCTGAGCGGTGCGAATGGTGATGAACAGGTGATCCTCGGCAGCACGCCGCTGCTTGATGCCGATACTGCACTGACCGCGCTCGATGCCGCCGTGCGCGCCTACGACCGCGGCCAGGGCTTGTGGCCGACCATGCGCGTGGCCGAGCGCATCCAGCACGTCGAAACCTTCCTGGCTCGCATGCGCGAACAGCGCGAGGCGGTGGTCAAGTTGCTGATGTGGGAGATCGGTAAAAACCTCAAGGACTCGGAAAAAGAGTTCGACCGCACCTGCGATTACATCGTCGACACCGTCAATGCCCTCAAGGAACTCGACCGCCGGTCCAGCCGCTTCGAACTGGAGCAGGACACTCTCGGCCAGATCCGCCGCGTGCCGTTGGGCGTGGCGTTGTGCATGGGGCCTTACAATTACCCGCTGAACGAAACCTTCACCACGCTGATTCCCGCGCTGATCATGGGCAACACCGTGGTGTTCAAACCGGCCAAGCTTGGGGTGCTGTTGATTCGCCCGTTGCTGGAAGCCTTTCGCGACAGCTTCCCGGCCGGTGTCATCAACGTTATCTACGGCAGCGGCCGCGAGACCGTCAGTGCGCTGATGGCCAGCGGCAAGATCGATATCTTTGCGTTCATCGGCACCAACAAGGCCGCCAGCGACCTGAAAAAACTCCACCCAAGGCCTCACCGCTTGCGCGCGGCGCTGGGCCTGGATGCGAAGAACCCTGGCATCGTTCTGCCGGAGGTCGACCTGGACAATGCGGTCAGCGAAGCCGTCACCGGCTCCCTGTCGTTCAACGGTCAACGCTGCACCGCGCTGAAAATCCTCTTCGTCCATGAAGATGTGGTCGAAGCGTTCATCGAGAAGTTCAACGCCAAACTCGCCGACCTCAAACCCGGCATGCCGTGGGACAGTGGCGTGGCCCTGACGCCATTGCCGGAATCAGGCAAGGTCGATTATCTGCACACCCTGGTGGCGGACGCGGTCAGCAAAGGCGCAGCCGTGGTCAACCCCAATGGCGGTGAAGCCCGCGCATCGTTCTTCTACCCGGCCGTGTTGTACCCGGTGACACCGCAGATGCGCGTCTACCAGGAAGAACAGTTCGGCCCGGTCGTGCCGATCGTGCCTTACCGTCATCTGGACACCGTGATCGATTACGTCCTGGAATCCGACTTCGGCCAGCAACTGAGCATCTTCGGCACCAACCCAGTGGCGGTCGGCAGGCTGGTGGACACGTTCGCCAACCAGGTCGGCCGGATCAACCTCAACGCCCAGTGCCAGCGCGGTCCGGACACCTATCCGTTCAACGGTCGCAAGAACTCCGCCGAGGGCACGCTGTCGGTGCACGATGCGCTGCGGGTGTTTTCGATTCGGACCCTGGTGGCGACCAAGTTCCAGGAGAGCAGCAAAGAGCTTCTCAGCGAGATCATCAGCGGACGCAACTCGAGCTTCCTGACCACTGACTACATTTTCTGAGGCCTGCTCACTGCGCCGCCACCCGCCGAAGCTTCAGGCTCCAACCCTGTTGCATCCCGGCGGCGGCCAACAGAATCGCGGCGACACCGATCCATTGCAGCGGCTCCAGGCGATGGCCGAAGGCGAACCAGTCAACGAAAATCGCCGCAATCGGATAGATGAACGACAACGCGCCGGTCAGCGCTGTCGGCAGTTTTTGAATCGCGCCGTAAAGCAGCACATACATCAAACCGGTATGCACGATGCCCAGGGTCACCAGACTGGCCCAGGCATCGGGCGTTTGCGGTATCGCCGAGAAGTGCGCAAAGGGCGCGAGCAATAGCACGCCGGTGCACACCTGGATCAATGCGATCAGATGCGGTGGTGTGCCGGTCAGGCGTTTGATGATCAACGCGGCAATCGCGTACAGAAAGGCAGCCCCTAGCGCCAGACCAATCCCCATCAGGTAATCGTTACCGCCCTCGCCCTGCTCACCATGTGCGCTGACAATCGCCAGCATTCCTAGAAACGAAATGCCCAGCCAGAACAACTTCTGGAGGGTGATCTTCTCCCCCAGGAACAACGCCGCCAGCCCCACCAGCATGAACGGCTGGACGTTATAAACCGCCGTGCCAATGGCAATCGAGGCGCGGGAGTAGGACGCGAACAACAGCACCCAGTTGCCGACAATCGCCACACCACTCAACACCGCCAGCAGGAAGGTGGTGGACGTCAAAATGCCAGGGCGCAGAAAGCCGAATGCCGCGCAGATCAGCAATAAGGTGGCGGCACCGAACACGCAGCGCCAGAACACCACGTCCAGCACCGGTTGCCCGGACACCAGCACGAACCAACCGATGGTCCCGGAAATCAGCATGGCGGCGGTCATTTCGAATGAGCCACGACGTAATGTTTTGTCCATCATCCACCTCCTGTATTTGAGCCCAAAGTATGCCAATCCATTTGGGGGCTTCTCCAGCGCAAAAAGCAGGCTAAACTCGGCTTTTACCTTTTTTATCAAGGCTTATTCAACCGATTGCCTAACAGGGGATTCGCCATGACCGATGACATCGACCAAGTGCTGATCAGCGCGTTGATGGAAGATTCACGCCGCTCGCTCAAGGCCCTGGCACAGATCAGCGGCCTGTCCTCGCCCAGTGTCGCCGAGCGCCTGCGCCGCCTCGAAGAACGTGGCGTGCTCAAGGGCTACACCGTCGAGATCGACCCCAAATGCTTTGGCTACCAACTCCAGGCCATCGTCCGCATTCGCCCATTGCCGGGCCAGTTACAGGAAGTGGAACGACAGATTCAGGCCATCCCCGAATTCACCGAGTGCGACAAAGTCACCGGCGATGACTGCTTCATCGCCCGCCTGCATGTGCGCTCGATGGAACAACTGGACACCCTCCTCGATCGCCTCAACAGCCACGCCGAAACCAACACCGCCATTGTCAAGAAGACCCCGGTCAAGCGCCGGCTGCCACCGATGGCTTGAGTGCTGTTTTGTTTGCAAAGGGGTAGATTGGGGTTTTTCCGGCGAAGGATTGACGGTATGAAAACTCAAGTCATGTTACTGGCGGCCATGATACTCACTGGTTGCGGCACGTTTCAGACCGTGGTGCGCAGTGACGAGGCAGCGGCGAAGAGTCTCAAGGAACAGAAAACCTACTGCGGTGCGGTTCCACGGATCTATAGCGGCGTGACGTATGACTTTTGCAGCCTGCATGCGCCTCCAGGCCCGGGCATCGATGAGTACAAATACAACAACGGCACGCCCTTTGTACTGATCGACGTAGTGATTTCCGGCGTTCTCGACACCATGCTGCTGCCCTACACGATTTATCGGCAACAGGCTGATGGCAGCATCATTGTGGCCGAATAAGGAGCAGGTGAATGTTGTCTCACGTTTTTATCGGCATCTCCGATTTCGATCGTGCATTAGCGTTCTACCAACCGATCATGGATGCACTGCAGCTGCAGCTGAAATTTTGCGATCCCGGCAAACCCTGGGCTGCGTGGATGAGCAAGAATGCACCGCGTCCGCTGTTCGTCATTGGCACTGCGTTCGACGAACAGCCGGCCACACCGGGGAATGGGCAGATGATCGCCCTGCTTGCGCCGAGTCATGAGATCGTCAACCGCTGTTACGCACTGGCCATGGCTCATGGTGGATCCTGCGAGGGGCCGCCGGGCCTGCGTCCGCACTACCATCCCGATTACTTCGGCGCCTATATGCGCGACCCGGACGGCAACAAACTCTGCGTGTGTTGCCACGAACCTGATTGAAACCAACGCTGAGCCAAATCACAGACAATAAAAAACCCGCCGAAGCGGGTTTTTTACTCAAGGCTGGCGATCAATCATCGCGGCTCATGATGCCGAACAGTTGCAGCAAGCTGACGAACAGGTTGTAGATCGATACATACAGGCTGATGGTCGCCATGATGTAGTTGCGCTCGCCGCCGTGAATGATGGCGCTGGTCTGGAACAGGATGCACACCGAGGAGAACAGCACGAAACCTGCGCTGATTGCCAGTTGCAGACCGCTGATCTGGAAGAACAAACTCGCCAGAGTCGCGCCCAGCAGCACAAAGAAACCGGCGGTGATGAAACCACCGAGGAAACTCATGTCCTTACGGGTGATCAGCACATAAGCCGACAGGCCGCCAAACACCAGCGCGGTCATCGCGAAGGCCGAGCTGACGACTTCCGCACCGCCCTGCATCCCCAGGTAACGGTTGAGAATCGGGCCGAGCAGGAAACCCATGAAACCGGTCAGCGCGAACGCAGAAACCAGACCCCATGCCGAATCACGGAGTTTGTTGGTGAGAAAGAAAAGGCCGTAGAAGCCGATCAGCACCACGAAGATATTCGGGTAGCCGACACGCATCTGCTGCGCAACAAACGCCATCACGCCGCTGAATGCGAGGGTGAGGGCGAGTAAACCGTAAGTGTTGCGCAGGACGCGGCTAACCTCTAGCTGCTCAGCCTGCACGCTGTTATTAACTGCGTAATCCTGTTCGCGCATGGCGACACTCCTGTTGGGTTTGAAACGTTCAGTCGCAAAGATCATAACAGACGCTCTGTAACAAGCCATGCAGAGAGTTTGACAGTGTGTTTCATTCAGGTATTATGGCGCCCGCAACGCAAACGGAGGTGTGGCCGAGTGGTTTAAGGCAACGGTCTTGAAAACCGTCGACTGTAACAGGTCCATGAGTTCGAATCCCATCGCCTCCGCCATATTTGTACCGACAAAGCCCTGATTATTCAGGGCTTTTTCGTTTCTGGGGTTTGACAAATAGCTCCAGTCCACACTTCAGCCCACACCTTGGATGGAGTAAGGCTTTTCGACCAGCGGTTTGTTTTTTGAACTTGAGCCAGGTCAGCCTGTAGCTCACCGGTTCAAATCTGAACTTCGGGGTTGTCGACGGCCGTTTGCAACAGTGCATCAACCCGGGGTAACGCCTTGGTTTGCATCTTTGCTCCGATCAATGAAGAGAACGGCCGCAAGCATGTGTGCCGGAAGAACATCCGGTCATTACTCGCCGTAGATATCGAAGTCGAAATACTTCTGGCGAACCTTGTCGTAGGTACCGTTGGCACGAATCGTCGCAAGGCCTGATTGAAGCGACCGGCCAGCGGATCGTTCTTGCGCGCGGCAATGCCGATGCCGGCGCCAAAGAATTGCTCTTCGGTAACACTAGGGCCGACGTAAGCTGCTGCGTTTTCCGTCGCCGTGATAAATCAAAGCGCCCCGGCTTTTTGGCGCAACAGATCGATGAACACCTCCAACTCCCGACTGATGTGCTCGCCCTTGCGCAGCAGCAATCCGAATGGCGCCAGTTGCACATCCAGCTCCACCGGCAACGCCACCACCAGACCCATTTTCAGGTAGTCGCGCAAAGCGGTTTCCGAGAGCACCATGATCGCATTGGTCAATTGAATCAGTTGCTGCATGGAGTACACCGAACTGCACTCGATAATGTCTGCCGGTGTCGGCAAGGCCAGGCGCTGCAAGGCTTGATCGAGGCCGATCCGCGCCGGGCTGGTTTCCGGTTGCAGGATCCACGGCCAACTGCTGACCAGTTCCGCCAGTTCCAGTTTTTTTTGCTGGGCCAAAGGATGACCGGCGTGCACCACCACCAGCAGGCGTTCGTTACCCAGTAGTTCGAAGGCGTAGTGCTCGCTGTCGGTGGCAGCATTGCGCCGTGCGATGGCCAAGTCGATGCGGCCCTGCTCCAGCAACTGGATCACCTGGTCGCTGGTGTCGCCCATGATGCGAATTCGCAGTTGCGGATTGAGCGCCTTGATCTCGGCAATCGAATCCATCACCAGATCCGGTGCCGCGCCCATGATGGTACCGATGGAAAGGTAACCGTAACCGCCCTGCTGCCGCGCGATCAGATCTTCGGCGCAGCGATCGAGACCACTGATGGCGGATTCGGCGAAGCGAATCAACTCACTGCCCAGTGCCGTTGGCCGCATCCCGCGGGGCAGGCGCTCGAACAGATCGCAGCCGAACATGTCTTCAATCTCATGCAGCATCCGGGTTGCCGCCGGCTGCGACATGTTCAGGCTTTGCGAGGCGCGGTGCAGGTTCTGACTGCTGCTGAGCGTCACCAGCATGTGCAAATGCTTGTAGCGCAGTCGATTGAGCAGGCTGCGGGAGATGGTTGGCGTGGTCATGAGGGGGGCCTTCGCGATCGATACCTTTAGGGTATCAGTTGTGAGCTAGATTCGATTTGTAACGCATCGCTCCACGGCCGTACAGTCTTTCCCATAAGAACAAATGCCCTACCAAAGGAAAACTGCGATGAAGACTCTACCCGCGCCTCTGCTCGCCAAAATTTCCTGGCGGCTGCTCCCCTTCCTGCTGTTGATGTACATCATGGCCTTCCTCGACCGCGCCAACGTCGGGTTCGCCAAGCAAGCCTTTCAAGCCGACACCAATATCAGTGACGCCGCCTTCGCCTTCGGCGCCGGGGTGTTTTTCGTCGGTTACGCGCTGCTCGAGGTCCCGAGCAATCTGATCCTGCACCGTGTCGGCGCCCGCCTGTGGATGTGCCGGATCATGGTCACCTGGGGCCTTGTCTCCGCCGCCATGGTCTTCGCCCACACCGAAACCAGCTTCTACATCCTGCGTTTTTTGCTGGGGGTGGCCGAAGCCGGATTCTTCCCAGGCGTCATCCTCTACCTCACCTACTGGTTCCCCAGCGCCGCGCGCGGCAAAGCCATGGGCTTCTTCTACTTCGGTGCGCCGCTGGCGTTCATCTTCGGCAGCCCGCTGTCCGGCCTGTTGCTGGAGCTGGACGGATTTGCCGGTGTCCACGGCTGGCAGTGGCTGTTCGCGGTTGAAGGCCTGATGGCCACGGCGGTGGGCGTCTGGGCCTATTGGTATCTGGACAATCGCCCGGCCGATGCCAAATGGCTGACGGTTGAAGAACGCCAACAAGTGCAAGGCATCCTCGATCAAGAAGACAGCCATAAACAGAACCACGGCCGCAGCCTGCTCAACGTCCTGTGCCAGCCGTCGGTACTGTACCTGTGCCTGATTTATCTGCTGATTCAGGCCAGTGTCTACGGCGTGGTGTTCTATCTGCCCACCCAGGTTGGCGGATTGTTGGGCACCAAGGTCGGGCTGATGGTCGGACTGGTCACGGCGATTCCGTGGATCTGCGCGATAGTCGCAGCGTACCTGATCCCCGGCTACAGCGACCGCACCGGCGAACGGCGCCGCACCGCCTGCCTGACCTTGCTGATGTCGGCAGCCGGGATCGCTTGCTCGGTGACCTTTAGCAGCCCCTTCCTGGGCATCGTCGCCCTGTGCTTTGCCGCTTCCGGTTTCATCGCCGTGCAACCGGTGTTCTGGACCTTCCCTTCCAGTTATCTCGCCGGCAGCGCCGCTGCGGCCGGGATTGCCTTGATCAACTCGTTCGGCGCCCTCGGCGGCTTCATCGCCCCGGTGCTGAAGAACTGGGCCGAAGGCGCCTTCCATTCACCGGCCGCCGGTTTGTACGTGCTGGCTGGCACCACTGTCATCGCCGCGTTGCTGGTCCTGGGCATCCGCTCACCCGTCCAGAAGCCTTCCAGCAAACCGGCCACCGTTTAAACCTGAGGAGTCACACCATGGGCATTCCAACCATCAAACACGTCCGCGCCTTCACCCTGCGAGGCGGCGGCGCGGATTATCACGATCAGGCGGACGGCCACTGGATCGACGATCACATCGCCACGCCGATGAGCAAATACCCCGAGTACCGCCAGAGCCGCCGCACCTTCGGCATCAACGTCCTCGGGACCCTGGTGGTCGAGATCGAAGCCAGCGACGGTACGGTCGGTTTCGCCGTGACCACCGGTGGCGAGCCTGCCGCCTACATCGTCGAGAAACACTTGGCGCGTTTCCTCGAAGGTGCCCAGGTCACCAACATCGAAAAAATCTGGGACCAGATGTACCAATCGACGCTGTATTACGGCCGCAAAGGCATCGTCATCAACACGATTTCCGGTGTCGACCTGGCGCTGTGGGACTTGCTCGGCAAGATCCGCCAGGAGCCGGTGCACCAGTTGCTCGGCGGTGCGGTGCGTGACGAATTGCAGTTCTACGCCACCGGCGCCCGTCCGGACCTGGCGCAGAAAATGGGTTTCATCGGTGGCAAGATGCCGTTGCACCACGGCCCGGCCGAAGGTGAGGAAGGCCTGCACAAGAACCTCGAAGAGCTGGCAACCATGCGCGAGCGGGTCGGCCCGGACTTCTGGCTGATGCTCGATTGCTGGATGAGCCTGGACCTCAACTATGCAACCAAACTTGCGGTCGGCGCCCACGAGTATGGGCTGAAGTGGATTGAGGAAGCCTTGCCGCCTGACGATTACTGGGGCTACGCAGCGCTGCGCAACAACGTACCCAAAGGCATGTTGGTCACCACCGGCGAACACGAAGCGACCCGCTGGGGTTTCCGCATGCTGCTGGAGATGGGTTGCTGCGACATCATCCAGCCGGACGTCGGCTGGTGCGGCGGGATCACCGAACTGGTGAAGATTTCGGCGTTGGCCGACGCCCACAACGCGCTGGTCATTCCCCACGGTTCTTCGGTCTACAGCTATCACTTTGTCGCCACCCGGCATAACAGCCCGTTCGCCGAGTTCCTGATGATGGCGCCCAAAGCCGATGAAGTGGTGCCGATGTTCCACCCGCAATTGCTCGGTGAACCGGTGCCGGTGAACGGCCGCATGCGCCTGTCGACACTCGACCAGCCTGGTTTCGGCGTCACCCTCAACCCGGAATGCCAACTGCATCGGCCGTATAACCGCTGAGAAGGACCCCGTCATGAACATGCCGCACAACGCTTTCAAGGCTGCGCTGAACAACAGCGCGACCCAGTATGGAATCTGGGCCGGATTCGCTACCGGCTACGCCGCCGAGATCGTCGCCACCACCGGTTACGACTGGATGCTGATCGACGGCGAGCACGCGCCGAACACCGTGCCCGGTGTGCTGGCCCAGTTGCAGGCTGTCGCGCCCTACCCCACTTCACCGATTGTGCGCGCGGTAAATGGCGACGCCAACCTGATCAAGCAACTGCTGGATATCGGTGCACAGACGCTGATGATCCCGATGGTCGAAACCGCCGAGCAAGCCGCAGCGTTGGTACGCGCCATGCGTTACCCGCCGCACGGCATTCGTGGCGTCGGCGGCGGCCTGACCCGCGCCACGCGTTGGGACGGCGTGCCCGATTACCTCGACACCGCCCATGAACAGCTGTGCCTGATCGTTCAGGTGGAATCGCGCCTGGGCGTTGAAAATGTCGAAGCGATTGCCGCCGTCGAAGGCGTGGATGCGGTGTTTATCGGCCCGGCGGATTTGTCCATTGGCCTCGGTCATGCCGGCAACCCTGGCCACCCCGAGGTTCAAGAACGCATTCAACATGCCGTCAAAGCCACCCTCGCGGCGGGCAAGGCCTGCGGAATCCTCGCACCGAACGAAGAAGACGCGCGCCGCTATCAGAGCTGGGGCTGCCAGTTCATTGCGGTGGCTATCGACATCAGCCTGCTGCGCCAAAGCGCCACGGCCACCCTCGCGCGCTACCGCACACCGGCCACCGAGCAAGCGCCGTCGCGCACCTATTGATCAGCCAAGGAGTCGCCCCAATGTCGTCCGTGCCTGTTTACCAAAACTTCATCAACGGCCAATTCGTGGCCAGCGCTGCCCATCTCGATGTGATCAACCCGGCCACCGGTGCCGTGTTGTCGAAAGTCCCGGCATCGACTGCCGACGACGTCGACCGCGCCCTCGCCGCTGCTCGCGCTGCGCAAAAAGACTGGTCGCGTAAACCGGCGATTGAACGCGCCGGGCATCTGCGCCGGATCGCCACGAAGCTGCGGGAAAACGTCGCCCATCTGGCGCGCACCATCACGCTGGAACAAGGCAAGATCAGCGGCCTCGCCGAAGTCGAAGTCAACTTTACCGCCGACTACCTCGACTACATGGCCGAATGGGCGCGGCGCATCGAAGGCGAAATCATCACCAGCGACCGGCAGAACGAAAACATCTTCCTGTTCCGCAAACCCTTGGGTGTGGTGGCCGGAATCCTGCCGTGGAATTTCCCGTTCTTCCTGATCGCCCGCAAGATGGCCCCGGCCCTGCTGACCGGCAACACCATTGTGATCAAGCCCAGCGAAGAAACCCCGAACAACTGCTTTGAATTCGCCCGACTGGTGGCCGAAACCGATCTGCCAGCCGGCGTGTTCAATGTGGTCTGCGGCGACGGCCGGGTGGGCGCGGCCTTGAGCGCGCACAAGGACGTGGACATGATCAGCTTCACCGGCAGCGTCGACACCGGCTCGCGGATCATGGCCGCCGCTGCGCCGAACATCACCAAACTGAATCTGGAACTGGGTGGCAAGGCGCCGGCCATCGTCCTGGCGGATGCCGATCTGGATCTTGCGGTCAAAGCCATCCGTGACTCGCGCATCATCAACAGCGGCCAAGTGTGCAACTGTGCCGAGCGGGTCTACGTCGAGCGCAAGGTAGCCGATCAGTTCATCGAGCGCATCGCCGCGGCCATGAGCGCCACCCGTTATGGCGACCCGATTGCCCAGCCTGATGTGGAGATGGGCCCGCTGATCAACCGTCAGGGCCTGGACAGCGTCAACCAGAAAGTTCGCACCGCGCTGAGCCAGGGCGCGAGTCTGATCAGCGGTGGGCAGGTTGCCGATCTGCCCAACGGCTACCACTTCCAGCCCACGGTGCTGGCCGGTTGCCGCGCCGACATGGAGATTATGCGCGAAGAGATTTTCGGCCCGGTGCTGCCGATCCAGATCGTCGATGACCTCGACGAAGCCATCGCCATGGCCAACGACTGCGACTATGGCCTGACGTCATCGATCTACACCCGCGACCTGAGCAAAACCATGCACGCGATGCGCGAGCTGGATTTTGGCGAAACCTACGTCAATCGCGAGAACTTCGAAGCCATGCAGGGTTTCCACGCCGGCGTGCGCAAGTCAGGCATTGGCGGCGCGGATGGCAAGCACGGCTTGTACGAATACACCCATACCCATGCGGTGTATCTGCAAGGCTGAGCCACGCACTTGCAGTGAGGGTCACGCACCATGCCGTTCCGCAGGCGCCTGACCCATCCCCTGACATAGACATCACTATGACGGTTACCCCGCTCTATAACAGCACGATCATCGACAGCCATATTCGCCTGTTCGATCCGCACCGCCCTCAAGGCGCTCCATGGCCCGAACCGGGGGCACATTCCATGCGGCTCATCTGCCCGAACATTACTGGAAGCTCGCCGCCGAACATCACGTTATCGGCGCCATCACAGCCAAAGCCTGCCCCTGGCGCGGCGTCAACGCGTAGCTGCTGCAAACTCTGCGCGGCGATCCGCGAATGTTCGGCTTCGTCGGACACCTCACCGCAGGTCCCAAGCGGACTGCGATTTTGCCCGCCATACTGGAAAAACCGCGGTGATCGGTCCACTCTCGGATATCGAAGCGATTGTCCAGGGCAAGGCTGGCACGCGTGTGAGCACTGCGGCACCGGGTATCAGTTACCAATAAGGCAAAAATCCCGGGCAGGTTCATCGCCTGCACCGGGATCAGGTTTCCAAAAGGAGAAATCAGAATGGCTACCTTCCAGCCTGGTCATCTAAACGTCGAACGGCATGGCTATTGGGACACCTGGATTCGTTCTGTCAACCATCTATGGAACAGCAGCCCCATGAAACCAATCCGCGCCATTGCCCTCGCTTCACTCCTCTCAACCGCCGGCGTGACGGCCCATGCCGCCGACATACCGTTGGGCAGCAATGCCATGGAAGGTCACATCGTTTCACGCGTACTGGCCGTTGATCCCGCCAACTACCAGGTCACCATCGAAGGTCACGACAAAAGTCCAGTGCCTATCCAGCTCACCGACCAGGCCAAGAACCTGCACAATTTGAAAGTCGGCGACACGGTCGATATTCATGTGATTCGCTCGGTCGCTTATAAGCTTGATACCGATGTTGGCGGTGCACCGGGCGTCACTAATGAATCCATGTCCATCCGTGCCACCAAGGACAATCCCAATCCCGGAGGTGAAGCGGTTCGCCAGGTCAAGGTCACGTCCAAGATCACTCGCATTGACTTGAAACAGCATGAGGTGACTTTGCTTCCGCCGGAGGGAAAAGCGACGGTCCTGAAAGTCGAAGACCCGAAGCTTCAGGAAAGGATGAAGAAACTCCAGGTGGGTCAGACGGTCGATGCCATTTATACCGAAGTCCTGGAGGTCAAAACTTCACGCTAACGACGTTCGCCGACAAACGTGGCCTCGAACAACAGGACTTGAGTTCGACATGACAGATCTGTTCAATGCAATCGGACTTGGGTTACTGGCGCTGCTGCCGTTGACTAACCCTCCCACCACAGTTGCGCTGTTTCTCGCCTTGAGTAAGGGGCTGAGTCACAAGGAAAAAAAGTCACAGGCTTTTCTGACGTCATTCTATGTCTTTCTGATCATGACGTTCACTTACTATGTAGGCGCGTTTGTTATGGATGCATTTAGCATTTCCATACCGGGCTTGCGTATGGCCGGTGGCGGAATTCTCATCATTATGGGCTTGAAGATGCTGTTTCCGCCGCCTCCTCAACACTCTGCTTCCAGCAATGGCGCAACCGAACAACCGAACTTTGCGTTCATCCCGCTGGCCATGCCCAGCACGGCTGGGCCTGGCACCATTGCGATGATCATAAGTTCCGCCGCCACTATCAAACACAGTACGTTATTTCCTGCCTGGGTCTTATTAGTAGCCCCTCCGTTAATTTTCCTGATTACCGCTCTTATCCTTTGGGTATGCCTGCTTGGCTCAGGAATAATCATGAGAATAATGGGACAGTCAGGCATTGACGCCATATCACGGCTGATGGGTTTCCTTCTGGTATGCATGGGTGCGCAATTCGCCATTAATGGCTCGGTGGAAATAATCCAAACCATCATCGACAGTAATGCTCACCTGCTCCGCCCTCAGTAGTTTCGAAGGGCGGGGCCTTGCTCTGCAAAACGTTTGAAAGTCAGCTGTATCAAGAATTCATCGACGATGCATCGTGAATGAAACGCATCAAGCTGGGGATGATGTGAGAAGCATCTGGCCCAACGCCTCTGAGGGTGGCCGAAGCAAAGTTGCGCTGTTTCGGCAATCCCACAAAATACAAACCCGGTACGTGCTCGGCCTGCCCATTGCGCTGAGCAAGGTTTCCGTTGACCTCCCTGTGCAGACCGGCCAAAAAACCAAGGTTTGGACGAAATCCGGTCGCGAAAATCAAACTGTCCACTTCGGTGTGTTGGCCATCGGCCCAGAGCACACCCTTTGACGTTACCTGCGTGAACATCGGCTTGCGCTCAAAAAGTCCCTGTTTCATGGCTCGACGATAGGCGCCATCATCTAGTACAGGGGTACCTTGATCATTCAGCCAACGAGTCTTCTCTATCCCTGTCCACTTGAGCCAAGCATGAAAATCCACACCGAGGATCTTTTGCGGAAAAAACCGGATCGATTCCCTTGTCGCCAATACGACGCTGCTGACTTGAGCCAACTCATGGGCAATTTGTACCGCTGAGTTGGCCGCACCTATGACCACTACTCGTTGATCACTGAAGCCGTCGACATTTCGGTAATCAGCACTGTGTAAACGTTGCCCGCGAAAACTTTCCAGCCCCTGAATGTTGGGGATGAACGGCTGATTGAATCCGCCGGTGCAAACGATCAATGCTTTGGAGCAGAAACACTGACCATCCGATGCCTGAAGCAAAAATAGTCCGTGCTTCCTACGCACTTTCTGGACTCGCATGTTATGCCGAATGGGTAGCTGGAAAGCATCCGCGTACTGCTCCAAATAACGTACGACTTCATCGCGTAGCGGATAGTGCCTGGCGTCAGCTGGAAAGGGCATCCCAGGTAATGATGAGTACGCGGCAGGGGAAAAAAGTCTCAGGCTGTCGTAGTAGTTGCGCCAGTTTCCACCCGGCTGGTTCTCGGCATCCAGAATGAGAAACCTGAGGTTCTGCTGCCGCAGATGCCAACCACACGCGAGCCCAGCTTGGCCCGCACCGATAACGATGACGTCCATGGGCTCAGTTTTTACATTCATGTATGCGCACTCATGCATATATACAGATAATAAAAAAACTACGCTGGCGCACCAGGGCAGCAGAACGGGGCCAGACTCTTCATGTGTTGGAGAATGCCTTCGAGCCGTGTCACCACCGCCGCTCCATCCACCTCGTAAAACATCTGCCGGCTGACCTTGGTAGCACGGACGATGCCCGCCTCTGAGAGCACTTGCAGATGGCGAGATACCACAGAACGCTCTTGAGGCAGCCCCTCGGCAATCTCGGCGATATCCGCACGCTCCAATTGCATGACTCGCTTGAGTACAGCTACCCGCGACGGCTCGCACAGAGCTTTGAAGAAAGCTCCATCGAGAGAGTCGATTGCGGCATCAATTGCCCGGGAACGTATGGAAATTCGGTTCGTCATGCGGATGACTATATGTGCACATCCATGCACACGTCAATTCGCCGAATAAGTGTGCATCGCTATTTTTCAATAAGCCCTTCGCGCAACGACCGCCTGACCTCAGCCTGTATGGCATAAGCCGGCGCCTCTACAGCATTGAAATCCTGTGTATACCGCTGGGCAAATCCTTCTACCCCCCACTCCTGATACTGCTGCACATGTTTTAACTCGTGAGCCCAGAGCGCGATGTTCTGTTCTGCGGTTTGAGCGTCCCGGAAGAGGATGATGTCGATCAGCGTCACGGCTCCGACATCGGGATTTTGCAGCATGGCAGTCGCGGCGTTGAATTGGCCGTTGTCGCTAACTTTGTAGTGCGCGGCATCGAGGACGCTGGGGTCGTACCAGCGCAGCAGTTGCTGCCGGATGTGCGGTGGAATGGGTTGGATGCCGGTGTTGGCTGCATCAGCGCGGGCTTGGGTCAGCCATAGCGCCAGGGCAGGTGCCGCGACCTGGTGGACGTCATCAGGCAGGGAGCCGAGCATCGGCTCCAGGTCTGGCAGGCAGATGCAGCCGTTCAGGCACACTTCTTTTTCGCCAGCTGGGCAAGCGTTGGTCTGGGCTGGCACTTCAAGCGTCAGGCAAAGCACAAACAGCGCCACCAGGCGCGCGGTGATGGGTGGCATTGGGCGCTCCAGGGACGGACGCAGCGCGAACAGGTCACAATTGATCGAGGATCAGCATAGCTTTAGCGTAGTCCCGAACCAGGCGCTCCCAAGATAATTGCAGGGCAGACCATTTTTTCCGTGAATCCCTCGATAGGCGACTTTACGTACAACCGCTGGAGCGTGTTCAAGCCAGCAGCTCGGTGATCCACCGGGCTTGCCGGGCGATGTCTTGTACCTTTTCCTCGGGCACGACCTGCCGAGCCCGGGCGAAGCTGGTCAGCGTCTGTTGCTTGTGGCGCAGAATGCGCTGCCACTTGATCAGGAACGCCGGGCTGCGTGCCTGCATCTGCAGTGGGCCGAAGTACAGCTCTTCGGCGGTATACAGCACCGGCCCGACGCGCTCGGCGACGATGATCTCGTAGTAGAAGCGGTTTTCCCGCAGCACTTCCTCGCAGAGGATACGGTAGCCATTCTCCATCAGCCATTGGCGCAATGGCTGCTCGCCGCCGTTGGGCTGCAGGATCAGTCGCTCACGGCCACTCAGGCGCGCCTTGCCGTTGTCGAGGATGTCGCGGATCGTCTCGCCGCCCATGCCACAGATGCTGATCGCCGTGATCCCGTCTTCTGGCTCGATCGCCGCCAGGCCATTGGCCAGGCGCACGGTGATCCACTGGTCCAGGCCGTTCTCGCGCACAGTACGTTCGGCCGAGCGCAACGGCGTCAATGCCACCTCGCCCGCCACCGCCGCAGCAATGGCGCCACGGCGCATCAACGCCACCGGCAGATAGCCGTGATCCGAGCCGATATCGGCCAGGCGCGCATCTGCTGGTACATGCGCCGCGACGCGTTCCAGGCGCATGGACAATGTGTGTTCGTTCAACCGCAGCCCCTTTTAATCACGAACATCCGACAACTTTGGCCGGATCGGGGCGCGATTCTGTCGAGTCACGCCAGGCATTTCAAATTTATGCGACCAGGGCCATGGCGCGCCCCGACCACCGCACACGTATCGACCCAAAATGTCTGGATCAGCTCTCAGGCGAAATAATTGAGTCCAGACCGGGTTCAGCAGCCAGTTTCAATCGGTCAGCTTTACTGATGTATTTAGACTTACTGGCCGGTGCCAATTTGGCGCTGGCCTTTTTTGCGTGAGCCTTTAATAACTGCTTTATTTTTTTACGACGGTTCATATTTCTTGCTCGGCGTGTGAGTTCCTGAATGATGGCAGAGGTTCGGGTAACGGGACAATGATTGTGGCTTCCACATGGTTCGCGACAACGCTGCCGCGACCTGCCGGAAGTCGGGCCCCAGCGCCAAACGGATCCGCTGCACCAGCACTTGTCCTATCCTTCCATCTAACCCACGACGCCGGACATCGAAATGCCCACCGCCGAGTCCACCCTCCTCCAGAGCTGGCACCACAACGCCCAATCCTGGATCGAAGCCATCCGTACCGGCACCATCGAAAGCCGCCTGCAAGTCACCGACCAGGCCATCCTGCTGGCGGTACTCGGCCGCCAACCCGAGCACGTGCTCGACCTGGGCTGCGGCGAGGGCTGGCTGTTGCGTGCGCTGGCTGACCGGGCCATCCAGGCGGTTGGTGTGGATGGCGATGCAGCGCTGGTTGAGGCGGCGCGGGCGGCAGGCTCTTCGCGGGTGCATTTGGCAAGCTATGAAGAGTTGGTGGAGGCGAAGATAGACATTGGCAGCAACTACGACCTGATCTGCGCCAACTTTGCCCTGTTGCACCAAGACATCATTCCCCTGCTCGCGGCCATGAACGCCCTGCTCGTCCCTGGTGGCACGCTGGTGATCCAGACGCTGCACCCGTGGACCGCGGCGGCGGGCGACTATCAAGATGGTTGGCGGGAGGAGACCTTCGCTGGGTTCAAGGGGCAGTGGCAACCCATGCCGTGGTACTTCCGAACGCTGTCCAGTTGGCTCAATGCCCTGGACATGGCCGGTTTTCGGCTGGCCGGCTTGCAGGAACCGCAGCACCCGCAAAGCCCTATGCCGCAGTCATTGCTGCTGGTGGCTGAGCAAAACCCACCCACTGCAGCAAAAGTAGTCGCGGCAATGGGTGCTGACTGACAGGCAGAACTGCATCACGCCCCGTCGGGATAGTTGCTTTTCGATTAAAGGTGCAAGACTTGCAAAAATGGAGTCGTGTCGATCAGTACCGATAGGTTGCCTGCACTGAAATTCCATTCGCACTATTTTTGTAGTTGGCACTGTATGCCGGTTGAAGTCCGGAGTCGTTCGAATGCTGTACTGAGGCTTTTGAATCCCAGAGATAGCCATACGCAAAGTCTAATGTCAGATCGGCGTTCGGCGAATAAGCGCCGCCCAAGGTCACGGCCTGGCGATTCCCGACCGGAACGCGCACGCTGCGGTCGGCATTTCCAACGGGCGCCTGATCATAGGCATAGCCTGCGCGAATCAGCCATTGCGGGTTCAACTGATAGGATGCGCCAACCGCGGTGGACCAAGTGTCGTGCCAGTTCATCTCTTCGGCCACACGCCCCAGGCCAGCAGCCTGGCCCATGGCGGAAACACCGCTGTTGATTGCTTCGATCTTCTGAATCCGGCTCCAGCGTGTCCAGGTGGTCCCCAGATAGCCGGTCCAGCGACTATTGAATCGATGGGTGATGGACGTATCCACTGATTCGGGCATCGTAAGATCTATCTTGGTGTCATACTTTCCGTCCAGCGGGATAACGCTCGGGGAGCCGGAAACCTCAGTGTGCCCTTCGAGCTGATAGTTCACCTTCGAGTGATAGGTAATCCCCCAACGGGTTGCCTCGTTAAAGTCGACCAAGAGCCCGACGTTGTAGCCAATCGCCGTGTCATCGCCTTTGATGGTAACCAGTGTGTCCTGGCCGTTGTTCAGGGCGCCGGTCGCCATGTAATTCTGAAGCTTTGCATTGAAACGGTTCAGGGTCGGTCCACCCCCAATCGACACGTAATCATTGATCCGATAGGCAATGGTAGGCTGCAGGGTTATCTCCTTGGTCGTGCTGTAGGAGCCATGGTAGCGACCCTGAAAAGAGCCCTCATAATCATTGATCAGACCACTCGGGGCATAGAGGCCCAGCCCCACCGAAAGACGCTCATCAAGCGGTGTCGACATATAGGCGAAGGGCACGACGCCCAAAGGCACCGAATCCCCCTTGTTCGTTCCCGCGGCACTACTCTGCGCATCACTGATGTCGTCGCTCACCGAAACGATCGCGGCACCGCCGGAAATTTCACTGCGCTTCAACTTGGTCAGGCCAGCAGGATTTCCATAGATGGTGCTGGCGTCCAGCGCCGAAGATGACCTTCCCGCATAAGCAGTTCCCGCACTGCTTGCACTTTGTTCGTTTAGAGCAATGCCATTGGCACTTGCAATGGAAGAGGCGCTGAGCAGGGCCATGGCACTGGTGAACTTGATCCAGACAGCATACTTTCGCTGAGTAAAGAAACACGGGATCACACGGCTATTCAGTTTCATTGTCCACCTCTTGTTTATTGTTTTTGTTGATTGCACGCAGGCAAGGCTTCGCCTTCCTGTGCACTTTTCAGTGCCGGTTGGAATTGATCGAAGTTGTGTTAAACGCCCTGGCCGAACAGCGCCAGGGCATGACTGCTGGACTTACAGATGTGAATCAGAGACTCAATTAAGCCACTCGACTTGAAAGCTATAGCGCCCCAAGAGCGGAGCCAGAACTTCTTGGCCAGTTCCGGCCTTGATGCAGGCGACATGCCCACGGCGATTGTCCTGCACGACCTCAACAGCAACATCCGAAAGCCCCAGGCGTTCCACTTCCTCCTGGACTACTTTGGCAATCTCCCGCTGTAGCAAAGCGGGCTTGAATATCTTGCCCACGGCAGTCAGTGGCAACGCCTCGAGGATTTCAATGCGCTTGGGGACTGCTGCCCGCTCGCTGATATGGAGATGAGCGAATGCCTCAAGCTCTTCGGCGTTGCAAACTTGTCCGGGGCGCAGTTGAACGTAGGCGACTGGCACCTCGCCCGAGTAGGCATTGGGGCTACCGATTGCAGCGGCCAAGGCGACGGCGGGATGCGCCTGCAGAGCTTCCTCGATTTGCTTGGGGTCGATGTTGTGGCCGCCGCGAATGATCAACTCCTTCTTGCGTCCGGTCAGCCAGAAATAACCCTGCGCATCCTGGCGACCCAGATCGCCTGTATTCAGCCAGCGCTGACCGTCGATATCGATCCAAAGGCCCTGGTTATGACGCTCTTCCAGATAGCCGTCGAAGAGGTTCGGACCACTGATCGTGATGAGGCCGATCTCATCCACATTGGCGTCGCGCAGATACTCTCCAGAATCATCAAGCACGACCGCGCGCATATTCTGGTAAGCAATCCGCATCCCGATGGAGCCGATACGGCGCTCGCCATGGGGTGGATTGATTGAGGAAACGCAGGTGCCCTCCGTCAGACCGTAGCCTTCAAGGATCTTTACCCCGGTCCGGCGCTCGAACTCCCGGAAAAGCTCAGCTGGCATGGGTGCGGCGCCACACATTGCATAGCGAAGACTGGACAGGTCGCAGCCCTGCCATTCATTTTGCAGAAGTGCGGCATAGACAGTTGGCACGCCGGAAAAGAGGTTGATACCGAAGTGCTCGACCATCTCCCAGAATCGTGGGATCACCCCCTCGCCACGATAGCCATGAGGCGTGCCGAGGATCACATGGTCGCCCTGCGTCCAAGGCACCAGCCCCGTCACCAGTTGTCCATTGACATGAAACAGCGGCAGGCCACAAAAGATGACCTGGCCACCACTGCGTGGCTGCAAATGAGCGGCTACGGCCCATGCATTGAACACTTCAGAGCCATGGCTACGCGCGGCGATCTTGGGGAGCCCGGTGGTGCCGCCCGTACAGATGTAGGAGGAGCACTCATCCTGGCGGATTTGCCGACCACTCTTCAGGTGTGTGTGCGGCTGAGTACTCATCAGCGATTGCCAATCGTGGATCGCGATATCTCGGTGTAAGTCGCGTTCCTTCAGTGCCGCTGCTTTCAGGGCCCCACGCACGGGTTCGGCGACATAGGGCTCCATGCTGACCCACACGACAGACCTGACCGTGGGTAACTGATCCAGTTGCGAAGCCAGTTTGGGCCACAGATCGCTGCCCGCCGTCGGCGCGAGCGTCACTACCACGGATGCCTTCGCGGCATTCAGCAAGCCAGCTATCTGCTTGGCCTCGAGCAGCGGATTGATCGCCATGACGATGCCCGCCGCCTCCCCGCCCCATATCGTGAAATGGGTTTCCGGCAGATTGGGCAAGATAAAGGCAAGCACCTCGCCCGGCTTTATACCCAAGTCATGGAAAGCATTCGCCGCGCGGGTGATATCGGCAAAGAGCTGGGAGTAGTTCCATTTGTAGGTGCGCTTGAAATCGGCGGCATCGGCGAAGAAGCTAAGCGCCGGTGCCTGGGGGGAGCACCGGGCTGCCTGTCGCAGCGCTTCATAAGTACTGGATGCCAGGCCACGTTCCGACAGGGGGACTTGTTCGAGGCTTTCGATGTCACTCAGGGTCTGCACAACCATCAGGCTTGCTCCACGACTCGGTTGCGTTGCACGCCGAGGTCGATCACACCATCGGCGCTGCGAATGCGCGCCTCAACCACGTCACCTGGCTTGAGATATTGCGTCCGACCTTCCTGCGCCTTGAGGAACAGCTTCCACTTGGTCGCTTCCGGCATCAGCGCCGCAATACGCTGCTTGGCAGGCGAAGGCACCGTGAGCGCACAACCGGCAGGCGTACCGGTGGCGATCAGGTCTCCAGCGGCGAAATCTTGCAGGGCGGAAAGTTCGGTAAGGGTTTCAGCGGGGCCGTAAACCAGGTTGGCCGTGCTGTCGTTCTGTCGCACCTGGTCGTTGACCGTCAGGCGTAGTTGCAGCTCTTTCAGGTAATGAATATTCGTGGCATCCAGAAGGCAGAGGTACGGGCCGACCGGACCGAAAGTGCGGAAGCTCTTGCCCTTGTAGAACTGCATCTGAGGAATCTGAATGTCACGAGCCGAGTAGTCGTTGACGATGACAACGCCTGCAATGAACTCATGCAGATTGGCGTCGGTGACAGCAACAGCGCCGTTGATCGCGCGTTTCATCACCAGCCCCAGTTCGATCTCGTAGTCGAGGAAGCGCACGGTGCGCGGCTTGATCAGGTCGCTGTCAGCCGCCACCAGGCAACTCGTCGCCTTGGTGAAGATCATGTTGAATTTCTTCGCATCCGGGTCCATGCCCGACTCGATCATGTGCTGACGGTAATTGGCGCCCTGGCAGACGAACTGCTGGTTGCGGGTCACCGGCGACAGCAGTTTCACTTCGCCCTCCGCAAGCTCCGTACCTTTCAACTGAGCGAGGTCGTCGATACTGTTCTCGCGAATGAAATCACCGGTGGTTTCAAAAGCACCGGGGACAACCGTGATACGGCCCTGGCGTAGCACGCCCCAGTGGATACCGTTCTGAAATTCGAAGCGGACTACGTGTACAGCAGACATTGAAGGTACTCCTGGAGCGGCGTTTGTCCCGTGCTCGGCGGCGCGAGAACTGTGGTGTTGTTCTGAGGGGGGGCTGGCAACGCTGTAGACCAACGAGCCGCCGACGATCAAGGCGCCGGCTTTGAGCACATCCCGACGGCCATATCTGGTTGCATTGCCCGACATGGCGACTGCTCTACCCGAACATCCGCATGAGTGTTATCAACTTGCGAATGCTCAAGTCCGGACTGCGCCGCAGGTTGCGCAACAGCGCACGCAGATTGGCCAGACTCATCTTCGGTTTTGTAAAACGCTTGGGCATGCGCTGCCCCCACTGCGCCATTGCCTCGGGGCTCACGGGATGAATGCCCGTAGGCTGTGCAGCCGTGAAAATATCCCCGTCGCAGTAATGCTCGTGCTTATCGCCCCAAGGGTCTTGCCAGTAATCGAAGATCTGACTGCCCAGGATGTGTCGGCCGATGCCCCACGAGTGCACCCAACCGCGCTCGCGCAGGACGCGCTGCCCCATGCCCACAGCGTCTGCATCGACGACCTCATAGGCGCTATGGCTATAGGTCGCCATGAACCCTTGCGCTATCGCGAGCGTATGGTGATCCGCAGGAGTGTCACCAAGGTCAAGGCGCATAAAGGTGACAATAGGTGTGCCATCGGGGAGTACTTGCACATCGCTGGGAATAAACCCGAAGTGCTTCGTATACCAGGCACAGGTCGCCTGGTAGTCGGCCACTTCGATGACGATGTGGCCCAGTTTGAGGATTTCAGCCGGAGCGATCGGCGGGCGCTGCGTGGCGTTGATTCGCGGTTGCTCTTGCGCCAGATTCCAGGAAAGAGGAGCCCGGTGCCCCAGCGTTATACCTGCCGTCTGATCGCAAACAGCTTCCACGATGAATCCGGAAGGATCGGTGAGTTTGACGCAATACCCACCACCAGGATGTTCTGATTTTTCTACCAATGACGCGCCTGGGATACGCGTCAGTTTTTCCAGATCCTTGAGCGACTGGACTGCCAGTCCGAACCCGATAAAACGTGCATGTTCTGCACGATGGACACGGTAACAGTAAGCAGTGGGGGCGGTGGCGCGCAGGTAAAGCGTATCGGCGTCCTGCTGACTCACCGACAGGCCGAAGTCGGTCAGGAACCGCGCTGCCTCGTTCAAATCCGGTCGTTGAAAGATCAGATGCGTCAGATCCTGGGCCTTCACCGTCGGCTTCGGATGCCGGGCAGGTTGTGGTGTCGCTAACCGGGGCATTTCATTTTTGTGGGTCATTGTTCTTGTTTTCCGGGTTTTCAGGGTAAAGCCGTCCCCGCACCCCTGAAAATCCAGGGGTGTCTGGTTGACTCGGTTAATGAATCAGTCGAGGGAAGGCAGTGCTGGCAACTCGGTGATCGCCAGCGCTCTAGCCTCTTCGGGCGGTACGCCCAATGCCCGCAACACCAGCTCGGCCGTGTCAGAGCCCGATTCGCGCCAGGTTTTGTGGCCTTCCAGTACCAGGAAAATAGAACCCAGGACGCTGCTCGATATCAGCGTCATTACCGAAAGCAATTGCTCCTTTTCAAACGTGTACCGCCCACTGGACAGTCCGCTCAGAAGATCCGTCGTCGCTTGGCTGCTGAACATTTCGCGCAACGAAGCATTGCTCATGGCGAATTTATGGATGAACGCCCCCCACTGAGAGTCTTCGTGCGCTCGACGAATGAACAATCGAATGCCATTGGCAAGGCGCTGAGCCGGATCAGAAAGGGAATTGAAGCTCTTGTTGACGCGCTCATGCATCTCCTTGGCGAGATGGCTGGCGACTGCCTCGAACAGGCTTTCCATGTTGTCGATGTTGCTATAGACCGTTCCGCGCGCCACGCCTGCCTCTTGTGCGAGGTCAAGAATGTTCACTTGCGAGGTGCCTCTTTCAGCGAACAGGCGAAAGGCGGCTTGATGAATACGGCGCTGTGTTGGATTCAGGGATTCCACGGTTCTCTCTCCAGGATTACCTTATGGCTCGATTGAACACTTGTGTTCAGTTCACGTCAACAACGTTTTTTGAATTAAATACGTTTTTCTCAATGACATCCTTTCTATGACGTAAAAAACCAGATGGATAGATTGGATATGGCAGGATCGTTGCGGGGTTCTACACATTGACACAACTGAACACGCGTGTTCAGCTATATCGTGTTTCTGGCTCGCCGTCCCGGCAGGTCATCAAACCGGCCCATCGATGCAAACCAGGAGTTCAAGAACCTGAGCAAGCACTGTACAGACGGTGCTCAAACGGTATGACCCTTAGCGATGGCTGGCCGAATTCTCATCAGCTGAAGGACAGAACATGACCGGCTCAAAGCTCTTCAAACCGCTTCGTTTGCCTAACGGCACGGTGATTCCAAACCGGATCGCCAAGGCTGCCATGGAGGAGAATCTTGCCAATGAGGATCACGCTCCAGGGGATGCGCTGGTCAAGCTCTACCGGCGTTGGGCGGACGGTGGGGCCGGCCTGATCATCACTGGCAACGTCATGGTTGACCGGCACGCCTTGACCGGACCCGCTGGTGTGGTACTTGAGGACGATCGGAACCTGGCCAAATTCAGGCTCTGGGCCGATGCTTGCCGCAGTCGCGGAGCCCAGGCCTGGATGCAAATCAATCATCCCGGACGGCAACTATTGGCCTCCATGGGGCAATCGGCACGGGGCCCCTCCGCGGTGGCTGTCGACATTCCCGGACTATCAAAGGCCTTTGTGCCACCCAGGGCTTTGAATGAGCGGGAGATCGAAGAGCTGATTGAGCGCTATACCCAGGCCGCAGTGCTGGCTGAGCGTGCCGGATTCACCGGCGTGGAGATTCATGCAGCGCATGGTTACCTGTTCAGCCAATTCCTCTCCCCCTTGACCAACCGGCGTAGCGACCGTTGGGGTGGGAGCCTGGAAAATCGCGCGCAAATTCTCCTGCAAACCATCGATGCAATACGCCTGCGAGTGGCACCGATCTTTTGCGTCGCTGTGAAGCTCAATTCCGCAGACTTTCAACGCGGTGGTTTCGATGCCGAGGATGCGGCTCGTGTGGTGGAAATGCTCAACGCCAAAGCGGTCGACCTGGTCGAATTGTCCGGTGGCAGCTATGAAAGCCCGGCGATGCAGGGGCAAACCCGCGATGGCAGCCGCCTGGCTCGAGAAGCGTATTTTCTCGAGTGCGCGGAAAAAATAGGAGAAATAGCGCGCATGCCGCTGATGGTCACCGGCGGCGTGCGCAGAAAGGAGGTCGCGGAGCGAGTGGTGAGCGGCTCGGTGTCGATGGTGGGGCTTGCCACTGCGCTGGCAATCGAGCCAGCCCTGCCAAGCCAGTGGATGGCAGGTCAGGACACTGAAGTGGAGCCCATCGTCGTCCGTTGGAAGAACAAGGCGCTGGCGTCGCTTGCCGTGGTGTCGGTGGTCAAGAAGCAACTCGGCTTGCTGAGCCAAGGCAAACAGACAAAACCCAGGACGTCGCCACTCATGGCATTGATCGGCAATCAGCTGAAATCTCGTCGCCAGGCGAAGAACTATCGGCAATGGATTGGCCGGGCTTAGCCGGCCAAGGATGACATCAAGACTAGGGTAGCGGCTTACCGGCGATTTTCTTGGCTCTGGCAGGTGTTACGCCCAGCGCCTTGAGAATCATTTCCGCAACCAACAGATCGTGATCCGCCACTACACGCCCTTCGACAACCGAACGCATGGCTCCGGTTGTGCATGATACGACCATGTCCAGGGCAATCCCTTCGTCCTCATAAGCGAAAGTCCCTGCGCTCAGACCGTCACGCAGGTCGCCCAGCACATGGGCGGCCAAGCGCGAGCGCATGGTCTGATCGGAATGAATGATGCGCAGCAGTGCGTTAGCCCATTGATGGTCGTACGCGGCCCGGCAGATGAACATGCGCACGCCAATCGAAAGCCGCTGTGCACCGCAGTGCACGTCCGAGCTCAGGGCGGAAATGGCATCGGAGAACTCGCTCGCCATGGCGATGCCAACCGCCTCGAGGACTTCGTCACGCGTTCGAAAATAGTTGTAGATGGTGCCGTTGGAGACCGCGGCCTCCGCGGCGACATCGAGCAGTGCAATCTCCCCCACTTCCTTGCGTGCGACCAGACGCAACGCCGCGTCCACCAAGCCGCGACGGGTGCGTTCCCGCTTCTTGTGGCCTCGAGTGAGAGGCTCTTGCTCAGTTGCTTCTGAAGGAAAAATGGGGGAAGGCATCTTTACGCTCTTAATCGAGGAGGCTCGTTGATGGTAATGGAAACGTTGTCGGCAGTGGAGTCGGCGCTACCCATCAGGATCTGGCAGTCTCGAACCAGGCTGCCTGCCTGTGCGCCGGGAGCGTGGTGCATGATGATACGGTCAGGGCGGATCGCGACGAGCGTGCCTTTGGCAGCCAGCGGCAGGATGTCATGGTTCAGGTCTTCGATGAAGTCGCAAGCGCTGTCGGAGCGCTGACCGCAGGCTCCGATCTGCAAGAAGTGACCTCCCATCTGTATCCAGGAAAAGACCTCGGCAGTGCTCAGCAGCGACAACGGGTCGACACCGAATCCGACCAGGGTCAGGTTGTGTCCAAGCGCATCGTCGCTCAGCTGGATCTGCTGTTGCGTGTTGCGAACCCAGGCCTGGGGAAACAGGCTACCGCGCACCAGTTTGTCGCCACGACGATGATGCATGAACAGACCGTTTTTGAAGATGTTCTTCGGTTTGATGTCCAGTTGTTCGAAGTACTTTCTGGTAGCGGGAGTCAACGCCAATGTGCGCATCAGGCCATGGATGAAGAAAGCGGCGACCTTGTTTCTCGGCATCACCAGACGGCCCATGAGTTTTGCCAGATTGATCATCGCCTGGGCATGGGGGCGGCGCTCTACGTCATAGGTATCAAGTACTGAAGGCGCGGCTTGGCCGTGAAGGACCCAGGCCAGTTTCCAGGCGAGGTTGGCGCCATCTCGAAGCCCCGCGACGAGACCTTGCCCGACAAAGGGGGGAGTAATGTGGGCCGCATCCCCTACAAGGAAAACTCGCCCTTTGCTGAACCTGTTGCAGCAGCGTGCGTGGAATCGATACACCGCCTTGCGCTCGATTTCCAGCTCCTGAGGATTGATCCATGGCGCAATCAGCCGGGCGATGCTTTCCGGGCTTTCCAGCTCTTCCCGGGATTCGCCTGGGTGCAGCATGAACTCCCAACGCTCTCTTCCGCCAGGAGCGGGCATGTGCGGCGTTGGGCGCTTTGGATCACAGAGAAACTCAACGTGATCAATCGCGGACTTATGCCGGTTTTTTACATCGACAATCAGCCAATCCTCTGCATAGGTTTGTCCTTCGAATTCCTGGCCGATCAAGGCCCTGACCCTGGAGCTGGCACCATCCGCACCGATCAGGTATCGGGCGCGAATGAAATGCAGATGGCCGTCCTGATCCCGAACGGAGGCGACGACACAATCCGGCTCCTCGACCAGATTCTCGAGCTCGAAGCCACCCAGGCTGATCACTGACTTGAGCCCGCAGACCTGTTTACGCATCGCGTGTTCGAGGTCGGGTTGATAGAAGGTCACCAGTTTGGGGTGGCCGTCGATGCACCCGGCGGTGTTGGCTCGACTGAATTGCCCGAGGACCGGGGAATGCATCTTCACTTCAGGGATGACGATCTTCTCGAAAGCATCTTCCGACAATCCGGCGAGTTGCAGGATGCGCAGCGCCTCGTTGTCCAGAGCGATGGCACGGGGCATTAGCAGGACCTCATGGGTCTTGTCCACTACCAGTGTCTTTACTCCATAGCGGCCGAGCAGCGCCGCGATTGTCGCCCCTACCGGGCCGTTACCGACGACCAGCACATCGACGGCGGCGGGAGGCAGTTGCGAAGCTTTTTTGTTGTTGTTCATCTCGAGCCCTTGTTGTGATTGAAGTGGTGAGACGCGTCGGTCTCATCGTCAGGCAAGGTGAAGGTATGTAAAATTGAGACATATTTCAATATTGAAATTTTCGTCATTAGCATTTCAAGATCATTACCACCTCGGAATGAGGCCATATGTGCTGTGCCAAAGGTGTCAGGGGGCCTTGCGCCGTCGCAACGTCTCATCAAATTGTCCCGCGATGGAGAGCGGGAAGCGTCTGCATCAATTTCCGACCGGCGAGGCTTGGCTTATGAGCCGATCAGCGTTGTTATTGGAGTAATGGCCCAGTGCTAGAAACTATGTTTTTGTCTTCAGGAATCCAACGTGGCGCGTCCGCAGCCTCATCCGAACCCAGTCCAGCTCTGCTTCGTCGAGTTCGAGCTCGACGAAGCCAACGCCTGCTTGTTACGTAACGGAGAAGCTGTGGCGTTGGCGCCAACGCCCTTCACTCTGCTGTGCGTACTTGCGCGCCAGCCTGGGTCGCTGGTGACCAAAGATGCGTTGCTTGATGCCGTGTGGGGGCATCGGTTCGTCAGCGACTCAGTGCTGAAGACGGCCATCAGCGATCTGCGCAAGGTGCTGGGCGATGACCCCAAGCAGCCCCGCTTCATCGAGACTGTGTCGCGGCGCGGCTATCGCTTCATCGCCGCGCCCTCCCCTGCACCTTCGATGCCGCCGGCATCCGCGACGGTGCCGGCGGCCGGTGCGTATCCGTCGCCGCCATTCATTGGTCGCACCGACAAACTTTCAAGACTGCAGCGCGCGTGGGAGCGGACTTACGGTGGGCAACGCGCAGTGGTCTGGCTTGCCGGAGAACCAGGGATTGGCAAGACCACGTTGATCGAGCATTTCCTCTCCAGCCTTGGCGACATCGCCTGCGCACGTGGCCATTGCGTGGAGCACTACGGCACCGGCGAGCCGTACCTGCCGGTGCTGGAAGCGTTGGCCGATCTGTGCCGCAGCGACCCCGCCCTGCCGACGCTGATGCGCGCCGTGGCGCCGACCTGGTTGCTGCAACTGCCGTGGCTGAGCACCGCGCAAGAGCGAGACGCGTTGCGGCGCGAGCTTGCCGGCATCGGTCCGGATCGCATGCTGCGGGAAATGGGTGAACTGCTGGACCGCTACACCGAGCAGCGTCCGCTGTTGCTGGTGACCGAAGACCTGCATTGGAGTGATCGGGCGACGGTCCAGCTCATCGACTATGTGGCGCGGCGACGGGGCCGCACTCGGCTTATGTGGCTGGCGAGCTTCCGCGTCGCCGAGGTGGTGGCGCTTGATCATCCGCTCAACTCGTTGCGTCACGAACTGCGCCTGCAACGTCTGTGCGAGGAAGTGGTGCTCGACCCGTTCTCGGAAACCGAGGTCGCTGACTATGTCGCATTGCGTTCGGCCTCGCTGGCGCGCGATGAAACCTTCGTGCGTGCCCTGCATGAGCGCACCGACGGTGTGCCGCTGTTCGTCTCGTCAGTCATCAGTGAAGTGATGGACACAACGGGCGACGACGCCACCATCGAGGCCCGGCTGGCGGGGATGGCGGTTCCCGAGAACCTCGCGGCCATCATTGATCACTACATCACCAAGCTTGGGCAGGAGCAGCTCGCGCTGCTCTCGGCGGCAGCGGTATGCGGAGTCGAGTTCCGGGTCGAGACGGTTTCGCTGGCCCTCGAACGCGACCTCGCTTCGGTGGCCCACGCCTGCGAGGAACTGGTGCGCGAGCAGGTGTGGCTCACGCGGTCGCGAGCCGCCGAACTTGAAGAGACGGTGGAGCTACCCTACTCGTTCCGCCATGCCCTCTTCCGCCAGGTACTGTACGACCGCACGCCGCGCTCATTGCGTACCCACCTTCATCGCCAGGTTGGCACTGCGCTCGAACGCGAGCGCATGGCCGGCATGCCGGTTGCTGCCTCGGAGCTGGCGACGCACTTCGACCGGGCCCGGCAGCCGATGATCGCGCTGCACTACTACGCCGAGGCCGCGGAAGCCGCGCTGCTGCACTTCAGCCCAGCCTTGTGCTTCGGTCTCACTGAGCGCGCGATGGTCCTGCTGTGGCAGGCGCCGGAAGGGATGGAGCGCGATACACTCGAAATTACCTTGGCCACGCTGCAAGGCGTGTCGGCTTTCCATACGCTCGGTGTCGGTAGCGAAGCCAGGAACGCGTTCGAACGCGCGTATACGCGGCTAACGGATGTACCCGAGCATCCGATGCGCGGTCGCCTGCTGCACGGATTCGGCTATCTGCTCGGTCTGCGCGGCGACTATACGTTGGCGCTGGCGGTCGCGGACCGCGCCGAAGCCCTATCGATCGACGCGAACGATCCAGCACTCATGCTGGTGGCGTGCATCGTGCAAGGCGAGGTTCATCATCTCCAGGGGTGCACGCAGGCGACCCGCCGATGGCTGGAGCGCGCACTCGCAATCGCCGAGCCGTTGGACATCAGGGCGAACGAGATTTTTGCGGCCGATCCTCAGGTCATGCTGCACGGCATGCTGGCCATAGAACTCGTGCGTTCTGGCCTGGTTGAGCAAGGCCGGGCTCATATGCAACTGGCGCGGAACCGCGCACAAACGCTTCGCCAGCCTATGACCTGGCTGGTCGCCACCTGGCAGGAGGTGTTGATCGAAGTGCGAATGGGAAACCCTGTGCGTGTGGCAGCGCTGGCTGACGACATGCAGACATTGGTCGACGAGTATTCGCTCGCACTGGGGCGCACGGCTTGCCGCTGGTGGCGCGGCTGGGCCGACGCGCGCAACGGCGCACCGCGCGACGGCTACCGCAGCATCCGCGAGGCCTACGACGAACACACCGGACTCGGCATGCGCTCCGGTGCCAGCGAGGTGCTCGGCTACGCCGCCGAAGCGTTGCTGCTGGCGGGTGATTGCGACTCCGCGCGAGTCGAGCTACAGGAAGCCCTACAAGTTGGGGAAGAACTGGGCGAGCGCGTGTACCTGCCGCAATTGTTGCTGCTGGAGGCGGCGATTGCGCGGACGCAGGGCCGGCTCGATGCCGGCAGTACTGCGGTGCGGCGTGCGATTGAGGAGGCGCGTGCCCAAGAAGCACCATGGCTGGAGCTGCAGGCGTTAGTCGAACTGTGTGAGCACCACGACGCCACGACCGAGGACCGCCAGGCCCTGGCGGTGCTGCTTGACCAGTTACCCGAAACGCATGGAACCGAGCTGGTTAAACGTGCGCGCTCGCTGCTTAAGGGCGCAGAGTCGGCTTGATGAGTTAAGGGCGCAAACTTGTGGGAGCGAGCCTGCTCGCTCCCACAGGGCTTCGGTGTTCAAGCCGACCGAAATCTGACCTTTCGCTTACGACTTGCCCCAGGGGACGGCCTACGCTGTCGTCGAACTTTCTTGCCCCCTGGTCCGCAATGAGCCTGAACCCTGAATCCAAGTACCCGAACCGCCGCTCATACGTCGTGAAGCTGCGTAGCGATGCCACGCCAGGAGCCCTCGCGGGCCGCCTTGAAAACCTGGTCACCGGGCGTCAGCGCGAGTTTTCGTCCGCCGATGAGTTACTGGAGTCGATTGACTCGGACCTCGCATCGGCGGCCGGCGAGCACGCGGCAGATACCGACGGCGAGTGACGCCTCCAACATGAATGAGCGCTCGATATGGCGACCGAACGGCGACGCTTCGCTGACGACTTCGCACACACCGGGCCCTACGCTGACGCCATCTCGAATCTACACGAGTCCAATCCGATGCCGCGACTTCCAACCTCCCCTCCGCTGATCCGCTACACCGGGCGGACGCCCCTGCAACATGCCGAACGCCTGCTCGGCGTCGTCGTGGGTGCGGCGCTCGCCGCGTCTTTCGCTCTGGTCTTGACCGGTTGTTCCACAGAGGTCGCCAAGCCGTCGGTAGACTTGCCGCCCAAGTTCGCCGCAAGCACGGCCTCCGAAATGGAACCCGAAGCCGCATGGTGGGAGACGTTCAACGACCCGGTGTTGACGGATCTGGTGCGCCGCGCGATGCGCGAGAACCGTGACATCAAGATCGCCGCCGAGCGTGTGCGCACCGCTCGCGCCGGTGAGACGATCAGTCGCTCCTGGCTCTTTCCGAGTGTCGGAATGTCCGCCTTCGGCTCCGACCGTAGCAGCGGCTACAGCACGACCAAGAAGCAGGGTTATCCAGATACCGAGACCGTGGGCGCGGGCCTTGACGTCTCGTGGGAACTTGATCTGAGCGGACGCCTGCGCGCTGGCGCGCAAGCGGCCGAGGCCGACGCACTGGCCGCGGAGGATGGCGTGCGCGGCGTGCGCCTGCTGGTAATGAGCGACGTCGCCAGCAACTACTTCACGCTGGTCGGCGCACTGCGCCAGGCCGAAACATTAGGCGCGATCGCCAAGGCGCAGGACGAGACACTGCGCCTGGTTAACGCGCGCCACCGTGTAGGGCTGGCAACCTCCTTCGACGTCGAGCGCGCACAGACCGATGCCGCATCGGCGCGCGCGCAGATCCCACCGCTGGAGACGCTGGCAGCCGTATCGCGACACCGCATCGCGGTACTGATCGGTGACCAGGCCTTTAATGCCACGAGCATCCAGCCCTCCCCTGGCAACGTGGTAGCGCCCGAAGCCCGCCAGGGGCAGCCCGCCACCCTGCTACAGCGTCGGCCTGACGTATTGGCGCTGATGGCGCAGCTCGATGCCGCCAATGCACGCCGTAAACAAGCCGCGGCTGAGTGGTTCCCGCGGCTGTTCCTCGGTGCATCCTACGGCCGCCAAGGCCTTGAGCTGAACGGTCTGGATCTGGGCGCCGCGCGCTTCACCAATGTGGCCGGCCTGCTTGCGATGCCGATCTTCAACGCCGGGCGTACACGCGCGATCAACGAGGTCGCCGAGAGCGGCCAGCGTGAGGCGCTACTGCGCGCCGAGGACGGCATTGTGCGCGCGCTCGAAGACGTGGAGAACGCCCTCGTCACGCAGACGCAAGAGCGTCAGCGCGCCCAGTCATTGCAGTCGGCCACCGAGTCCGCTGAGGCGGCGCTGAGCCACGCGCAATCGCTCTACGACAGGGGGCAGATCGACCTGTTGCCGCTGCTCGACGCGCAACGGGCACGCCTGGCAGTGCGCCTGAATGCCAACGACAGCAACACCCGCCTGCTGCTCGATAGCGTGCAGCTCTATAAGGCACTGGGCGGGGGCTGGCAGGTGTTCGAACAACCCGTCACTCCCACCGCAGCCACCCAAGCCGACCGGCCACCACTTTCTTAAGAAACTGCCGTTTTTCAAAGAGGAACCGCCTTGAAAACCTCCCTTACTGCGGCCGGCGCTTTGGCCGTAGCCGTCATGCTGTCCGCGTGTAGCCCGGACCAGCCAACCGTGCAGGCACCACGACCGGTACGCACCGTTGAAATCAGCTACGACAATGCCCGCGACATCAGTCGCTACGTGGGCACCGTACAGTCGCGACATGAAGTCGAACAGGCCTTCCGCGTGGGCGGCAAAGTCGCCCAGCGCAACGTCGATGTAGGCCAGTTTGTACGCGAAGGCAGCATATTGGCTGTGCTGGATGACAGCGACTACCGCCTCGCTGAAGAAGCGTCTCGACAACAGTGGGCGGTTGCCGCCGAGCAGACGCGTCAGGCCGACTCGGACCGCCAGCGCCTGACCGCGCTGAAGGCTGACGGCTCGGTCAGCGCGGCCGACGACGAGCGTGCACATACAAATGCCCAGACCGCGCATGCGACCGCCGAGGCCGAGGCGCGAAAGCTTGAGCTCGCACGCAACCGGCTCAAATACACCGTGCTGCGCGCCTCGCGTAGCGGCGTCGTCACGGCTGTTCGCGTTGAGGCCGGGCAAGTCGTGGCTGAGGGCCAACCGGTTGTCTCGATCGCGAATCCGGATGAGTCCGAGATCGTTGTTGATGTACCCGAGGATCAGCTGTCCGTCTTCAAGGAGGCGCGTTTCAAGGCCTCGCTGGCCAGTGCGCCGAACGAGATCTTCGATGTCACGCTGCGTGAGCTGTCGCCGCAGGCTGCGGCGCAAACGCGCACCTATCGCGCGCGGCTCAAGCCAATGCAGGCGCTGCCGCTGGGCGCCACTGCCACGGTAACGGCCGAGCGCGTGATGACCAGTGTCTCGGTGGCAGCGGTGCCAGCCACGGCACTGACGCAAAGCGGCGGCCAGCCTGCGCTGTGGGTGGTCACGCCCGAGGGCAAAAATCCGGTAGGCGTCGTCGAACTGGTGCAGGTGGCGGTATTGGGCTACCGCAACGACGAGGTGCTCGTCTCCGGGCCGCAGGCCGGTGCATTGGTCGTTACCGCCGGGGTGCAGAAGATGGCCTCCGGACTTAAGGTCGCGCTTCCCGATGCGGCGATTGTTGACGCGAACATCACGCAGCAGGCCGCCCGATGAACAACCTGAACCTCACCGACTGGGCGCTGCGCCATCGCGCCATCGTCCTGTTCATGCTCCTCATTGTCGCGATGGCCGGCGCTTTCAGCTTCACCAGGCTCGGTCAGCTCGAGGATCCGAACTTTTCCGTGCCCTCCATGACCGCCATGGTCATCTGGCCGGGCGCCACCGCCCAGCAGATGCAGGACCAGGTTCTCAACCGCATGGAGAAGAAATTCGAGCAGATCGACAACTTCGAGAAAGTGGTCACCTACGCGCGGCAAGGCTACGCCGGCATGACGCTCACCGTGCGCGGCGGCACCTCCAAGGCTGACCAGCGCGAGGCCTGGTACCAGGCGCGCAAGAAACTCAACGACCTGAGCCGCGAGTTGCCTGACGGCGTGATCGGCCCGATCGTAAACGACGAGTACGGCGACGTGTATGGCCTGATGTACGCGGTCAAGGGCGACGGCATCGGCCACGCCGACCTGTCGGACGCGGCCGAGGACATCAAGCGCCAGATGCTGAAAGTGCCGATGGTCAAGAAGATCGACGTCATCGGCAAGCAGGCCAAGCGTGTCTACGTTGAGTTCTCGCACGAGCGCCTGGCAGCGCTGGGCATTACACCGCTGGCCATCGCCGAAAGCCTCAAGAGTCAGAACGCCATGTTGCCCGCCGGCCAGATCGACACCCGCGGCGACCGTGTCATGGTGCGTGTGAGCGGCCAGTTCGCCAGCGAAGAGGCTATCCGCAACGTGCCCATCTCCGCAGGCGGTCGGCTGATCAAGCTCGGCGACATTGCGACCGTTACACGCGGCTTCGAGGATCCGCCGACCTACACGGTGCGTCACAACGGCCAGCCAGTGCTGATGCTCGGCATCACGATGACCAGCGACGGCAACATCGTGGACCTTGGCAAGGCGATGGACACGGCAGTCGCCAAGATCCAGTCGGAGCTTCCACATGGCGTGGAGCTTGAGCTCGTGGCCGACCAACCCACCACGGTGAAGGATGCTATCCACGACTTCGCGCACGCGCTGGCTGAGGCGCTGATCATCGTGATCGCAGTGAGCCTGGCCAGCCTGGGCTGGCGCGCTGGCCTTGTGGTCGCGACCACAGTGCCGCTGGTGTTGGGCGGCGTAGCGCTGGTGATGCTGGCGATGGGCTGGAACCTGGAGCGTATCTCGCTCGGCTCGCTGATTATCGCATTGGGCCTGCTGGTGGATGACGCCATCATCGCCATCGAGATGATGGTGGCGAAGATGGAAACCGGCATGGACCGCGTAAAGGCGGCCGCCTTCTCTTATCAGTCCACCGCCATGCCGCGCCTGACCGGCGCACTCATCACCGTCGTGGGCTTCCTGCCGATCGGCCTCTCGAAGTCCACCACCGGCGAGTACGCGGGTGGCATTTTCTGGATCGTCGGCGCCGCGGTGCTGTTCTCGTGGATCTGTTCCGGCATCTTCACGCCGTACCTGGCGGTCAAGATGCTGCCCAACGACTTGGGCAAGCACCAGCATGGTGATATGTATGACACGAAGTTCTACCGTACCCTGCGCCGCCTGATCGACACCGCCATCGAGCGTCGCTGGGTGGTCATCGGTGCGACGTTTGGCGCTTTGGTGCTTGCTCTGGCCTGTATCAAACTGGTGCCGCAGCAATTCTTCCCCAACAGTTCGCGCCCTGAACTGGTCATTGACCTGCGCGTCAAGGAAGGCGCCTCGTTCGCCGCGACGACCGAGCAGGTCAAGCATATGGAGGAGATCCTGGCGAAGGACGAGGACGTGCGTTTCTATACCGCCTACACCGGCGCCGGCGCACCGCGCTTCTATCTCTCGCTCAACCCCGAGCTGCCGAATCCAGGATTCGCCCAGTTCGTTGTAATGACCAAGGACCTGGATGCGCGCGAGCGGGTACGTGAGCGGCTGGTGACCTCGGCCGACCAACAATTCCCGCAGGCGTGGGTGCGCGTGACCCGGCTCGAGTTGGGGCCGCCTGTCGGCTACCCGGTGCAGTTTCGCGTCGTCGGCCCCGATACCCAAGTGGTGCGCCGGATCGCCCGTGAGGTGGAGAACGTAGTTGCATCCAACCCGAAGGTGCGCGACCTCCAGCTCGACTGGAACGACCCGGTGCGCACGCTGAAGGTCGAGCTTGATCAGGACAAGGCGAGCGCGCTGGGCCTCACGCCGGCCGATGTGTCGCTGGCGACCCAAACCGTGATGAACGGCGCCACCCTGTCGCAACTGCGTGAGCACGAGGACCTGATCGACATCGTGGCCCGTGCCGTGCCTGAGGAACGCTTGAGCCTCGACACACTGAAAGACATCAACCTTTACACGCGCCAGGGCACGGTGGTGCCACTGTCGCAAGTCGCACAGGTGCGCTCTGAGCTGGAAGAGCCAGTGTTGTGGCGCCGCAACCGCGACATGGCGATCACGGTGCGTGCCGACGTGAAGGATGGCGAACAAGGTGTATCGGTAACGCAGGAGATCCAGCCGTTGCTCAAGGATATCGAAGCGAAGCTGCCGTCGGGCTACCGCATCGACGTGGGCGGCGCGGTGGAGGAAAGTGACAAAGCCAACAAGGCACTGCTGGCGGTGGCCCCGCTGATGCTGATCAGCATCCTGCTGTTGCTTATGTTGCAACTGCAGAGCTTCTCTCGCATGTGGATGGTGGTGCTGACCGCACCGCTGGGCCTGATCGGTGTGGTGCCGGCGCTGCTGGTGTTCCAGTCGCCGCTGGGCTTCGTCGCAATCCTGGGCATCATCGCATTGGGTGGCATGATCATGCGCAACTCGGTGATCCTGATCGATCAGGTACAAACCGAGATCGCTGAAGGGCGCGACCCATGGAATGCTGTGCTGGATGCCGCCATTCACCGGGCCCGCCCAGTGATGCTGACAGCGCTGGCCACCGTGCTGGCAATGATCCCGCTGACGCGCAGTGTGTTCTGGGGGCCGATGGCAATTGCGATCATGGGCGGCCTTACCGTGGCGACGCTATTGACGATCTTCTTCGTCCCGGCGTTATACGCTGCATGGTTCAAGGTGGGTCGCCAGCCGGCCGCTGACAGCCAACAGGTACGGGGGGATGCCGCACTCGCTTCTGAGTGATGAGTGCCGTGGCACTGTGTTCCCGACCTCACCACTATTAGAAGGGCTTGCTCAGCATCGTTGTTGAAAACAACCAAGGTCAGCCGCGAGGTTCTGCAACAAAAACGCCGCTCAGTGAGCGGCTTTTTTTTTGTGCGGAAGGCGCGACTGAGAATGGGGCTATCGATTTTCGCCACATGGGAAGAACAGGATGTCGAGAATCCAGTGCGGCTTATGCGCAAGTTTGCCAACGGTTTCAAGATGCCCGGATAATCCTGCAGCCACACCGGGGATCATCACGATCGGCCACGCAGAGCAGCGGAGTTGCTTTTATCAGTCGAAAACTACTAGCAGCGCTGCTTGCAGAAATATCAGTTCTGCTAATACCCTTGTCACCATGAAAACACGCCGCCCCCTTACCCCTGAAGAAGTCGTCGAGAGCTCCAGGCTCAAGGCTATTTACGACCAGCGAAAGTCTGCTGCCAAAGCGGCTGGATCAAATCTCACTCAAGCGGATGTGGCCGAGGCCTGCGGATGGTCTGGCCAAAGCGCCTTCAGTCAGTACGCAACCGGCAAGGTTCCACTGAATGTCGAGGCACTCCTGAAACTGGCAAAAGCCTTGCGCTTCGATGCCAGCGAAGTGAGCCCACGCCTGATGTCGACGGTTGCAAGCGTCCAGTCTTTCGAACGCATTCAGCCAAGCGTATTGATGTCGGACATCCAGCCTTGGGATGACGACACTCCCCTGGACGACGATGAGGTCTACGTTCCCTTCCTGCGTGAAGTGGAACTGGCGGCCGGATCAGGCCGTTTCGTGATCGAGGAAAGCGACACTGCCCGGCTTCGCTTTTTCAAGAAAGACCTTCGCCATAACAGCGTTCAGTTCAGCAACGCGAAGTGCGTGGTTGTCAGCGGCAACAGCATGCTGCCAGTGCTGCGTGACGGCGCGACCGTAGGCATCAACGTAGGCAAGAGCTCACTGGGCGATATCGTTGATGGCGACATGTACGCCATCAACCACAACGGTCAGCTACGGGTGAAGCAGGTTTACCGCCTACCGACGGGCATCCGCCTGCGCAGCTTCAATCGCGACGAGCATCCGGATGAGGACTACACCTTTGCAGAAGTTCAGGAACAGCAGATCGTGATCCTGGGCCACGTGTTCTGGTGGGGAATGTTTGCCCGCTGATTGACGTTCACATGCCCGTCAGGCGATGAGGTTGCAGCTAAAAAGCCGAAACATCAAAAACCCGCCAGGTGCGGGTTTTTTTACGCCCCGCCAAAATATTATTAGCAGCGCTATTTACATTAAATATAAGCACTGCTACTTTTATTTTCAAAGGATCGAAAGTCGCACCGCTCTTTAGATCTGCGACGGCGGACGAGGCGCTGACCGAACGGACACATGACCCGGAACGCGAGCAACAACGAAAGCATCACTTCTGCCCATTCACTGAGTGGGCAGTGGGATGTAGGCCTACATCAACAGCGAAAGGCTCAACGGAGCAAAAGGTGACATCAAAATGAATTAAGGAAAATGACCATGACCGTAGACATCAGCAACTACACAATCGCTACACCGCTTCCTATCTCCGACACCAACCCCATCGCACTTGAGCTCATCGGCTGGCGGGCACTGCTTGAATGCCCGGAAGTCATTTCGATGCTTCCAGATGGTTCGCTGCAAATGACGGCGCCGACGCTCGGCGCTTCGAGCAAAAGCACGCACCGTACCCGCTGCGAGTGGAAAGAGCCGGGTTATTGGCTGTTCGCCAGCGCTGCTGACCACTGGAATCGACAAGAAATGCGCCTGACGAAGGTCAACTCGCTGCAGAAGGTCGTGATCGGCCAGATTCATGTGCAGGGTTCAGAGCGACCACCGGTGAAAGTGTTTTGGAACAAAGGCCGAATCACCATGGGGTTCCGGTCGAGTTATCTTCAAGAAGACCCGGTGAACACGACGGTTCTGGAAGACGTGCCGCTCGGTGCACTGTTCAAAATCAACATTCACGCCAATTCGAGCGGCGCTGTCTCCGTTTCGGCGAGCTGTAACGGGGTCAAATCGACCTCCGCAATCATGCGCCTCGACAACACCTGGGACACGAAAACGCTGGCCTTCCACGGCGGTGTGTACAACCAGATCGATTACTCCGACACCACCGACCCCGAAGACGGTTCGGTGTGCATCATCAGCGACCTTTCCATCACCCACGCTTGATATCCTGCAGCCTATAGGAACCAGCGGTGTGGCGATCGACGCACCGCTGGCTCCTACGAAAAGCGGATCAACGCTTTGCGTGCAGCGCATCATCAGGCAGTGATTGAAAGTCATCCACCACCTTGTCTGTAGTAATGATCGCATCAAGGCCCCAATCGCCAGGCAGGTGCCAATCCTCTCCAAACATCTCCACCGGATGCATCGTGCGTTCGGAACCATTGCCGCACGCCAGGGACTTCGCCGGACAATACAGGTCGCATCCCCAACAGATCCGTTCGGGGTGCTTGGGGTTGACGGGGAAGTTCTTGGCCATGCCGATCTCCGATCATTGAGTGGCGTTTTCCCAACCTACAACCCTTGCGCGACACCAGCCTTGATGCCTGTCAAGAATCGACATCAAGCCCCTGCGCAATCCTGAACCATCGGTCTAATTGCTCAAAACTTGATAACAATCATTATTGTTCGCAGCAAAGCTTCCTAGACTCGGGCTCCTACTCGTCAGTGTTCAGGAAGCTATTATGCGTACCCCTTTTTCGCTATCACTCGCCCTGCTCTTGCTATCGCCGCTGGCTCACGCCAAGGAATACCCGATCGGGGAACCACAGTTGTGTCCCGGGCTGGAAGTCGGGGCGGTGTATTTGCAGCCGATAGAAATGGCACCTGCGGGGATGATGCGCGCCACGGCGGATTCTGACGTCCACCTGGAAGCCGATATTCGCGCCACTGCGGACAATCGCCAGGGCTTTCAGGAAGGCAGTTTCGTCCCCTACCTGAACGTCTCTTTCAACCTGAAAAAACACGGCAGCGACCCCGAGATCAAAGGCGATTTCCACGCCATGGTGGCCAACGACGGCCCGCACTATGGCGACAATGTAAAGCTGCTTGGCCCCGGTAAATATCAACTGACGTTCACCGTCCTGCCACCCGGCGGTCATGGCTCCCTCGGGCGCCACACCGATAAGGAAACCGGTGTCGCTCCCTGGTTTGAACGCTGCGAACTGCACTACGAATTCATCTACGCCGGCATCGGTAAAAAAGGCGGCTATTGAATGAAGCGCCTGCATCTTGCCTGGCTGATTGTGGCCGGAACAGTTGCACCGTTGACGGCCCATGCCGAGTTGCCGAGCTACGAACTGGTTCTGCGCGATGGCCACTTCACCCCTGCCTTGCTGGAGGTGCCGGCCGGACAGCGCTTCAAGATCGTTCTGAAGAACGTCGGCCAAGGTCCGGCCGAGTTCGAGAGCACGCCGTTGCGGGTTGAAAAAGTCTTGTCGCCGGGCGTGACAACCTTCGTGGTCATTCACCCCCTGAGGCCCGGTCACTACCCCTTTTTTGACGAGTTCAATCCGCAATTGCCCGAGGGCGGCATCCTCGCGAAATAACCTGTTAGCGCACGGAGCTTCCATGAATCAATCAATGTTCATCGTCTGGCGCGAAAGCGTCGAGGCGTTGCTGGTGATCGGTATTCTCCAGGCTTGGGCCAGCCAGCAAGGCCAATGTAATCGGCTGGTCAAATTCCTCTGGGCAGGTGTGGTGCTGGGGTTGATGCTCTCGGGCCTGCTGGCGGTGTTGATTCTGTTTGCCGGTGAGGCCATGAGCGGGTCGGCCAGCGAATGGTTCCAGGCCGCACTCGCACTGGTTGCAAGCCTGTTGATGGTGCAGATGGTGGGCTGGATGCATCGCCACGGACGCAGCCTCAACCACGATTTGCGACGACACGCCGATAGCCACCTGGCTCGGCAAGGGGGCGCAGGTCTATTACTGCTGGCCATGCTCGCGATCAGCCGCGAAGGCAGCGAAACGGTGGTTTTTCTCTATGGCGCCGGCGCCCGGTTGCGAGGTCCGCAGCTCGGTTTGTTTGCCGTCGGCGGCGTGTTGGGACTGGTGCTGTCGGCGCTGACCATCACGCTGCTGCACAGCAGTCGCCGATTCATTTCATGGCAGCGATTCTTTGCCATCAGCGAAGTCATCCTGCTCATGCTCGGCGCAGCGTTGCTGGTCAGCGGCACCGAACGAATCGGCGGCCAACTGCTCGCCCTGGATTTGCCGGACGTGATTTACAGCCTCGTTGGCGAAGCACTTTGGGACAGCAGCACGTTGCTGAGCGACAGCCATGGATTGGGTGGTTTTCTTGCCGGGTTCGCCGGTTATCGGGCAAGCCCCAGTGGCCTGACCTTGTTGGTGTGGATCGGTTATTGGCTGGCCGTCGGCGGCTGGCTACGGCAACGGACTGCGGAAAACCTGCCATGCCCGACCTGAGCCGGCGCAATCGATGGCTCCAACGACTGGGCAACGGGATGCGTCGTCATGCGCCCGTCATCCGTGCGGTGCAGTGGGCTGTTGTAGTGTTTTATGCGGTGCTGTTGGTGACCCCGGCGCTGTTGCCGCTGCCAGACAGCCAGGCACGGATACTCGACAACCTGACCTTGCTCGCGCAGTTTCTATTCTGGGGGATCTGGTGGCCGTTCGTGTTGCTGTCGATGGTGTTCTTCGGCCGACTCTGGTGTGGCGTTTTGTGCCCGGAAGGCTCGCTCAGCGAATGGGCCAGCCATTACGGTAAAGGCCTGGGTGTGCCGCGCTGGTTGCGTTGGGGCGGCTGGCCAACCTTGGCGTTCTGCCTGACGACCCTCTACGGCCAATTGATCAGCGTCTATGACTACGCCCAGGCCGCGCTGTTGATTCTGGGCGGTTCGACCGTCGCAGCGGTCATCGTCGGGTTGTTGTTCGCCCGGGGCAAGCGAGTCTGGTGCCGTTACCTGTGCCCGGTCAGCGGTGTCTTCGCCCTGCTCGCAAGGCTGGCCCCCGTGCACTTTCAGGTCGACGAACAACGCTGGCTAGAAAATTCCGCACCACGCCTGCCGCCGCCCAACTGCGCTCCCCTGCTCGATATCCGCCGCCTGCAAGGCGCCAGTGATTGCCACGCCTGCGGACGCTGCAGCGGGCAACGCGGTGCCGTTCAACTGATCGCCCGCTCCAGCAATCAGGAGATTCTTCACGCGACAGCACAGACCCTATCCCCTTGGGATACACGCTTGCTGCTGTTCGGCGTGATTGGCTTGGCCATGGGCGCGTTTCAGTGGACGGTCAGCCCATGGTTTGTCGCCCTCAAACAATCCCTGGCCCAGTGGCTGGTCGAACACAACCAGTTCTGGGCCTTGCAGGATAACGCCCCCTGGTGGCTGCTGACCCATTACCCGCAGCTCAATGACAGCTTCAGCTGGCTCGACGGTTTCAGCATCGTCGCTTACCTGAGTTTGAGTTCGATCGTGCTCGGCACGGCGTTGATGCTGCTTCTGCGCCTGACGGCCCGACTGGCGCGGGATCGCACACTGTATTGGCCCCTGGCGCTGACACTCACGCCCTTAGGGGGTGCCGGACTGTTTCTCGGGCTGTCGGCCACCACCGTCAAATTACTGCGTTATGAAGGTCTGCTGCTGGAGTGGGTGCAACCGGCCAGGGCCTGTCTGTTATTGGCCGCGATGGGCTGGAGCCTGCTACTGGGTTGGAAACGGCTGAGTCGCGAAGGTCTTTCCCAGGTGCGACGCGGGTCCGCCATCGCTTGCCTGCTCCTGGCCGAAGGCATGGTGGGATTTGGCTGGTGGTTGCAATTCTGGGGCTGGGCTTGAGTTGCCCAGCCCCCGTTATCCCCGCAACACGAAGGCTGGAAACAACTCGCGCATGGCCTCCCACAACTCTGGCAGCAACGCTTGAGCCGAAACGCTCGGCAGCAGCGGATCGAACATCCGCTCGGTGCGAACCAGTTGCACGGCGAAGCGTTTGACGCCAAGCGCATTCAAGCGTTTTGCCAGGATCAGCAGACGCGCCGGCTCGAACAGACGCCAATGCACCGTGGTGCGACATTCGTAGTCGACACCACTGGCCAACAGATGCTCAAGGCTGCGCCAGTTGGCGGTCCCGCTGCCCTCGACCCGAGTGATGGCCTGGCAATCCTCGGGCAACGCCTTGACATCGAAACCGACCCAATCCGCGCCGGTCAGTGCCTTGGCGAACGCGGCAGGCTTGATGCCGGCGCTGTGCAAGCCGATGCGAAATCCCATGTCCCGCACTTCATCCATGGCGCCGAGCAAACCGTCCTGCAAGGTTGGCTCACCACCGCTGAACACCACCGCATCGAGCAGGTCCTGACGACGTTGCAGAAATGCCAACACCCGCCGCCAATCCACTTCCTCACTGCCACGAGGGGGAATCAGCTGCGGGTTATGACAATAACGACAACGCCAGGCGCAACCCTGGCAAAACAGCACGCAGGCGAGCTGTCCCGGATAGTCGATAGTGGTCAGGGGCACCATGCCCCCGACCCGAAGCATTCGACTCATTGGCGCCCGGCCAGTGCCGCGCTTTCAGTGAAGTGCACCCGCTCACGGTGCTCCGACTGTTTGCCCGGATTGAACGCCGACACAGGACGGTGATAGCCCATCACCCGGGTCCAGACTTCGCAGCGTTGACGTTGAGCCTGGGGCAGTGTTTGCGATGCAGTCATGGTGAAGCTCCTTGCAGTTGAGTGGATCGAAATCAATGAACAGCGCCGGCTTTCTGCTCTTGCAGCAGCAGGACCTCGTCGCATTTGGGGCAGAACTCATGTTCGCCATCGAGGTAGCCATGCACCGGGCAGATCGAGAACGTCGGGGTCACGGTCAGGTACGGCAGGCGGAAGCGGCCAAGGGCTTTTCGCACCAGTTGCTTGCAGGCCTGGGTCGATGAAATCCGCTCTGCCATGTACAGGTGCAGGACCGTGCCGCCGGTGTATTTGCATTGCAGTTCGTCTTGAAGTTCCAGGGCCTCGAAGGGGTCTTCGGTGTAGCCCACGGGCAGTTGCGAGGAGTTGGTGTAATACGGCGCCTGCACACTGCCGGCCTGGAGAATGTCCGGATAGCGCTTGAGGTCTTCCTTGGCGAAGCGGTAAGTGGTGCCTTCTGCCGGTGTCGCTTCCAGGTTGTAGAGATGACCGGTTTCCTCCTGGAAACGCAGCAACGTGGCACGCACATGATCGAGCATCTTCAGGGCAAACTGCCGGCCGTGCTCGGTGTGCATACCCTCCTCGTCGCCGGTGAAATTGCGCAGCATTTCATGCAGGCCGTTGAGGCCGATGGTGGAAAAATGGTTGCGCAAGGTACCCAGGTAACGCTTGGTGTAAGGGTACAAACCGGCGTCCATGTGGTGCTGAATGACTTTGCGCTTGACCTCCAGGCTCTCCATCGCCAGTTCCATCAATGCGTCCAGGCGCTGCAACAAACCACTGGTGTTGCCCTTGAACACATAGCCCAGACGGGCGCAGTTGATGGTGACGACACCCAGCGATCCGGTCTGCTCCGCCGAGCCGAACAGGCCGCCGCCACGCTTGAGCAACTCGCGAACATCCAGCTGCAAACGGCAGCACATCGAACGCACCTGATTGGGCTGCAGATCCGAATTGAGGAAGTTCTGGAAGTACGGCAGGCCATAACGCGCGGTCATCTCGAACAAGCGGTCGGCGTTTTCACTGTCCCACGGGAAATCATGAGTGATGTTGTAGGTCGGGATCGGAAAGGTGAACACTCGCCCTTTCGCATCGCCAGCCTGCATCACCTCGATGTAGGCGCGGTTGAGCAGGTCCATTTCGACCTGCAGGTCGCCATAGGCAAACGGCATTTCCTTCCCGCCGATGACGGGTATCTGCTCGCGTAAATCCTGCGGGCACACCCAGTCAAAAGTCAGGTTGGTGAACGGCGTCTGGGTGCCCCAACGCGACGGCACGTTGAGGTTGTAGATGAACTCCTGGATCGCCTGGCGCACCTCTTGATAACTCAGCTGGTCCTTGCGCACATAAGGCGCCAGGTAGGTGTCGAACGAGCTGAATGCCTGAGCACCGGCCCATTCGTTTTGCAGGGTGCCGAGGAAGTTCACCATCTGCCCCAAAGCGCTGCTCAAGTGCTTCGGCGGACCGGCTTCGACACGCCCTGGCACACCGTTGAGCCCTTCGTGCAACAGGGTGCGCAGCGACCACCCGGCGCAGTAACCGGCGAGCATGTCGAGGTCGTGCACATGCAAGTCCGCCTCGCGGTGGGCCTGGCCGATGGCCTCGCTGTACACCTCGTCCAGCCAGTAGTTGGCAGTGACCTTGCCCGACACGTTCAACACCAGCCCACCCAGGGAATACCCCTGATTGGCGTTGGCCTGAACCCGCCAGTCTTCCCGGTCCAGGTACTCGTTCATCGAGGTCGCCACTTCGACCATGGTCCGGCGGTCACGACGCAAACGCCCGTGTTGTTCGCGGTAGACGATGTAGGCCCGCATGGCGAAGAAAAAACCGGCGTCCATCAATACCCGTTCGACACGATCCTGGATCTGCTCGACATGCAGCCTTGGCAGTCCGTCCAGCCGAGCGAGTACCGCCTGAAGCAAACCTTCAACCTCAACCCCGGTGTACTCCCCCGTTGCCTTGCCGGCGGCGATCAACGCCTGACGGATCTTGTCCGCATCGAAGGCAACCAGACTGCCATCACGCTTGTGCAAGCGGTTACATCCAACTGAGATCAGCGTGCTCTGCATTCGGCCTCCAGACACTACATATAGATGTTTATAGACAAACAAACACAACATGCAGTGAAGAGTACGGACAAAGGGCTGATCTGCAATTGATCGATATCAAGATTTGGCGGTGAATCTGTGACAAGCGCGGGTCCCATGTGGGAGCGGGCTTGCCCGCGATGGCGGTCTATCAGTCAACATTGATGTTGGATGTAATGGCCTCTTCGCGGGCAAGTCGAATCGTCGCACCGCCGCTCCCACATGGATTGGTTGTATTTTTTGAATCGTGCAAGACAGCTCAACCGCCACTCATGTTCATGAACCGCACAATCTGCACCTCCCTTTCAGGACTGAAATCGTGGCGCAACGGCTTACCGCGCAAGGCCTTTTGCACGGCATTGATCACAGGCTGGTCATCCAGCGGATAACGCCGCAGCAATCCTCTTAAATCCAGGGCATCGTCCTGCCCCAGACAAAGCAACAGCTTCCCTTCAACCGTCATCCGCACCCGATTACAGCTGCCACAGAAGTTGTGACTGTTGGGTGAAATGAACCCGATCCGAGTATCGGGATGGCGCTCCAGACGCACATACCGCGCCGGTCCGCCGCTGTTTTCAGTGCTGTCGAGTAACCGATGCTGGTTGGCGATCAGCGCCCGCACTTCGTCGCTGGAACAAAACGATTCGCCCCGGGAACGCCCGACGTCGCCCAAGGGCATTTCTTCGATAAAACTGATATCGATGCGCTGATCGATGGCGTATTGCACCAACGCCGGGACTTCATCGAAGTTGCGCCCTTTCATCACCACGCAGTTGAGTTTGATCCGCTCAAACCCCGCGTCCCGCGCCGATTCGATGCCGTTGAGCACCTGATCGAGATCGCCGATGCGGGTGATCGCACGAAACTTCTGCCCGTCCAGGCTATCGAGGCTGATGTTCATCCGCTTGACCCCCGCCTCCACCAATGGCCGGGCCAGGCGGCTCAGTTGCGAGCCGTTGCTGGTCATTACCAGTTCGCGCAAACCGGGCAGCGCGGCGATGTTGCGGCACAGTTCGACAATGCCCGGACGAATCAGCGGTTCGCCACCGGTCAGGCGGATTTTGCGTACGCCCAACCCGACGAACAGCGTTGCCAGACGTTGCAACTCTTCCAGCGTGAGCACCTGCTGACGCGGCAGGAAGGTCATGTTTTTCGCCATGCAATACACACAGCGAAAATCACACCGGTCCGTCACCGACATCCGCAGATAATCGATCTGCCGTCCAAAGCCATCCTGCATTACAGCGTTCATCACATCTCCCGGTTTGCCACGATGCTCACTGCACCAGCGGTGAGTCGGCGCCCTGCAAGTGGATGCCGCGAATATCCGCCGCACCGATCAGGGTTTGCAGGTACTGCACCAAGGCTTTTTGCCAGACGCCTTGCTGCAACAGCGTGCGGATCGCTGTCGACACCACTTCATAGGGCAACGGCATGCCTTCGATCCGCTGATCGACACTGACCACATGCCAGCCGTAGCGACTTTCCAGCGGTTTGCTGGCCAGGCCCGGCGCCAGAGTAAACAACTGACGTTCCAGTTCAGGCACGGTCTGGCCCTTGCTGATTTGCCCCAGAGAACCGCCCTGAGCCTTCGACGGGCAGGCCGAATACTTCACGGCCAGCTCGGCGAAACTGCCGGGAAAGTCTTCCAGACGTTGCAGCAGAACTTCCGCCTGATCATGCGCAACGGCGCGCGCCTCGACATCATCCGGCGCACACTCGAGCAGGATGTGCCGAACCGCCAGCAACGGTGCGCTGTGAAAGCGCCCGCGATTGTTTTCGTAGTAACGCAGGCTGGTTTCCTCATCGCACTGCGGTACGTGCACCTCGCGTTCGAGCAACAAGCGCGTGGCCGCTTCTTCTTCGTTCTCGCCGGCACCGATCTCCATCGACACGCCGAGTTCGGCAATGCGCTGCTGCAACAACTCGCGAATCACCAACGCCCGGGCGGCCAGGTACACCGCTTCCTCGCGGCTTTCGGCCGGGTGATATTGCAGCTCCTGGGCCATCGCTTCCGGTGTGATCGAGACCTCGTTGACGCTGATGATCGGCCACTCCTGCTCGCTGCTGGCGATCAACTGCGCCGGAGCGTCGTGGGCAGCCGCCGGCTCCACCGGGAGTGCTTCAAACTGCGCCTCTGCGACTGGCGCGATATCGAGAACGTCCTCGGCTTTTTTGGAAGACCCGCAGCCACCGCTGCCGCCGTTACCACCACCACATCCACATCCACCTGACATGATTGTCTCCTCAGTACTTCTGACGAACGATTTGATAACGACGCCCCAGGTACCAGATCGGTGCGCTGATCATGTGTACGAGACGGGTGAAGGGGAACAGCACAAACAGGGTCAAACCGAGAAACACGTGCAGCTTGTAGGTCAGCCCGACCGGCTCAATGGCCGCCGCTGCTTCCATCGGCCGCAACAGCACGGTGTTCTGTGCCCAATCGGCGAGCATCACCATCACCGAGCCGTCCATATGCGCGGTGGACGCGGCAATCGTCAGCAGACCGAGCAGCAACTGCGCCAGCAGCACCAGCAGAATCAGGATGTCCGAAGGACTGGAGGTGGCACGTACCCGAGGATCGGTGAGCCGCCGATTGACCAGCATCAGCAAGCCGATCAGGCACAACAGGCCAAAAAACCCACCGGACACCATGGCCAGCAACTGCTTGTTCTCGGTGCTGATCACGTGGTGATAAACCGACGCTGGCGTCAGCAGGCCGACGAAATGCCCGGCCAGCACGAACAACACACCGACGTGAAAGAGGTTGCTCGCCACGCGCATCCCGCGCTGATTGAGCATCTGGCTCGAGCCTGCCTTCCAGCTGTATTGCGACAGGTCGAAGCGTGCCCAACTGCCGATCAGGCAGATCGCCAAAGCGACGTAGGGATAGATCCCGAACAACAACAGATTCCATTTAGACATTACCGACCTCCTGGGCTGGCGCGGCGGCCAACCCTTCATGCTGAAAATCCACCCAGTGCAACGGCACCGCGCTTTCTTCCCGAGCCTTGCCCGGTGCGCTTGGCAGCCCACTGCAACGGTCCTGCTGTTCGGCCTGGAGAAAGTCCACGGCCTCCTCTTCCCAGATCTTGTCGAGGGCTTCGAGGGAGTCGTCGCGCGGTTCCGCCGCCACCTGCGCTCGCAGGTCGGCGACCGCCTGATGCGGTTCGGCACCGGCGATTTGCAGCAGCGCCCGGAAGCAGCTGGCATAGGCGCTTTCGCGCTCTTCCAGGCGTGCGGCGAGCAAGGCCAGCAAGTGCGAAACATCCGCCAGGCCCTCGCGAGCCTCGATGTCTTCGCGGGTGGAGAGGAACTCCAGGTACAGCGGGATGTAATCGGGCAGCTCTTTGACGCCGATCGCAAAACCGGCTTCTTCGTATTGCGCCATCATGTCGACCATGGCCTGGCCACGGTCGCGGGATTCACCGTGCACGTGCTCAAACAACAGCAACGACAGCGAACGACCCCGGCCGAACAGCGCACCGTAGTGCTCCTGCCCATCCATCAGGTCATTGGCGCAGATCAGCTCGAGCAATTCGAACAACGCACCGCGTTGCTTGGGGCTGATTTCCCGTGACTGGATAATCGCCTGCTCCAGTTCGTCGCGACCGCCAATCAGCGTCTCGGTCGGGTAATCGAGCAGCAGCGAAATCACTTTGAGAATTTGCATGCTCATTCCTCCCACAACTGGACGGTTTTCAGGATGTCGCGGCGGTTGGCTTTCTTCGCACCGAACATGTTGGTGTCAGAGCTACCGCTGCAGCCGCTGCCGAAACTGAAACCGCAACCGGAGCGCTCGGCGAAGGCGTCGCTCATGGCGTCTTCACGGTGCGCGCTCGGTACCACAAAGCGGTCTTCATAGTTGGCGATCGCCAGGTAGCGATACATCTCCTCGACCTGGGCCACGCTCAGGCCGACGTCCTTCAACACTTGCAGGTCCTGAACGCCATCGACTTGCTCGGAACGTTTGTAGGCGCGCATCGCCAGCAAGCGTTTAAGCGCACGCTTGACCGGTTTTTCATCGCCGGCGGTCAGCAGGTTGGCCAAGTACTTGAGTGGAATACGCAGGCTGTCGACGTCAGGGATCACCCCGTTCATACCGACGGTGCCGGCAGTGGCGGCGTTCTGGATCGGTGACAGCGGCGGCACGTACCAAACCATCGGCAAGGTGCGGTATTCCGGGTGCAGCGGCAGTGCGAGTTTCCAGTCCACGGCCATTTTGTAGACCGGCGAACGCTGGGCTGAATCGATCACCGACTGCGGTACGCCATCGGCCAGGGCCTGACGAATCACTGCCGGGTCGTTCGGATCGAGGAAGATTTCCAGCTGTTTCTCGTACAGGTCCTGCTCATTGGCGGTGCTCGCCACTTCGCTGATGCGGTCGGCGTCATACAGCAGCACGCCGAGGTAACGGATGCGCCCGACGCAGGTTTCCGCGCAAACGGTCGGCATCCCGGCTTCGATCCGCGGGTAGCAGAAGATGCATTTCTCGGACTTGCCGCTTTTCCAGTTGAAATAGATCTTCTTGTACGGACAGCCGCTGATGCACATCCGCCAGCCACGGCATTTCTCCTGGTCGATCAGGACGATGCCATCTTCTTCACGCTTGTAGATCGCCCCGCTCGGGCACGACGCCGCGCACGTCGGGTTGAGGCAGTGCTCGCACAGGCGCGGCAAATACATCATGAACGTGTTTTCGTATTCGCCGTAAATGTCCGCCTGGATCTTGTCGAAGTTCTTGTCCTTGCGACGTTTGGCGAATTCGGTACCGAGGATCTCTTCCCAGTTCGGGCCCCACTCGATTTTTTCCATGCGCTTGCCGGAGATCAGCGAGCGCGGGCGCGCAGTGGGCTGATGCTCGCCCAGCGGCGCGGTGTGCAGGTGCTGGTAATCGAAGTCGAACGGTTCGTAGTAATCGTCGAGGCTCGGCAGATCCGGGTTGGCGAAAATGTTCGCCAACACGCGGAACTTACCGCCGATGCGCGGGTTGATCGTGCCGTTGGCGTTGCGGATCCAGCCGCCCTTCCACTTGTCCTGGTTTTCCCATTCTTTCGGGTAGCCGATCCCGGGTTTCGATTCGACGTTGTTGAACCAGGCGTATTCCATGCCTTCGCGGCTGGTCCAGACGTTTTTGCAGGTGATCGAACAGGTGTGGCAACCGATGCACTTGTCCAGGTTCAGAACCATGCCGATTTGTGAGCGAATCTTCATCTCAGTTCTCCTCGATATCGGTCGGCAGCGGACGTGGCAGGTCATCGCCACTTGAACCATCGAGCCAGTCGACTTTGGACATTTTGCGCACCACGACGAATTCGTCGCGGTTGCAACCGACCGTGCCGTAATAGTTGAAACCGTAGGCTTGCTGGGCATAGCCGCCGATCATGTGGGTCGGCTTGAGCACCACCCGGGTGACCGAGTTGTGGTGGCCGCCACGGGTCTTGGTGGTTTCCGAACCTGGCACGTTCACGATCCGTTCCTGTGCGTGATACATCATCACCATGCCGTCCTTGACGCGCTGGCTGACCACCGCTCGGGCGGTCAGTGCGCCGTTGGCGTTGAAGCACTCGATCCAGTCGTTGTCCTCGATGCCAGCGCTTTTCGCGTCGTTCTCCGAGAGCCAGACAATCGGCCCGCCGCGGCTGAGGGTGAGCATCAGCAGGTTGTCGCTGTAGGTGCTGTGAATGCCCCACTTCTGGTGCGGAGTGATCCAGTTCAGGACGATTTCCTTGTGGCCGTTACTGCGCTTGCCTTTAACCCCTTCGATGGTGCGGGTGTTGACGGGCGGGCGATAACTCATCAGTTGCTCGCCGAACGCCTGCATCCACGGGTGATCCTGGTAGAACTGCTGGCGACCGGTGATGGTGCGCCATGGAATCCCTTCGTGAACGTTGGTGTAGCCGGCGTTGTAGCTGACGTGATCGTCTTCGAGCCCCGACCAGGTCGGGCTGGAAATGATCTTGCGCGGCTGTGCCTGAATGTCGCGGAAACGAATCGCCTCGTGTTCCTTGGACAGCGCCAGGTGGCTGTGATCGATGCCGGTAAATTCCGACAGCGCGGCCCAGGCCTTGACGGCGACATGGCCATTGGTTTCCGGCGCCAGGGACAGAATCACTTCAGCAGCATCGATCGCTGAGTCGATTTTCGGCCGACCCTGGCTGATCCCGGCAGCCCCTTCTTTGTGATTGAGCGCACCGAGGAATTTCACTTCGGCGTCGGTGTTCCAGTTGATGCCCTTGCCACCGTTGCCGTGTTTTTCCAGCAATGGCCCAAGCGACGAGAACTGTTTGTAGATGTTCGGGTAGTCACGCTCCACCACGTGCAGATTCGGCGCGTTCTTGCCCGGCTCCGGTGCCACGCCAGCGCTTTTCCAGTCGGTGCCGCCAAACGGTTGGGCCAGTTCGCCGACGCTGTCGTGCATCAGCGGGATGGTCACCAGGTCCTTTTCAACGCCCAGATGCCCTTCGGCCATGCTGGAAAACGCCTTGGCGATACCTTTGTAGATTTCCCAGTCGGAACGCGATTCCCACGCCGGGTCGATGGCGGCCGACAACGGGTGAATGAACGGGTGCATGTCCGAGGTGTTCATGTCGTCTTTTTCGTACCAGGTCGCGGTCGGCAAGACAATGTCGGAATAGACGCAGGTCGAAGACATGCGGAAGTCCAGCGTGGTGACCAGATCGAGCTTGCCGATGGCGCCCTCGTCCACCCATTCGGCCTCTTCGGGTTTGCAATCGCCGACCTGGCCGATGTCTTCGTTCATCACCCCGTTTTTGGTGCCCAGCAGGTACTTGAGCATGTACTCGTGGCCCTTGCCCGAGGAGCCCAGCAAGTTGGAACGCCAGATGAACATGTTGCGCGGGAAGTTGACCGGGCTGTCCGGCTGTTCGCAGGAGAAGCGCAGCGAACCGTCCTGCAGCGACTTGACCACGTAGTCTTTCGGGTCCATGCCGGCAGCAGCGGCGTCGCGGCAAATGTGCAAAGGGTTAGTGTTGAGTTGCGGTGCGCTGGGCAACCAGCCGGCGCGTTCGGCGCGGATGTTGTAGTCCAGGGCATGCTCGGGAAATTGTGATTTATCGGCCAATGGCGAGAGCACGTCGTGCATGCTCATCTTCTCGTGGCGCCATTGCGAACTGTGGGCGTAGAAGAAGCTGGTGCCGTTCATTTGGCGAGGCGGACGGTTCCAGTCCAGGCCGAACGCCAGGGGCAGCCAGCCGCATTGCGGACGGAGTTTTTCCTGGCCGACGTAGTGCGCCCAACCGCCACCGGTCTGGCCAACACACCCGCAGAGCATGAGCATGTTGATCAGCCCGCGGTAGTTCATGTCCATGTGGTACCAGTGGTTCATCGCCGCGCCGACGATGATCATCGAGCGGCCCTTGGTCTTGTCGGCGTTGTCGGCGAACTCACGGGCGATCTGGATGGCTTTCTCGCGGCTGACGCCGGTGATCTGCTCCTGCCAGGCCGGGGTGCCGGGTACCGAGGCGTCGTTGTAATCCTTGGCCACGTTTTCGCCGCCGAGGCCGCGATCGATCGCCAGGTTGGCGGCCGACAGGTCGAACACGGTGGCGACCTTGGCCACGCTGCCGTCCGCCAGCACCACGTTATGCACCGGCACGCGGCGGTATTGCACGGCATCGCCGGCCACATGCTGGAAGTGCTCGTGGGACTCGCCGGCAAAATACGGGAACGCCACTTCGGCCACGTCATCACCGATCAGGCTCAGCTTCAAATCGATCTCACGGCCTTCGCCGCCTTCACGAGGCAGGATGTTCCACTTGCCCTTCTCGCCCCAGCGATAACCGATGGAGCCCTGAGGGGACACCAGTTCGCCGTTGACATCGAGGGCGATGGTTTTCCATTCCGGGTTGTTTTCCTGGCCGAGGTTGTCGGTCAGGTCGCTGGCGCGCAGGAAGCGGTCCGGCTGGTAACCGGCGCCCGGTGCCTTGTCGACCATTTGCTTGAGCAGCACCAGCACCGGCAAATCAGTGAAGCGCTTGGCGTAATCGGTGAAATAGGCGCTCGGTTTGTCCAGGTGGAACTCTTTGAAGATCACATGGTTGAACGCCTGGGCCAGCGCCGCATCGGTGCCCTGTTTAGGGTTCAGCCACAGGTCGGTGAGCTTGGCGACTTCCGAGTAGTCCGGGGTAATCGCGACCGTCTTGGTGCCCTTGTAGCGGACTTCGGTAAAGAAGTGCGCGTCCGGGGTACGGGTCTGCGGAACGTTGGAGCCCCAGGCGATGATGTAGTTGGAGTTGTACCAGTCGGCCGATTCCGGCACGTCGGTCTGCTCGCCCCAGACCATCGGCGAGGCCGGTGGCAAGTCGCAGTACCAGTCGTAGAAACTCAGGCAGGCACCGCCGATCAGCGAGAGGTAACGCGAACCGGCCGCATAGCTGACCATCGACATGGCCGGAATCGGCGAGAAGCCGACGATCCGGTCCGGGCCGTATTGCTTGATGGTATAGACGTTGGCCGCCGCGATGATCTCGTTGACTTCTTCCCAATTGGAACGAATGAAGCCACCCATGCCGCGCTTGCTTTTATAGGAGTCGGCCTTGGCCTTGTCCTCGACAATGCTGGCCCAGGCTTCGACCGGCGCCATGGTCTGCCGCGCATCGCGCCAGAGCTTGAGCAACGGCTTACGGATTTTCGGGTACTTGAGGCGGTTGGCGCTGTAGATGTACCAGCTGTAACTGGCACCACGGGGGCAGCCACGGGGCTCATGGTTCGGCAGGTCGTTGCGGGTACGCGGGTAGTCGGTCTGCTGGGTTTCCCAGGTGATCAGGCCGTTCTTGACGTAGATTTTCCACGAGCAGGAGCCGGTGCAGTTCACCCCGTGGGTGGAACGCACGATTTTGTCGTACTGCCAGCGCGAACGGTAGACGTTCTCCCAGTCGCGAGACTCTTTGCGGGTCTCTCCATGACCGTCGGAAAACTCGTTTTGCTTGCGATTGAAAAACCGCAGTTGATCCAGTAAATGACTCACGGTGTGTCCTCTCAGGCTTGCTGCGGGGTTCTGTGCCCCGCCCACGCAATGATTGAATTCGGGTCGTCTCAGCAGGGTGTCGCGGCGCCTTTGCGCGCGTACCACCACCAGGTCACCACGATGCAGCTCAGGTAAAAGCCGACGAACATGTAGAAGGCCATCTCCGGGCCGCCGGTCAGGGCCATCGAAGAGCCGAAGGATTTGGGAATGAAGAACGCACCGAAGGCGCCCATGGCCGAACTGAAGCCCAGGACCGCAGCCGATTCTTTACCGGCATCCTTGAGCGCTTGTTCGCGCACTGCCGGTGGTTTTCCGGCCGAGGCTTTTTCGTGCTGGGTGCGGAAGATCACCGGGATCATCCGGAAGGTGGAGCCGTTGCCGACGCCAGTGGTGATGAACAGCAGCATGAACAGGCCGAGGAAGCCGTAGAAGTTGCCGCCGGTACCGTTCTGCGGCAGGAAGTGCATGACGCCGAAGACCATCACGATCATCGCCACGAAGTTCCACAAGGTCACTTTCGCGCCACCAAGCTTGTCCGCCAGCCAGCCGCCCAAAGGACGGACCAAAGCGCCAACCAACGGGCCGAGGAAGGCGAATTTCAAAGCGATGACATCAGGGAACGAGGTTTTGATCAGCAGCGGAAACGCGGCGGAGAAACCGATGAATGAACCGAAGGTCGCCAGGTACAACCAGCACATCAGCCAGTTGTGTTTGCGCTTGAAGATCACCGCCTGTTCGCTGAACGAAGCGCGGGCACTGGACAGGTCATTCATGCCGAACCAGGCCAGCACCGTCACCAGGACAATAAAAGGCACCCAGATGAACCCGGCGTTCTGCAGCCACAACTGGCCACCGTCCGGCAGTGCTTGCGGCGAGCCGCCCATGAAGCCGAACACACCGAAGGTAATCACCAGCGGTACACAGAACTGCATCACCGAAACGCCCAGGTTACCCAACCCTGCGTTGAGGCCCAGGGCTGTGCCCTGCTGCGACTTGGGGTAGAAGAAGCTGATGTTGGACATGCTCGAGGCGAAGTTGCCGCCACCGAAACCGCAGAGCAAGGCAATCAACACGAACACGCTGTAGGAGGTGCTCGGGTCCTGCACGGCGAAGCCCATCCAGATCGATGGCAACAACAGCGACGCGGTGCTCAGGGCGGTCCAGCGACGGCCACCGAAGATCGGCACCATAAAGGAATAGAAGACGCGCAAGGTCGCCCCGGATAACCCCGGCAACGCCGCCAGCCAGAACAGCTGGTCAGTGGTGAAGGTGAAGCCGATGGCGTTCAAACGCACGATCACCGTGCTCCAGACCATCCACACCGCGAAGGCCAACAACAGCGCAGGAATGGAAATCCACAAGTTGCGCGTGGCGGTCTGTTTGCCGCTACTTCCCCAGAACGCGGGGTCCTCGGGGCGCCAGTCATGAATGACCGGGCCTTTGTCAGGCTTTTGCAGAACGGACATGTTCTTCTCCTAGGGCAATGCTGGAAATCGGGGACGGGGTCAGCAGCGGCGCTTTACCCAGCACCGGGCTTTTGCGTATTTCGCTGAAGTACATCCAGGTGAGGGAGACCCAGACCACGCCGTACATCAACATGAAGCAGGAAGAGCGCACGCCGGTGAGGTCCACCAGGGCGCCGAACAGGATCGGCAGCACAAAACCACCCAGGCCACCGGCGAGGCCGACGATGCCGGACACCGCGCCCATGTTTTTCGGGTAGTCGTTGGCGATGTATTTGAAAACCGAGGCCTTGCCGAACGCGAAGGCGATGCCCATGACGAACAGCAGCACGGTGAACAACGCCGGGCTCAGGCCGATGTGGAAATCCACCGGGCCGTCGATGGTCTGCACTTGCAGTTGGGTCTGGGGATACGAGAGCAGGAACAGGCAGATCCAGCTGACCCACAACACCCACCAGGTCACGCTTTGCGCCCCCCAGCGATCCGACATCCAGCCGCCGACGGCGCGCAGCACGCCACCGGGCAGGGAAAAACAGGCCGCCAGCAGCGCCGCGCTTTGCAGGCTGAAACCGTATTCCTGCACGTAGTACTTGGTCATCCACAATGCCAGGGCAACGTAGCCACCGAAGACGATCGAGTAGTACTGGCAGTAGCGCCACACCGCAGGGTCTTTCAACGAGCGCAGTTGCTCACGCAAGGTAGCGCCGGATGCACTGCGGTGGTCCTTGTTTTCGGCACTGAGAAACCAGAACAGCAGCGCGGTAATAAAGAGGATCGCGCTGAAGACTTTCGGCACCAGTTGCCAGCTGCCGGCGGCGATCAGTGCCGGGGCGAGAAACTTGGTCACCGCGGCTCCGGCGTTACCGGCACCGAAGATGCCCATGGCGAAGCCTTGATTCTCCTTGTCGAACCATTTGGCGACGTAGGCAATCCCGACCGAGAACGAGCCGCCGGCCAGGCCGACGAACAAGCCCAGCACCAGGAACTGCCAGTAGGCGGTGGCATGACTGATCAAATACAGCGGCGCGACGCAGGCCAGCATCAGCAGGAAGAACACGCTGCGCCCGCCAAAGCGGTCGGTCAGCAGGCCCAGCGGCAAACGCACCAGCGAGCCGGTCAGCACCGGGGTCGCGGCCAGCAGGCCGAACTGGGTTTCGTTGAGCTGGAGAAGGTCCTTGATCGGTACACCGAGCACGGCAAACATCATCCAGACCATGAAGCACACAGTGAAGGCCAGCGTGCTCATGCCCAGCACCAAGCCTTGTCGTACACGCGGTTGGGTCACAATGCTCTCCAGTCAGTTAGCCATGGCGGCAGACTAGAGAGGCCAACCCCGCAAAAACTTGACCCAGGTCAACGATGCCCAAAGGGGCATAGGCCTATGCTTGTGCGGTCTACCTCTAAGGAGGTAGTCCTGAAAAGCCTTAAAACCCTTTATTTATCAGCTTGTTAAGAGTTTTAAGCCACGATTTTGCTGACAAGGACCTGTCGACAACTCTTTAGAGGTAGCGCGTCAGGGAACGGCGGCAAAACCCACTCTGGTGCTGCACATGCTCTGTTTTCCTGATTTCTTCCGGGACCTGCGCCGATGATCCGCTGGTTGCGCAGCTCCCTGCCCGCTCGCGCCGGGTTGGCGGTGATCCTGATCGCCGTGCTGGCGCTCGCCAGTTCGCTGAGCGCCGGGCTGATCGCCTGGTTCAGCCAGGGCGATGCCGCCGCCATCAACACCGCAGGCTCGGTGCGCATGGAGACTTATCACCTGAGCTGGAAACTCGCCGCGGGTGCAACGCCCTCAGAAATCGCCACCATCACCGACAGCCTGCAAACCCGTCTCACCAGCCAGTCACTCAAGGCCGTGCTGGAAGATGGCCCGACCGCCGCCCTGCAAATCAGCTATGGGCAAATCCAGCAACAATGGAACGAGGATTTACTCCCGGCACTGCTGCGCGGCGATGCGGCCTATTTTCAGGTCCAGGCCCTGCCCTTCGTTGAACAACTGAACCAGTTCGTCAACCTGTTGCAGCGTCAAAGCGAACAAAAGCAAGGCTGGCAACAGGTGATCCAGGGCCTGGCCTTGTTCACCACCATGATTGTCCTGCTGATCGGGTTGTACGAGTTACAGTACGGTGTCGTCACGCCCCTCAAGGAGTTGGTGGACGCAACCCAGCGCTTTCGTCGCGGCGACTTCAAGGTGCGGGTCAACCATCAGTCCCAGGACGAACTGGGCCAGTTGGCCACGAGTTTCAACACCATGGCCGAGACGATTGAAGAGTCGCATCGCACCCTGGAAAGTCAGGTCCGGCAAAAAACCCTGAACCTGCAACAAGCCAATGCCGCTCTGGAGCTGCTGTATCAAAGCAGCCGAAGCCTGGCCACACGCCTGGCCAATGCCGAAGGCCTGGATGAGTTGATTCGACGCTTCCAGCAACGCCTGCCCGGCTTGCGCCTGTCGCTGTGCTTGCAAGGCCAACTGCAGGCACCGGCCCAACAGTTACTGGCTCTGCATGGCGCGAACATCCGCGAAGTCTGCGCCAGTAGCGACTGCGCCACTTGCCAGAAGCACCACAAAGCCAATCCGCAAGCCTTCAGCATCAGCAACCAGGGCAGTGAACTGGGTGAACTGAAGGCGCACTTTGTCGACGGGCATCCCATGCAAGCCTGGGAAACCCAACTGATCCAGGCCCTGGCCAACCTGATCGGCACCTCGCTCTCGCTCAAGCGCCAACGGGAACAGGATCATCGCCTGCTACTGCTCGAAGAACGCACGATCATCGCCCGCGAGCTACACGATTCACTGGCCCAGGCCCTGTCCTACATGAAGCTGCAAGTCAGCCGTATGCAGACCCTGATGCGCCGGGGCGAACCGGTCCAGACCCTGGAAACCGTCACCGCCGAATTGCGCGAGGGACTGAACAATGCCTATCGCCAGTTACGCGAGTTGCTGACGACTTTTCGTTTGCAGATTCACGACGCGGGACTGGTGCAGGAACTCAAGGACACCGCCGAGGAATTTTCCCGTCGCGGGGAGTTTCAGGTGCATCTGCACGTCGACACGCTGGCCTTCCAGCTATCGGCCAGCGAACAAATCCATATTCTGCAGATCACCCGCGAGGCGCTTTCCAACTGTCTGCGCCACGCCCATGCACAAAACGCCTGGCTACAACTGCGCCAAGACGGCGAGACGGTCAGGTTGTCGGTCGAAGACGACGGTCGCGGCTTCAGCGGCAACGTCGACCAACGCGAACACCACGGTCTGAACATCATGGATGAGCGGGCTCGCAGCTTGCACGGCCAGCTGCAGATCATCTCCAGGGAACCCCAAGGCACCCGTGTCCAACTGGAATTCCACCCGGAATTTCTCGGGCAGCAAACAGAAGGCAGCACCCTATGACCCCGTCCCCGCAACACAGAATCCTGCTGGTAGACGACCACCCGATGATGCGTCACGGCATTCGCCAGATGCTCGAACTCGAAGATGATTTCCTGATCGTCGGCGAAGCCAGCCAGGGTGAAGAAGCACTCGGTCTGATTGAGCCGCTTCGACCGGATCTGGTCCTGCTCGACAACAACATGCCGCAAATGAATGGCATCGAAACCCTGCGCCGATTACGGGCGATGCACTACACCGGCAAAGTGCTGCTGTTCACCGTGTCGGACGCCGAAGACGATATTCGCGATGCACTGCGCCTGGATGCCGACGGTTATCTGCTCAAGGACATGGAGCCGGAACTGTTGATCCAGTACATCCGCGATGCCTTGAACGGCGCCTTGGTCATCAGCCCGGGGCTGACTCAAGTCATGGCCCAGGCACTGCGCGCTCCTGCACGCCAGGCCGTGGTGGAACTGACCGAGCGTGAGCGTCAGGTGTTGAAAACCATCGCCAGCGGCTTCAGCAACAAGGTCATCGGGCACAAGCTGGGCATCACCGAAGGGACGGTCAAGGTCCACGTGAAAAACCTGCTGCACAAACTCGGCTTGCGCTCGCGGGTGGAGGCGGCAGTGTGGGCCATGGAGCATCTGCGCAGTGCAGGCTGACAGGCATCCCTCCTTGGAGGTAGGCCTGCAGAGGCATAGGTCAATTGGCCTGCGCTCTCTACTATGACGGTCAGCGGAGGTACGCCATGCTGACCCACCCTTCCATCGTTTTAACGTTGCGCCGTCATCATCTGTTCAGCCAACTGCCGGAGAAAGTCTTCGAGGAAGTCTGCAGCCTGGCCATGCTCAAGCGTCTGAGTTGTCACAGCACGCTCATGCATCAAGGGGATCCGGCCAGGCGTTTTTTCCTGCTGGTCAGCGGCCAGGTCAAGTTGTACCGGCTCACCGGCGAAGGCCAGGAAAACCTGGTGGAGATCATCCAGCCCGGCCAGACCTTTGCCGAAGCCTTGCTGTTCAGCCAGGCCCGGCTCTACCCGGTGAGCGCCACCGCGCTGAAGGACAGCGTGCTGGTAAGTATCGAGGGCAACCATTACCGCAATGCCCTGGAGGACCAGCCGAAAGTCTGTCTGGCGATCCTGGCGAGCATGAGTGTTCACCTGCACCTGCGTCTGCGCGACATCGATACCTTGACCATGGCCAGTGCGACTCGTCGGGTGATCAATTTTCTGTTCCAGGAACGCCACCCGGTTACCGGCCAGATTGTCTTGCAAGTGTCCAAACGCCTGGTGGCGTCGAAGCTTGGGATTCAGCCGGAAACCTTCTCGCGGATTTTGCATCGTCTGGTGGAGTGCGGCCTGATCGCCATGGAGCGTCGCCATATCAGCATCCTCGCTGAAGAGGAGCTGGCGGCTTTCCAATAGCCGGAATTGACCGTCATCAAGGCGCAATGCCAGGCACCTTGCACACTGGCAGCGTCCATCCACGGAGAGTGCAAATGCCCCGTTCAACCCTGCCTTTGGTTTACTCCTGCTCAGGTTGCTCCAATGTCGCCCAACTGGCCAATACCCAGGCCGTGCGACTGGACCGCAGTGGCCTGGCTGAAATGTCCTGCATCGTCGGTGTTGGCGGGCATGTGGCGGCGCTGGTCAACAAAGCGCGCTCGGGGCGCCGGATCTTCGCGCTGGATGGCTGTCCGTTGCAATGTGTTGAAAACTGCCTCAAGCAACATGGGCTGCATGCGGATGTGCATCTGATTCTCAGCCATTACGGGCTGCGTAAACGCCATGGTGAGGACTGCACGCAGGCGCAGAGTGATGAGTTGTTTGAAGGGATCAGGCAGTTGATTGCCAGTGATGCTCGCCAGCATGTAAGCCGGCAGGAAACGACGGTCTGAAGGACAACAAAGACCCTGTGGGAGCGGGCTTGCCCGCGATGGCGGACTGACTGCTGACCTATAATTTTGGTCGGGGTACATATCCATTTCTGCGGTAACGACTGCTATTGGTTTCGCTTTTACAGCGAGTCACTTTCGAAAAGCGCGAAAGTAACCAAAGCGCTTTTGCCCCTTTCGTTCGGTGCCTCGCTAAGGCTCGGCATGCCCTCGCTCCGGTCCTGCTCCGTGGGCCCGCCGCGATCGGCCATCCATGGCCGTGCGCGGCTAAC